>JAWWBX010000059.1:0-18383 GCA_033720735.1 Saprospiraceae bacterium
TCGGATTGCGTAAGCTGCGGCGCATGCGCCCAGGCGTGCCCGACGTCAGCCATCTCGGATGTCTTCCAGTCGAAGGCGATCATGGCGACCGAGAAAACACGCACGGTATGCACATACTGCGGAGTGGGCTGTAATCTCGAGGTGGCCACCAACGAGGATGAGATCCTGTCGATCCGCGCTCCCTACGATGCGGAGGTCAACCATGGGCACACCTGCCTCAAAGGACGCTATGCCTTCAAGTTCTATAACCACCCGGAGCGCCTGCGCTCTCCCATGATCAGGCGTAATGGCGAGTTTGAGGAAGTGTCCTGGGATGAGGCATACGACTACATCGCAGAGAAACTCACCACATACAAGAACGAGTTTGGTGCGGACTACATCGCCGGTATTTCCTCCTCACGTACCACCAACGAGGAGAACTACCTGATGCAGAAGTTCATCCGTGCCGTGATTGGCACCAACAACATCGATGGATGTGCCAGGGTCTGCCACTCTCCTACCGCGCTCGGGATGCAGCGAACATTCGGAACGGGTGCCGCCACCAATTCGGTGGAAGACATGGAGGTCACTGACTGCATCATGATCATCGGTGCCAACCCGACAGACGCGCACCCGGTGACCGGAGCGCGGCTCAAGCAGCAGGCCATGAAGGGCAAGACCCTGATCGTGATCGATCCGCGGAAAATTGAGCTTGCCAAATTTGCGCAACACCACCTGCAATTGCGGCCAGGCACCAATGTGGCGGTGCTCAACATGATGATGTATTACATCGTCAAGGAGGGATTGGTAGACCAGAATTTTGTGGAAACACGCACCGAGGGCTACCAGGATTTTGTGAACGCTTTGCTGGAGCTGGATATCGACAAGATGGAAGAAGTGAGCGGTGTGCCGCGTGAGCAGGTGCGCGCTGCAGCCATCGCGTATGCCACCGCCGGCAATGCCATGTCATTCCATGGCCTGGGTGTCACCGAACATTCGCAGGGTACCTTCACCGTTATGCAGATCGCCGAGCTGGCGATGCTGACCGGCAACATCGGCCGGCGAGGCGTGGGTGTCAACCCATTGCGCGGACAGAATAACGTGCAGGGGTCAGCCGACATGGGCGTGCAACCTCACCAGGGTGCTGGCTACCTCGATGTCACCAAGCCCGAAGTGAAAGCCAAATATGAAGCGTTCTATGGTGTTGAGCTACCGCAGCACATCGGCTACAAGATCCCGGAGATGTTTGACGCTGCCCTGCAAGGCAAGCTCAAGGCCCTCTGGATCATTGGCGAAGACGTCGTCCAGACCGACCCCAACACGCAAAAGGTGATCAAGGCGCTGCAAAGCACGGACTTCGTGATCGTGCAGGAGATCTTCATGACGGAGACCGCCAAGTATGCCGATGTCATCCTGCCGGCCTCTTCCTTCCTCGAAAAGAGCGGAACGTTTACCAATGGCGAGCGCCGTGTACAGCGCGTGCAGCAGGTCATCCCGCCGCTGGAAGGCACCAAACCGGATGGCCAGATCATTGTGGAGATCATGAACCGCATGGGCTACCCGCAGCCGGATTACACGCCGGAAGGAATGCTTGAGGAGATCTCACAGATCGTCCCGATGTTTGCCGGCATCCGTTGGGATCGCCTGGGAGACAATGGCCTGCAATGGCCGGTCGCACCAGACGGAACGGATTCGGAGATCATCCATGTCGACCAGTTCAAGCGTGGGTTGGGCAAGTTCCAGTACCACGACTTCCGTGAGTCGGAGGAGATCGTGCAACATCAGAAAGACTATCCCTATATCCTAACCACCAACCGCGAGCTGGAGCATTACAACTGCGGCACCATGACCCGGCGCACGGGCAATGTGGAACTCCTGACGGAAGACGTCCTGATGATCCACCCGCAGGATGCCGCCGACAATCAGATCGCAGACGGTGATATGGTCTGCATCGAGTCGCCGCGCGGCAAGGTGGACATCAAGGCGCGGCTGACCGATGAGGTCAAACCCGGCATCCTGAGTACTACGTTCCACTTCCCGGAGATCATGGTCAACGATATTACGTCGGATGTCCACGACTCGGAGGCCATGTGTCCGGAGTACAAAGTTGTGTCGGTCCGGATCAGAAAGAGCAAGGGCAAGTACAAGCAGCTGGCAGAGGCGTAGGCAGGCTACAATAATTCACAGGCGAAGGTCGTTCTTTTCGCATCAGAAGCGGACCTGGAGTGTGATCACTGATCACCGGTTGACGCCTTCATCTTCCTCTCCCCTTTGTTGATTTCTCTCTCCCCTTTGTTGATTTACGCTTTACAGCACGTGGTCATCGCCGTCATCTCGGTTGACCGTGCCATGCGATCATTGAGAAACCAATCATACCGGATATGAAGACGCCAATGAAAAAGCTCAGCATGTATTTCCTGGCCGCCCTGGTGCTGCTGGGAACAACACAGATGTCATGCAGCGCAAGCAGAAAAACGAAAGGTGCCGTGATCGGAGCTACGGTAGGTGGAACGGCCGGTGCTTTGTTGACCAAGAAAAACAAGGCCGTTGGCATCTTGCTCGGAACAGCGATCGGCGGTGTCGCCGGAGGCCTGGTAGGCGCTTACATGGATAAACAGGCCCGGGACATTGCAGATGATCTCGGTGAGAATGCCACCGTCACACGTGTCGGTGAAGGCATTGTGGTGAGTTTTGATTCGGGCCTGCTATTCGATTTCGACTCATACGCATTGCGGGCCGAAACCAGGAGCAACCTGCGTACGCTGGCCACAAGCCTCAAGGAATACGACAAAACGGAGGTTCGCATTCTCGGACATACCGATAGCCAGGGAGCGGCTTCGTACAACAAGACACTCTCGATACAGCGCGCCGACGCAGTAGCCGGTTATCTCAGCCAGCTGGGTATCACGACAAACCGGATCTCGACGACCGGATATGGAGAATCCGACCCCGTAGCCGACAACAGCACCGCGGAAGGCAGGCAACTCAACAGGCGTGTTGAGGTCGTGATCCTTGCCGATGACGAACTCAAGAAGATGGCCGCGGATGGCCAGCTGGATTCGTAAACTCAAAACAGGAACAACGATGAAATTCCCAATTTTGCTGATCGCACTCGCGTGCCTGTTCGGCATGAGCCAGACCGGACTGAGTCAAACGGACAATACCTCCATCGGTCCCAGGGTCGGGATCAACTTCAATAATGTCAGCAACCTTGATGGTTCGGAAACGACAACCGGATTGGTGCTGGGCCTGACCAGTACATATAGTATCAATGAGACGTCGGGCGTCACCGTGGATATCCTGTATTCACAGGAGGGCTATGCGCTTGCCGGAGTGGACAGAGACCTCGACTATCTGCGCATCCCGCTCTATTACAACGTGTTCCTCGGCCAACTGGGTGATCCTTTACGTCCGAAATTCTATGTCGGATTTGCACCTGGCTTCCTGCTCGGTTCCAAAGTCAATGACATCAAAGTGGATGATCAGTTCAAGGGATTTGCGCTGGACCTGTCAGGCGGTGTGGGCGTCAACTATCGCGTTGCCCCGCGGATCTGGCTCAACGCAGATGCGCGGGCCTTCCTGGGACTGGGTGACATTCGCGAAGAGGCATTTCAGGTCGGAGATAACCTCGGAGCACGCAACGTACAGTTGAGCCTGGGGCTGGCTTTCGGATTGTCGCGACTGGAATAGGGGTGTCGGATCGCCGGAACCCTGCAGCGTGGTTTTTGTAGCTGCATCTGATTCCGGCGTTTCCAGATACATCCCCTATTTTAACGCCAACATGGATCATACGGTGTTCTGCCGGCTGCCAGGGCTCTTATTTCTCACGATCGGGATACTGCTCACGACAACGAGCTGTCAACGGCCGGGAGGTGGTGACTACTTCGAAGGCGAGATCGAGTATCAGATCATTTACAAGACGCGCGATCCCAATTTCAGCCTCACCGAACTGGCCCGTCTGCAGGGCAATCGCATGGTCATGACCTTTAAAGAAGGAGACTTTGTGCAGGAGTATTTCAACTCCCAGGGACGCTCCGTCCGCAAGAGCATCCGGCTCAAAGACGAACATCGCTACTACCTGCAGTTTCCCGACCTGGATACGACCTACTTTACTGATACGCGCTATTCCGGGCATGAGACGACGTTCACCTTGCTGGGCAGCCAGCGGATCCTCGGATATCCGTGTCGGGAGGTGCATTCTGTCGCCATTCCCAAAGCGGAATATCCGCATTTTGAGCGCATCGACACACGCTTCTTCATAGCCACCGACCTGGCCATCGACCCTGCCTGGTATGCCAACTACAGGGATGGCGGATTCGACCATTTGGCCGAACTCCTGCCCGGCTGCATGCTGGCCATTTTGAAGACCAATGATCTCTACGACATGGAGATCATTGCCACGGAAGTACGGCCTGGCCGGGTAGACAAGAAGATCTTTACCGTAGATCGCGACAAGGTGTTCCTGGATGCGCTGGCGAGGTAACGTGATCCCAAGTCGATGACAGAAGCAGTTTAGTGATCCAGGGTATTTCGTAGAAATACTACCACATTAAATATTTCTAACATATTTCCATCTCCAAAGCTGAATACCTGAGCCCTGACGGGCTTCACTTCGTTTCGCCATCAGGTCAGGCACATGAAAAAAAGGCGCCTGCTTGCACAGGCGCCTTCGTGTTACTGTTTTGGAAATAATGATTTACTGTTGGCGCGGGCTCGATTTGAGGACAAACCGCAGCTTGGCTGGCGTGGCCTCGTCGATGACCTGTTGGTTGCGCACGTAGGTCAGGTTGTAGACCGTGGCAATTTGCTGCGAGAAGCGGTCAAACACCACTTCGAGTTCGTTGATCGTCCGCGGGAATGCCGCAGCACCTCCATTGGCGGTGACCTGTTCGAGTACGGGACGGTCCACACCTCCGTTGCCATCAAACCCGATGGTGAAGCTGGTGATACCAACCCCGCTCGGGTCGTTGTTCAGCTGATTGACGATATATGACGGTGTAAACTGCGGCCGCGAGTTGTTGTCGGTGCCGTCGGTAAACGTCAGGATCGCCTTGCTTTCAGCGGAAGACCCGTTCAGATGGTCAATGCCCACGGCCATTGCCTCGTACAGGGTCGTAAACGGGCCCTGCTCGATACCGTCGATGTAGCTGTTGAGCGAGGTCTGGTTGCTGGTCGGCGCAAAGGAGTTGATGACGTCAGAGAAATCGACAACCCCGATCTTGGCCGACGAGATGTCGTCAAACACCTGGCCGATGAAATTCTTCGCAAATGCTTTCACGTTGGCGAAGTCGCTGCCCAGGGATGCACTGGCATCCAGGACCATCATTACGTTGAGGTCCTGTACCTGATCAAATTCCATGACGAATTCGACATCGTGCTTCCAGTCGTTGATGTCCTCCCGCCATTCATAGGCCTTGATCTCGTTGATGTGGTAGTTGACCCCGTTGTCATCGATGATCCGCACGTTCTCGATGATCACGTTGGTGAAATTAGGTGGTACGGCCACACCGGCAAACGTCTTGCTGAAATCGATCTTCACTTCAGGGGATGAGTTCGCTTCGTCAAACCTGATCTGGGGATTGTCCCCGTCCGGGTTCCAAAAATCAATGTAGAGTTCAAATTCGTCGTCCTTGAATTCGGTCGTTGTCGATTCCTTCGTGCAACTGGCGATCACAAGAACGCACGCTACCATGGCGAACAAGTTGTACAACTTCATGAGCTTGAATGTTTTTGGCTTGAGAATGACTGAACGAACTATGCCTGGCGCACGCAAAACGCTCTACAGACCTGGCATATTTCTTTTGTTAACACATTTTTAGATATTAAAACAATACCTAATATGTACAAGAAACGTGCCGGAAGTTGTTAAGAGTACGCGCGATAAAACAGCCCGGACTTGAAAAATCCTTGACATTCCTGTAACCTTCCTGCACACCGGGAGTTAGCCCTTCATGAAAGAACGCGGATCATTGGAGCACTGGTCTTTATCAACTGCACTGCAGCGACTGACTCAACACCGCAGCGGCCATCGTGCAGTAGTGCACATGGGTGCGCGTCGGAGCAACTATTCCGGGTTTGTGAGTTCTCAAACAGGGAGTGCGTCTGGAGGCTCCGAAAAGGGCACAGTTCCACTGCCTGACCACTGGATCACCGGCAAGGTCAACCGGGTGGTGTCATCATGAAGATCGAGAATCACGATGGCGACGTGCACATTCGCATAGAGCGGATGTGCACACCCGCTCAGGGTTTCTGATTCTCCTCGATGATCTGCCGGGCCCGCTCCGACTCTTCGGGCGCAACATACACTTCCGCATATCCAATCCGGAATTCGTCGTCCTTGCGGTCCATCAGAACCGGATGCAAATCATAGTTTTCCAGTAATTCGCGAATCAGTACGGCCTGGTACTCTTCTTCGCTCCGGTACACTCTCACCCAATCTGCTACCATGAGTTGATCATTGATTTGTATGCGGCAAAATACCACATTCTGCCGTAGATCAGCCGACGAGCTGTCATCTGCAGCCGCTCATGCCATCAGAGGACAGATCTGGTGGTATTTTGGTGCGTACCATTTCATTTGGTTTATCGTACCTTTGCACAACCTGACCTAGGATTAGGCAGTTATACATATTAAATACGATCAATGAAACAATACACTCTTCTCCTGGTAGCTGCATTGGCAGTGGTTTTGGTAGCGTGCGGTGGAAGCAAGGATAACGACGTACGGGACAACGCACGTGAATCGCTGGGGTTGCAGAACCAGCCAACGACACCTCCCCCGACAACCAGTCCGACGATCACGCCACCGCCGGCCGGTTCGACCGTGGCGGCAGCTGGCGGCGTACAGCATTACATTTGCCCGAACAACTGTGAAGGCAGCGGTGGGCCCTCGGCAGGTACCTGTCCGGTGTGCGGTACTGAATACACGCACAACCAGGCCTATCATTCACAAAACAACGCTGCCACGACCACACCTACGGTGACTCCAGGGACGACAACGCCGACACCTCCGGCCGCAACCAACGCTGCCGGTGTGTATCACTACACCTGTCCAAGCGGTTGCGCCGGTGGAGCTGCATCAGCGGGAACATGTGCGACTTGCGGAGCTACGCTAGCGCACAATCCGGCGTATCATCAGTAGGGGCTCAGCAGTCCAGATTGCGGCGGATCACCTGAAGGATCTCGAACACTGCGGGACAGATCTCGGCATTGGTTGCTGTCAGGTCGAGGATACCTGATTGACGACGGCGATCGGTATGCGGATACGTACGGCAGGCCTTCGGTCTGATCTCGTACACGCCGCAGGCATTGTCTTCTTCCAGAAACGGGCATGGCACTGACCTGAGCACCAGATCCCCATCCTCATCGACCCTCAGATACGATTCCACAAACGACCCGGGGCGCAGGCCCAGGTGGTGTGCCAGTCGGTCGATATCCTGCTGATTGAACAGGGGTCCCGTGGTCTTGCAGCAGTTGGCGCAAGTCATACAATCGGTCCGGGCAAACACGGCGTCGTGCGCATCATGGAACAGCGCATCGACTTCCCTGTCCTTCATCCCTGAAAGGTCATCGAGAAGCTTCCGGGTTTGCTTGCGCTGACCACTGGCAATCGCCTTGATCTGATCTGGCGGGAGCATCTGGTCATGATTCATGTACACCTTAAATATCTGTTAATTCGGAAAAGTCCCTGGTACGACTTCGTATCTTGATAAGGATGTTTAGGTTAAGACGCATTTGTGTTGTGGTTCTGTCTGCCTGCTCGCTGCAGGTGATTGCCCAAACCAGGGATGTATCCGGGTATTACCTGACCCACGAAAAAGATACGGTCTGGGGCAAACTTACCATCCCGACCCGATTCAGCTCTACGGAAGTCGTTGACCATCTGATCAATTGGCGGGTCTATTTCAGGGAGACAGCAGATTCCGAAGGGATGATCGTAACCCCGCCCGAGATCGCCGGGTTTGGATTTGACTTTCAAGACGAGCACCTCACCTACCTGAGTGTCCCCAATGTCAGGCGCATGCACAATCCGTTTGGCGAAGCGAATGAGCGCATCTTCCTGCAGTCGGTTGTCAGTGGTCCTGTCACGTTGCTGCGCAGACCGATCTACGAATTCTATGCGGGAGAATCGATTGCAAGACAGCAAGGGGGCGGTCGCACCAAGGGGTTTTATGAAGTCTCCGAACACTATTTCCTGCTTGTCAATGGTGAGATCGTGGATCTCAACGGGCCCGGCTGGCGCGATCAGATGCGCCGCTTTCTCGACTCGCAGACAGATCTGGCCTTGACCCGCATGAAGCGGCGCGACATTCCAGCGATGGTCTATGCCCACGTGCGCAACTAGGTGCAGCGCGTGCTTTCCGTATCTTCAAGTATCCAGCAACCCACCGCTGATGGTTCGGTGCATTCCGGAAATAGCATTTTGGGGGCCACTGTGGCGGTCGGTCATCCTGACCTCCACCCTGTTCTTGCTGGCCATTCCCTGGTCAACCGGGCAATTTGGCGATGCACGCTTTGAATACCTCAGTGCAGACCCTGCTGTGCCCCGCGCATTCGTGTACCAGATCCGCGAAGACAGTTATGGTTTCCTGTGGTTTTGTACCGCAGAGGGCCTCTATCGTTCCGACGGGCGCTCGTTTATTCCGTTCCGGCACAATGTCCTCGACAGCACGTCCATCTCTCATCCGGTGGTTTACACCCTGTATGAAGACCGCTCACGAAATCTGTGGGTGGGGACCGCGAGTGGCCTGGACGTACTGGACCGACGCACCTGGCACGTGACGCGACACGCCCCTCACCCTGCGCTGATTGAACGTGGATTGAAAGAGCGCAACAAGGTGTACTCGGTCCTCGAGAACAGCCGTGGTGAGATTTGGGTGGGCACATCTTCGGGTATTGCCCGGTTTGACACCGCAACCCGACGTTTTGAGCATGATGCCGTCATCCAGCATCGGGACCGGCGAGCGACCCTCTACAAAAATCGCATTGTCGAGCTGAGCGATGGATCACTGCTCTGCATTACCAACGCCGGGGTATTTGCCTATTCCGAAGCTGACTCAACGTTCAAGCGTATCATCCTCGCACCGGAGGAGACCGAAAGTGTGCATTTGGCTGTACGAGATGTACAACCTGCTGGCCAAGATCAGTTCTGGCTCGCGACGTTTACCGGCTTGTTGTGGTGGGACGCAAAGACTGGCGTCGTCAAACGCAGTCAGCTACCGGATAGTCTGCAGAGCAACGTTTCCCAGATGCTGACCGACCCCTCCGGCCGTCTGTGGTTGTCATTTGCCAATTATGGCCTGGTGGTGTTCGATCCGCGTACCGGGAATCATCACCGGTTTGTCTCCCGGGTATCGGCCGATCCTGACAGAGTCACAAACGTCGGACCTGTCTGCATGCACATGGATCATCTTGGTGACCTGTGGATGGGGCGGGTCGACGGTATTTGGAAGCTGCGCCTGCGCGACAGCGGTATTGAATGGGTACGCCTGGAAAGCGGTGCATCAAGCCGGGCCAACGATGTGAGAGGCTTCGGCTTCATGCCTGACGGCGGACTGCTTGTCTCCACGATGAATGGTGTCTACAAGCAGAATGGCGCGATTGATTTTCGGGCAATTCCGTACAAGATCAATGGCGCCCTGCACCATCTCCGCGCGTTTGCGTTCTTTTTCGATACGGATGGAAGTATCTGGTCGTCGGTTGTCAACCCGACGGCGATCGGCATTTTTCGTGCCAGAGGTGAATTTGAGGTATTTGAGCGTGTAGACGCGGGCAGTATTCTGGAACGTGCATTCATTGCCAAGATTGAGCAGGATCAGGAGGACCCGGACTACGTCTGGCTTGGCACCTACTACGGGCTCGGACACCTGCACAAGCAGACGCGTGCCGTGACCTGGTATCAGCCCATGGACGATTATCCCGACTTGCCCGTCAACAATATCCGCTATCTGGCTCAGGAGTCGCCCAACGTCCTGTGGACGTACTTCATGGGGGCATCGGCCCTCGGTCGCTTCGACCATGCCACGGGCAGGTTTGAGATGATCCGGCCGCCCGAGCACCAGTCTCATGTTCTGGAAGGAACACTGAGCAGTTTTACCCTTGACGCCCACGGTGATATCTGGATCACCAGTTCTTACGGACTCACGCGCTTCAAAACCAGTGACCGCACCTTCACATTCTACACGACCGACGATGGGCTGGCCGAGAACAAACTGGTCGATGCAGTGCCTGACCACCAGGGTAATCTTTGGGTCTCCGGTACGAGCACGATCACGCAGTTTCGGCCGGATGAAGGGTTTGTACGTCACTTCAATATCCGCAACGAACTGCAGCAGCTCAATACCGGTGCGGCCGTCAGCCCGGCAGGCGAGGTCTATATTGGAGGTCAGAACGGGTATTACAAGATCCGGCCCGAACGCATCGAGCGGGATGCCACTCCGCCTCGCCTGGTGATGACGGGATTTGAAGTCCAGGACGCCCCTTACGATATCGGCGTACCGGTGGAGGAAGCGCGGCAGATCCGGATTTCGCACCGGGACAATGTGGTCACTTTCACTTTTGTGGGGTTGCACTTCCTCCGTCCGGATCAAAATACCTACAAATGCAAACTGGAGGGCTTCGATGCCGACTGGCGCATGCTCGGCAGCGAGAATAAGGTGACCTACACCAATCTCGACCCTGGTGCCTATACATTTCGCGTCGAAGCAGCCAACGCAGACGGCGTCTGGACCGAAAACGGTCTGGAGGTGGCACTCGCGGTCAGTCCGTCTTTTTGGCAAACGAGCTGGTTCAAAGCGCTCGTCATCGTTTTCCTGCTATCTGTCCTGTACGCGATGTACCGCAACCGGCAGCGACAACTGATGCTGCGGCAGGAAAAAGAGATCGCCGAGCGTTCGGCACAGTACAAATCACAGTTTTTGGCGAATATTTCGCACGAGATCAGGACCCCGATGAACGCCATCGTCGGTATGAGCAAGCTGCTGCAAGAGAGTCCCGGCCACGCGCGTCATGACGCATATGCAGGAGCGATCCGCGAGTCGTCCGAGCACCTGGTGACCATCATCAACGACTTGCTGGACCATGCCAAGATCGAGTCTGGCCAGTTTACCTTTGTCAACAAACCATTCGATCTGGATGTCAGCCTGCGGCAGGTGGCCACCACCTTGGGCCTGAAAGCGCAGGAGAAAGGACTTGCACTTGTCACGCAGATCGCCCCGGATGTTCCCCATCATCTGACCGGAGATCCCGTACGCCTCAACCAGATCCTGCTCAATCTCACGGGCAACGCGGTGAAGTTCACGGATTCCGGCCAGGTGAGCATCGAGGTACGCATGGTGGAACGCCATCAGGAATCGGTCACCCTGGCATTCCGTGTCGCCGACACAGGGGTCGGCATCGACGCCGGCAACCTCGAGCGGATCTTTGAAAGCTTTAAGCAGGCCGACGATGACACCTACATCAAGTATGGCGGTACCGGCCTTGGCCTTTCCATTTCCAAGCAGCTCGTAGAACAACAGGGCGGCAGCATCACTGTGCAGAGCGCTCCAGGAGCCGGCACGACATTTCAGTTTACGCTCACCTTTGGGATCTCCCGGCAACAGTTGACCAGTGCGCCGGCACCAATACCTGCCACCAAGCTCCGGGGGCTTCACGTACTTGTCGTAGAAGACACCTTGTTCAATCAGATGCTTGCGCAGGAATTGCTGACCAAGCACATCCCGGAAGTGCGCATCGAGATGGCCGACAATGGGCAGATTGCCCTGGAAAAGGTGCGGCAATACACCTATGATATCATTCTCATGGACATCAAAATGCCCGTCATGAACGGTACCCAGGCCACCCGGGCCATCCGCACCCTCGCCGACCCGGAGAAACGTGTAATCCCTATCCTCGGCCTCTCAGCAAGCGCACTGCCCGAACATGTCGCACGCTATCTCGAGGCGGGCATGAACGACTGCATTACCAAACCCATCGATACGGGTGAGCTCCTGTTGAAAATGGAACGGGTGCTCCAGACTGTTACATCATGATCGATTTGACGTTGTTGCGTGAGTTGATGGGTCATGATCAGGAACGGGTCGATACCTTCCTGCAGATCTTTGCGTCCGAAATGCCCCGGCTGAGTGCGTCGCTCTCGGCAGCGCTTGCCGCCCGCGATCTAGAGCAAATGTCTACGATTGCGCATGCCATCAAGAGTCAGACCAAATACCTGCGTGCCGAGGCCATCGCTGCGCTGGCAGGAGACATCGAGCAGCAAGCCGAAATTGGGATCTATTCGGTCGCACTGGATGCACAAACAGAACGACTTGTTGCCATGCTCTCGGCGCTGTTGGAGGATCCTGTCTTCCGCGGATCATGACCGGATGACCATCCGATAGCCAACCCCGTGGATGTTGAGGATCTCCACATCGGGATCGCCCTTCAGATAGTTGCGCAAGCGGGAGACATAGACGTTGAGGCTGCGGCTGCGCAGGAAGTCTTCATCACCCCAGATCCGTTTGAGGGCAAGATCGCGTGACACCATCCCGTCTGCACTTTCACAAAACAGGTAGAGCAAGCGAGCTTCGATGCCTGTCAGGCCACGCGGAGCCCCTTCCAGACGCAACTCACGCGCGTGGGGGTCGAATGAATAACGACCGATCTGGAACCGTTCGGCGTCCCGCCGTCGCTCGCCCTGCACACGCATGCGGCGCAGCAAGTTGGAAATGCGCAGCGCCAGTTCTTCGAGGCTGAACGGCTTGGTCACATAATCGTCGCCACCGATCGACAATCCCTTGATCCGGTCTTTCTTTTCGGACTGACCCGTCAGAAAAATGATCGGCACCTCCGGGTCCAGTTCGCGGATCTCACGCGCCAGCGTGAAGCCATCTTTCATCGGCATCTTGACATCCAGGATACACAGATCGTGCTTTCCCACTTTAAACGCGGCGAGTCCGGCATCACCGCTGTGCGCCATCTCCACCTGATGGCCGAGTGCTTCCAAATACTCGGAAGTCATGCTGCTGAAGTGCCGCTCATCGTCGACGAAGAGAATGTGAGCCGGTTCCACGAAGCGCTGTTTTTTGGTCCGCGTCATTGCCAAAATACGCAAGAATTCCATCGAAAACAGGGCCAAAACCTGCGTGCCTGGCACGTCGGCCCGACACTGCTGAAAAGGGGGATTGGTGACGAATTTCAGCGATATGTGCTAAACAATCACTTTTTATATTAATTTATCGTAATGCGTATATAATTGATTATAAGTGTTATATGAATTATGTTGAAATCTTTTTTATCTGAAATAGCCTGAAAATCAGATAATTGTCTCAAATTGTAAGAGACAGTCCGGCATGAAGCCAAATTGACACGATTATTCACTATCAAATCTTTGTTATGGCAACAGAAGGATACTGCGTGAAGTGCAAGGCCAAGCGTGAAATGAAGAACGCAGAAGAAACCGTCATGAAAAATGGCAGGAAGGCAATGAAAGGGAAATGTCCGGTATGCGGAACCGGCATGTTCAAGATCCTCGGAAAGGCCTGACCGCCAATACGCGAACACAAAAGCCATGGATCACCGGATGCATGGCTTTTTTGTTTGCAGGGTAGCAATACTGCTCATCCTCCCCTCGCTGCTCGTCAAACGACGAGGCACTCTTGTGCTCACAGAATTTTCATCACAAGTCCAACGTTTAACCAAGAAACCGGCTGCCGTGCTCAGACTCATTTGCCTGATTTGCCTTACCTCCGGGGTCATGGCCCAATCTTCCCAACTGCTCGAGATCGAGGTGACCAAACGCCAGGAAGGCCCCAGTGTCATCCTGATGGCTAAAAACCATACTGACTCGGCATATATCGTCACCGTCAATGTGGAAAGCTATGGCATGGAACTGAGTCGTGACGTTCCTTTCGACGTCCGGGTCGCCGGCGGCAAGGAGGTTCGGTTGATCACACTCACCCCGTTGCCCAACAAGCCCTGGAGCTACCGACAGCATTACTCTTTCAAGCCGGTACCCCCGCCGGTGTCCACAGCGCGTGAGGAAGCGCCCGTCACGGAAGCCATGCGGGAAGTGCTCGACATCCTCAACCGGGAAGCTGAAGAGGAAGAACAAGCTCCTCCGCCGGTGGTTACGACACCGCCGGCCACGACGCCACCTCCGACAGTCACGCACGACCCGGCACCTGCAGAGGTGCGTGGCGTCGCGATCGAGGATGAAGAGCCAGAACCTCCCCGGTACGAGCCAGCAGCCCGGCCATCGTCAGCTATCTCGCGCAATGCCTACATTCCCGCAGGTGTATCGGATGAGTTCGGTCATACGGTGCCACTCCCGGTACGCAGGTTTGAACCTCGCTCCCATCGTGCCAGCAGGGTGGGGAGTGCCTATATCCCCGAGCCCGTCACCAGGGAGTTGATGGCCGGACGCACCACGCTTCGAGTACCTGAAGAGGCTGAAGCCGCACCCGTCCGGACACAGACCAGCGACCCGGCCATTCCTGTCGAACGCCCGCGCACGGCGTCCCCTGAAATTTTGGGATTGCGCACTGTCGCCTACCGGGTGCCTCAGCTCGCCATGGCTCGCGACTGGTACGCCCGAGCCTTCAACGTACAGCCATACTTTGACGAACCATTTTATGTCGGGTTCAATATCGGTGGATTCGAACTCGGTTTGCAACCGATTGAAGGCGTTCCAGCAGAGCCTGGAGAGGGGTCGGTGACCTACTGGGGTGTTGACGACATTGAGTCAACCGTAGCGCATTTCTTAAGGTGTGGAGCCAGTCTCTTTGAGCCCGTGGAGGAGGTTGGTGGCGGGATCAAGGCCGCGGCTGTCAGAGACCCCTGGGGCAACGTCATCGGCCTGATATACAATCCGCACTTCAAGAACAAGTAAGACGTCGGCGTCATGCCGGGATGACAATTCGTTTCAAAAAAAGCCGCAACAATCAGGGCGTGTTGTACTGCATCAGACAGGACGGCTCCGAAAGTTGGTCCAGGATACGACCCGGTCTTGCATTGCACGACCTGGCACACTATGTCGTCGAAAAGGCCATGGGATTCCGACAGGCATTTTTCGGACTGGTCGATCAGGGATTTGAGATCGGAGACTTTGAGGCACCTCGATCTGAGCGCCCGGAAGAACTGCTGCCCGTCAACCTTCCGCTGGAATCGATCCAGGCTGAATATCTGGTCAACCAGCTTCAAACCGACGATGCAACAGGCACTGACAGTGCGTCATTTCTCTCTACCCTGCAGCAGACGTTGAATGAAAAAGGCCTCCCGGTGCCGGAAGGCCTTGATCAGCATCTCGTTGACCTGATGCGGGATCAATATCGTCGACTGGTCTTCCAGTGGATGACCTTGTCTCCCGGGCAGGTCATGGAGTTTTCTTTTGATTTGCCGTGAGGGCTAGCTTCCGGCAGTACCGGCAATACTCACCAACAGTTTGTCCCACCAGAGCTGGACTTCTCCATTCTCGATCTTGAACGTCATGCGTTCCATCATCTTGCCCGAATCTTTCGGCTTGGCTGTAACGCGTAGCACGTCCTTGGACTTGTCGTAGCTGTAGGCACCCCACTGATCGGGCACCGAGTTGAAGATGAATGTCCACTTGTCTTTCTCCGGAATGGTAAACAGGGCATATTTCCCGGCGGGCAGCGTCTTGCCGCCAAAATTGATCTCGGCACTCGTCTCAAACGTGGTGGCCTCGTTGGCACCTGTGCGCCAGACCTTGCCATAGGGCACCAATCCGCCCCAGATCTCACGCCCTTTCACACCGGGCTGACTGTAGGTGATCACAACTTCTGCATCTCCGATCATCCCTTTGGCGGTTGCCGGAGGGCTGGGTCTGTCGCCCTGCGCCTGAGCCGAAACAGCGAGGCCAGTGAACAACGCAAAGGTCAACAGAACGGGCAGGTACTTTCTCATCATCATGGTAATAGGTTAAAGGTTAAAGAATGAGGTGATCACTAAACAAACGTAAAAATCGCTCAAAAGATTACGCCCCGTGGTCTCGCATGAGACACCTGTGTCGATGCGCGATTGCCGCACTTCAGTCCTTCTTGTTCCACTGGATGCAAACCTCGGCGAAGAACAGCGGGATCGCCCAGGCAAGCCATCCCAGGGTCGGGCCGCGCTCAACGAAGTTGCCGACATGACTGAACAACTCGTCGTTCAGGATCCGGAACATGACAAACCCGAAGGTGATGACGTAGCTGCGGATCATCCAGTCACGATGCTGGCCGATCCGCCGGAGCCGGATCGCACGATAGGCCATCCCTGCCGACACGAGCCATGGCAGCCCGAGGGATAAGAGGGCAATCGACCATGTCCAGTGGATGCGCATCGCGCTGTTGAACGACAGGTAGATCGAGCAGGTCGCACCGATCACGATCGAGATCAGATAGATCTTACCCAGCAAACGGTGTCGTTTGAAATTCCGGTTGCGTATTGCAGGAATAAACTGGAACGGACCGATGATCAATGCCAGCATCCCTCCGGCGACATGACCGAAGAGCCATACCTTGAATTCCCAGAATCGCCCGTAGGCTTCCGGATCAAACCCAAGATAGCGTACGGCGTTGGTAGCGATAAACCACAGCGCGATGACCAGGACAATGAGGATCAGCGCAGTTCCGGTCCAGCCAGAACTGCGACCGGAGGGGGTAATGGTAGACATGGCAGTGCATTAGGTGATCAATCTGGTTGGTATGGATCCCCTGAAAATACGCAATGATCACCTGCTATGCCAATCAGCGTGTGCCGGCCTCCGGCAGGTCGATCGCCTTGCGTGGAAGGCGTTCGTCTCGCTGGGAGGTATTCCATACAAACCAGGCAATGATGGTGGCTGCCTGGCTCAGATCCTCAGCTACCAGATGGTCCCAGTTGTCCATGTTGGAGTGGTGGGTCCGGCTGGAGTATGCCATGGGATCCTGAATGAACTGGAACCCTGGAATGCCCACACCGTCGAACGGCAAATGGTCCGTTCCGCCGGTGTTGCTGAGCGATACGGTTTCAGCCCCCATGTCCTCGAAGGGATCGAGCCACTCGCGGAAGATGTCGGCGACCTTGTCATTGCCTTGCAGATAGACGCCGCGGATCTTGCCCGTACCGTTATCGAGATTATAGTAGGCCGAGACTTTGGCCTGATCCGGCTTGAGGGATTGCGGTGTCCAGCCATTCTCGGGAAATTCGGCATAGTGCTCGCCGACATAGTTGCGCGAGCCGTGCAGGCCTTGCTCCTCACCGGTCCACAGGGCCAGGCGCAGGGTGCGCCGTGGCTGCACGCCGGTTTCAGTGATGGTCTGCTTGAGGATGCGGGCGACTTCCATCATCACGGCCGATCCTGCGCCATTATCCGTTGCCCCGGTACCCGTGTGCCATGAATCGAAGTGGGCGCCGAAAATGACGACTTCATCCTTGAGATCAGTGCCTGGAATCTCGGCGATGATGTTGTGCTCCATGCCATCCTCATTGGTGTAGCGTGCATCGAGATCAATGCTCAGCTTTGACACAACGCCTTTGTTGAGCAGGCGGAAGATCCGGTTGTAATGCTCGACGGACAACGTTACCTGCGGGATTACTTTCTGCCCTTCATCGCGGGCACTGCCACCTGAAGCGCGTGCGCCGGAAACAAAAACGGTACCCAGATCTCCTTTGTAGCTGCGGTCGAGAACGGCCAGCGGTTCCTCTTCCTGGATGAGTTCCCACACCTTTTGGTTAAAACTGAACCTGCCCGTCCCGCCGCGAAAACCACGACGGGGCCGCGGGGTCGGTTTTGAGGCATTGGCCAACCGGAGCAGGCTCTCTGCATCGTGACGCCTGGCCAACCCGTCGAAATGCTCCTCGAGCGAGCGGATCGTATCCATCAGGACAAACTTGCCCTTGAGCTTGCCGCGATATGCCTCCAGTTCTTCCTCGTTGGTCGCATCGAGATAGATGACTTCACCGGTTCCTTTGACCGGGGGAGACCATGCCTTCGGATAGCCGATCAACGGCGAATAGGCCGGATCGACCGAGTGGATCTCAAAATGGGTAAGCTCCCAGCCACGACCAAACGGCCCCCATTCGTCCAGGTGCACGTTGGTTAAACCCCAGTCCTTCAGCTGTCTGACGGCCCACTCCGTGGCCTTGTCGAGCATCGGCGAGCCGGTGAGGCGTGGTCCGTAAACGTCACACATCCAGCTTGCGTGCTCCATGACCTGGCTTTGCTCCAGTCCATGCTTTTTGATCACTTCCAGAATGTTGTCGTTGTCTGATTGTGCCCAGAGCATGGTGGTCAGGCAACACAACAGAGCGGTGAGTCGAAGGATTTTCATAATGATTGGTTTTGAGTTCGCGGCCCTGAAGTTAGGGAGAATGGGAGAAAGATGCAGGATTAGAATGGGAATGATGACGGACTGATTGGGGATGAAACCAGTTGCCAGTGAGCCA
>JAWWBX010000060.1:0-18366 GCA_033720735.1 Saprospiraceae bacterium
CCTCCCGCAACCACCAGGCATGGCTCAACCTAACTACAACTTGTGTGAGTCCAGCCGCAACTCCTCGGAGGGCCTCGTCGCTCGGGATGACAAGTGAATCAATCGTGGTGACCTCCCGCAACCACCAGGCATGGCTCAACCTAACTACAACTTGTGTGAGTCCAGCCGCAACTCCTCGGAGAGCCTCGTCGCCCCGGAATGACAACGGCCCCCCCGAACAGGGTAGCAGATCGCTTGTTACCCATGGTACGGATGACGACGCAAGCTCAGGACTTGTCATTCCGAGCGACCCCGCTACCGCGGGGGAGTCGAGGAATGACTCTAATTCGTCACCAATGCGATTTCGAGCGGAGACCCCGATGCAGATCGGGGTTGGAGTCGAGAAATCTCCTCTTGCCAAAAACCAACAGCAGATTCTTATCCCCGATCCCCTTCCATCTCATCCAGCAGGAAAATGATCTCCCCAGTCGCCAGCAGCTCCATGCGGTAAGCCCGGGAGTTGGTCGGGGTGTAGAGTGATGCTTCAGCATCGTGCTCTCCTTCGACGATATGCAGGACCCATTCCTCGTCGATGGTGGTGACGCTGCGCAGGATCGACGCACCATCCGATTCGATGCCGGCGATCGTGGCGCTGCTGATCAAATGTCCCTTCTTGTCGTAGGTCACCAGGAGATAGTGATACTTCATCAGGTCGCCGCGCCACAACACCACCGCGTGGAAGTCATGCGTCTCAGGAATCCTGAAGCAGGGCACGTATTCGACAAACTCCCCTTCCGCGTCCGGGTCCTGCACGATGAACTGCGCGACCATCGAGGCCGACAACGGGTCGTTGTCCTGGAATCCGGAAATGCTCTCGTCGGTCAGTGTGACCGGGAGCCCGACCTCGGGAAACCGCTCAATAAACTGCGCGAAGGTATGGACCGGGAGTTGTGTCATGGGGCGAAGGTACGGGATTGCGTGGGCCGATGAATCCCGAAAAGTCAATATGGGATAAGCGCCTGTGGATGATGGCTCGAGGATGACCAGCCTCGCGAGACTTGTTTTCAGGGCGATGACAACACTGAACCCCCATGGTTGCGTTGAATAGTTGTAACATCCGGCTAACAGCCAAAATGCTACTCCATCCGGCCTATCCCAGGCACATAAAGACGATTGGTGATCAGTTAAGGAAGGCCCGATTGGATCGAAAGCTTTCTCAATCTGCGGTCGCTGGTTTGCTCGAAGTCTCCGCTGACACCATATGCGGATGGGAGATGAATCGACATCAACCGACGGCCAGGAATTCTGAACGGATCAGCTCTTTCCTGACAACAGCCAATTCAGGATAGCAGGATTCAGGGTTTACCCGGATTTTTCTGTTAAAGTCTAGGTCAAACTTGACAATTCGCATCTAAGGCCCACAACTTAAAAAGGCTTCTCACTCCACATTGGCCCAAGCATATCACAAGTCGGCGACCCCCACGTAGTTACTCCCCCTATTTGGTAGCTTTTAAACCCTGCGCGTTATGCAACGCCTTTACATTCTTTTCCTTGCCTCTTTGGTACCCTCCCCTGATTGCGACTCATCAAACACTCCTGTAGTCTGTATTCAATAGCCACTCAATCGAATTAATAACGAAAATATATTGACATGAAACATCAATTTTCACACGCGTTCTTGAGCAGCACTAATTCTAGATGCTATACCGAATGGTTGCTCCTAGGCCTGTTCGTCCTTCTTAGTATGGGAGACCTCGCCTTTGCTCAAACTTGTTCAAACCCCGTACAGTACAATGACCCTGCTTCTCAGGACGGTGTTCTCGAGACCATGAATATTCCTTGCGCTTGGACACTAACAAATGGTGACCCTGGAATTGCAGTAGCAGTGGTGGACCGTTACTTAGACGACGCTCACGATGAGCTTGCAGGGAAAGTTATCCTCCCAATCAATGGAAACTGTGATCCGTCTCAGGCGAATGAACATCATGGTATTCAGTCATTTGGGGCTATTGCCGGAATAAGAAATAATGCAGTATGTATCGCAGGTAGCGGTGGAGATACGAAAGTTGCCGGTTGGTGTGGGTATGCAAACAATACAAATTTGCAACAAATCCTTGATGCTGGCTATAAGATTGTAAGTATTTCCGCATGGAGTGGCATTAGTCGTGCAACCATGGAGAAGTTGACCGAAAATGGAGTCGTTGTTCTCGTTGCTGGCCTGGATCAATATCATCAAGCATATGAGGACGTCCCAGGAGTAGTACATGTCGGACGAGCATGGATGAACGGTGACTTTTGGCAATATGGTTCACCGACAAATCAAAACCTCGATGTTCTGGTTACAACTGAAAGTCTAGACAGAATCGTTGATGGAAACGATTGTGAGCCTGCTGGTGGGGGAACATCGATCGGGACACCTCTTCTTGCTGGTGTTGTAGCGCTGATGCGGGCGGTCAATCCGTGCCTTTCGCCAGCCGATATTGAAGAAATACTAGTTCAGACAGCTGCGCCGATCCCTGCTAATGCAACTCCAGATATTACTCGGGCCGGTGTGTTCGATGCCTATCAGGCTGTATTGGCAGCACAGAACTTTGTAGGAGTCGATCAAACCTGGGGTGCCGGGGGGGGCGGAGCCACGATTGAGAATGCCTATGTCTCTGGCAATTTGGATATTTTCACGGGAGGTGATGTAATCGTAAATGGCAATGTCTACTTTGGAAATGAATCAATTGTGACAGTACAACCTAACGCTAGACTCACCGTAAATGGGGGTCTCTTTCTCGGTGGGAACTCACAAATTATCGTACAACGAGGAGGTCAGCTAGTAGTAGATGGAGGAACTTTGACAAAATCATTTTGTGCTGACTCTTGGCGAGGAATCATTGTTGAGGGAAATGCCACCTATCCACAGCAGTTGCCAAGTCCTCAAACGTATGCGAATCTGAACGGCATTGTTCATTTGACTAATGGTGCCATAATCGAACATGCGGGAATTGCCGTCAGCATGAGTCCCAGCCACATTCCCTGGCCCAATTCTGACTACTACGGTGGATTAGTTGTGGCAGATAACGCAACATTCAGAAATAATGATCGAGCAGTCGAGTTTATGAAATATCGCAAATTTGAGGATCAAAGTTCCTTTACGAATGTGGCATTTGAAGGCAACGGAAAGTTCATTACTACACATTGGGAGAACCATGGAGTCAAATTCGACAATTGCCAATTCAGCAACTACCAACACCAGGCAATATTAACCTGGGATGCCTCTGTAATCGTCGTGAACGGCTGCACATTCGATAATGCAGGTCATACTCAATATGATCAAGCTTCGATACATCTTTATCACACAAGCTCTAATCCTTACGCCTCAATAATTGGAGACCATTTAGGGGCACCTAATGTTTTCTCCGGTGGGTATTACGCAGTGTATAGCACAAGTGCAGCCAATATGGAACCTACGCTAGTAACTAACAATATCTTCATCGGGGGAAACACTGCAGTAACAATGGACGGCGTTTCCAATCAATCGATTGAGAACAACGACCACATAGGGCAGGTTTTTGGTAATCGAATTATTGGTAATGGGCCTTATGCCAACGAGACATTAGACAACCACTATTCAGACACAGAGGTCGGCGTATTCTCTTGGTATGATAATAGTAACTATCAGTTCTCTGCAAACTGTTTTGATCTGACAGTTCGGAAAGATTTTAGGCTTGACGAGGGGCTAATCGAAGAGGACCAGGGCTCACCGGCGTTGGCAGCAAGTAACTGTTTCTCCTCAGGCTTTGCTAAGGGAATAAGGCTGACAGGTGGGTCAACTGTTTTTCGGTATCACATTTTACAGGGCACCCCAACATCTTCTTGCCAACGACCTGCCTACTCGGGCAATGTGCTGAACTCAGTTTCGGAGCAAGCATTGGAATGTGGATCCACGGCAACCGTAGGGCCGATCAATATCGACCGAATCCAATGTGCAATTGCAACTGATCCAGATGATATTGAAGCTGACATCCTAAACCTTTTGCTACAGTTGAGTCAACTTGAGAGTGATTTGTCAATGGAGACGTACTTGTCTGTCCAGTGGCTTCAAATAAAGTACCAGATAACCGAGGTGGAAAGATGTATCCAACAGATGAAACTTCGACTTATTCAGATCAGGGGCAAGAATGATGAGCTAAGCGATCTAAGAGATTTCTTCGCCTCGGATGATTTCTACTACCGAACGTACGTCTATGGTATGTACGTGCATAATGAGAAGTATGATAGTGCACGTGCCTATCTCAATGGGTTGTCTCCAATTGGTGAAGAACAGGTTGACTTCGTGTTTGTGCAAAGCATCAATCTGGATCGCCTTGAAGACCGAAACTATGTTTTGGCAGCCGCTGACAGCGCTCAATTGTATGCGATAGGCAAAAAAGTATATCCTCTGAATGGTTTCGCTAGATCGCTCTACTACGTACTAACTGGTGAGAAGTTGGTCTTGGATTTGCCCGAAGAGGAAGAACTGGCGCCCCGGCAGGCAACCACTGTGGAGACCAGTGACCCGCTGATTTCAGTTTATCCGAATCCGGCCAACGACCACTTTGTCGTCACTTCGTCAAACGTCCTGGAGAGAAATTTGCTAATTTCAATCTCAGACGTCCAGGGTCGGGTTCTAGATCGGAAAACAATGTTAAGAGGTTCACTTGAGATGCGATTTGATATGAGCCACCTGATGCCAGGAGTATTCATCATTAATGCCTATGATGCTGAGACTGAGGTGCCAAAGTTTCATTCGAAACTAGTGAAGCAGTAGGTGTGATTAATGCATATTTCGGATCGACCCAAGGCTGTCACTTCTTTAACCGAGGGAGTGGCAGCCTTGACATCTATAAGGCGGTCAATTCTAAGTTGTGGCTGCTGTTCATTTCTCTTTTAGCATGTGTTTCAGGTCAAGTACAGGCACAGTCATTTTCCAACACCTTCGACATTGCACTCGACCTAGGTGATTTCTTTGTTGACATGGATGTGTCTAACGACACGATTTTTGCTCTTTCAGTGGGAGGTTGCGATACAGTTGAGTGCTATTCGGTTGTTAAGCTATTTGGTAGCGAAGATCCCATCGGCGTTAGGAAGGTGCCCTGGATGGATGAAGGGGATAAGGATGCGTTGCTGGTTGATGACTCAGTAATTGTTGTAGCAGGCTCTTCAAATGCCACAGCTCAACCCACGTTGGATTTACTGGTTTTAAATCGACATTTGGACAGCCTTCGACATGTAGCATTTCCTGTTCCGGATAGCATTATTGGGATTGGAGTCAGATCAATTGTGCGTTTCCAGAATTTCTATGTAGCTGTGGGATTTGGATTTGTCGAAAACGGTCAGTCTAGCCCTGCACTATCGTTTTGGATTGAGGCAGAATCAATGGTGTTGGATACCATCATTGATTCTCATCTGGGTGATCAATGGACCACATTTACCCAGGCATTTGTAATGGATAGTCAGCTGATCATGTCGTTTCTTGTAGATACCAGTGGGGTATTCTTGAAACGCGGATTTTTGAAGTACAACTTGCAACAAGAGAAGATTTGGAGTTGGATAAGTGAGGCCGAGTCTCATGGACTAAGGGGAGAAGATGCCATTGTGCTTTCAAACGGGAATCTAATCATCGAACATGCTGTCGACAATAGTGATCGGGAGTTTAGACTAATCTGTGTTACGCCGGAGGGGGAAGAACTTTGGACATATGATGATCAACGACATCCTTTTGGCCGAAAATATCTGTATCATTTGACTGAAGCAGCAAACGGAGATATCATTGGGTGCGGAGAATTACATTGGCCGTGGGATCCATCAAACATGGATCCGAAGCAAGTTGAGGGATATACAGGGGCCTATCTGTTCCGACTGGATTCACAAACAGGGATTATGAAATGGGAGCGAGCAATTATCGGCTATGATAGTCTGTGGAATTATGCCGGTGATTTCTTCACAGATATCGACGAATTATCAGATGGCAGTCTGATCATGTGCGGGGGGTGGAGAATTTACGACTCAACTCAACTCGTCAGTTACGATAGCTGGCTAGTGAGAACTGATGATGAAGGGTGTGTGATCTCTGATTGCAACTTCACATCGTTCACGACGGCGACAAACGAACCTGAGACTACTCCTAGTCGATCCATGCGCATGTTTCCAAATCCATCTCGAGATCAGGTGCAGATTGTACTTCCTGAGGTCAATCCATGGTCCGAGGATGTGACGTATCTCGTGCATAACATGAGCGGGCAGCACATGATCTCTACCGGATCATCCGTCATCGACCTGAGCGCTCTACCAAACGGTGTATATCAGATCACCGCAGTAGGTAGAAGAGGGCGTGTGCTGCAGACTGGTAAAGTAGTGAAGGTGGATTAAACTCACTAATGCCATTTCCGGAATAGCTCAAACCCCTGCTACTTCCATGTACAATTATGCAACACACCCACAGGGTTGCGTGGACTACAACATCCCGAAGCTCCGACCTGCCCGGGTAGTTAGATCAATTCTAAATAGTCCGGACTTCCTAACCATCTGAGCTGCCAGTTGTCTGGAGATTGTGGATACGGTAGCTTTGTAGTACCGCTCTTTTCAGCAACCAGACACGCTCATCAATGCATTGGATTCGCTCTTTTCTCACCTCGACGATCGGGCAAAAACTGGTCATGAGCCTCACCGGGCTCTTCCTGATCCTGTTCCTGGTCGTACATCTTGCGGGCAACCTGCAGTTGCTCAACGACGACGGCGGTGAGGCCTTCAATACCTACGCGTACTTTATGACGCACAACCCGCTCATCAAGACCATCTCTTACGGGTTGTACGCCTTCATCCTGATCCACAGCATCCAGGGGATAGCGCTCAAAATTGCCAACCGCAAGGCACGGCCGAAGCGGTATAACAAGGGAGGGTATCCCACCGCATCCTTTGCATCAAAGCAAATGGCACTTTTGGGTATCCTGATCTTCGCGTTCCTCTGTTTGCACATGGGGGACTTCTGGTACAAAATGAAGTTCACCGACCAGTTGGCCGTAAAGTCTTACGCGGGGTTCGAATACGAAGTGAAAGACCTGTACGCCCGTGTGGATGCGGCATTTCAACAGTCATGGATCGTGGTCGCATACCTGATCGGATTGCTCGCTCTGGCCGTGCATCTGTGGCATGGCTTCGACAGCGCCTTCCAGACCCTGGGATGGAACCACAAGAAGTACGGTTTCGTATTCAAGTGGATCGGGCGTGTCTACAGCATCATTATTCCTGCGGGTTTCGCGGTGATCCCCGCGTACTATTACTTCATGAGATAGCAGCTATGCAACTGGATTCGAAAGTACCTCCCGGCGCACTCAGTGAGAAATGGTCCAAGTACAGCGGTACCATGCCGCTGGTGTCGCCCAACAACAAGCGCCATCTGGACATTATCGTAGTCGGTACCGGGCTGGCAGGCGCATCCGCTGCAGCCAATCTCGCCGAGCTGGGGTACAACGTCAAATGCTTCACCTTTCACGATTCACCGCGCCGGGCCCACAGCATTGCCGCCCAGGGGGGCATCAATGCCGCGAAGAACTACATGAATGATGGCGATAGTGTCTATCGCCTGTTCTACGATACGATCAAGGGGGGCGACTATCGCTCCCGCGAAGCCAATGTGTACCGCCTCGCCGAGGTAAGTGCCAACATCATCGATCAGTGTGTGGCTCAGGGCGTGCCGTTTGCCAGAGAGTATGGCGGCGCCCTTGCCAACCGCTCATTTGGCGGGGTCCTGGTGTCCCGCACATTCTACGCCCGCGGCCAGACCGGCCAGCAGCTGCTGCTCGGTGCCTATCAGGCCCTGAGCCGTCAGATCGCTCTCGGAAGTGTAGAGATGTACAACCGTCACGAAATGCTCGAGCTGGTGCTGATCGACGGCAAAGCCCGGGGCATCGTCGTGCGCAACCTCATCACCGGTGAGATCCGGAGCCACGCCGCTCATTGCGTCGTGCTCGCCACTGGTGGCTATGGCAACGTCTACTACCTCTCGACAAATGCGATGGGCTGCAACGTGACAGCAGCCTGGAGGGCCGTGAAGAAAGGGGCTCTGATGGCCAACCCGTGTTTTACCCAGATCCATCCGACCTGTATCCCCGTTTCAGGCAGCTATCAGTCGAAGCTGACCCTCATGTCCGAATCGTTGCGCAATGACGGCCGGGTGTGGGTACCGAAGCACAAAGAAGATGTCGAGGCGATCCGCGAAGGCAGGAAGAAGCCCACCGAGATCGCCGAAGAAGACCGCGACTACTACCTCGAGCGTAGATATCCGGCCTTCGGCAACCTGGTGCCGCGTGATGTCGCCTCCCGGGCAGCCAAGCAGGTATGTGACGACGGGTTTGGGGTCAACCGGTCTGGCCTGGCGGTCTATCTCGATTTCGAACAGGCCATTTACGACTATGGGAAATCGGAAGCGCATGCGCGGGGCATCTCCAATCCTTCCGACGAGGTCATCAACAAGCTGGGCAAAGGGATCATCGCCGAGAAATACGGCAACCTCTTCCAGATGTACGAAAAGATCACAGGGGAAAATCCCTACGAGACGCCAATGATGATCTACCCGGCGGTCCACTACACGATGGGCGGGCTCTGGGTGGATTACAACCTGGAAACGAACGTACCTGGTCTGTTCGCTCTTGGCGAATGCAATTTTTCAGACCATGGAGCCAACCGACTCGGGGCTTCGGCCCTGATGCAGGGTCTCGCCGACGGGTACTTTGTCATCTCCAGTACCATCGGAGATTTTCTGGCGAAAGAGATCACCACCCCGCGCTTCAGCACGGACCGACCGGAATTCAAAGAAGCTGAAGAGGCAACCCGCAAGCGTTTGCAGGGGTTCCTGGACAACAAGGGAAACCAGACTGTGGAGAGTTTCCACCGCAGGCTCGGCCGGATCATGTGGGACAATTGCGGGATGTCCCGCAATGCGCAGGGCCTGCAGGAAGGCATCGCGCAGATCCGGGCGCTGCGCGACGAGTTTGAACAGGACGTCTTCGTACCGGGACACCTCAATGAATTCAATCCTGAACTCGAAAAGGTTGCCCGTGTAGCGGACTTCATCGAGCTGGGCGAGCTCATGATGCACGATGCCTTGCAGCGCAATGAATCCTGCGGCGGTCATTTCCGTGAGGAGTATCAGACCCCGGAAGGCGAAGCGCTGCGGAATGACGAGGAATTTGCGTTTGTGGCGGCGTGGGACTGGAATGACGGTGAGCCTGTGATGTATAAGGAAGAACTCACTTTCGAGAATGTCGAGTTGAAAACGCGGAGTTACAAATAAGTAAAAGCTGAGAGCGTGAAACTGAAACTGAAGATCTGGCGACAGGCCAATGCCAAAGCAGAGGGCGGGTTTGAAACATACACGGTGGAGGCCAATCCACACATGTCCTTTCTGGAAATGCTGGACGTGCTCAACGAATCGCTGATCGGCGAAGGGAAAGAGCCGGTCGCTTTCGATCACGATTGCCGGGAAGGCATTTGCGGCACCTGCAGCATGGTGATCAATGGCCGTCCGCACGGCCCCTGGAAGGGAACGACCACCTGTCAGCTGCATATGCGTGAGTATCAGGATGGCGACGAGATCGTGATCGAACCATTCCGGGCCAGGGCGTTCCCCATCGTGAAGGACCTGGTCGTCGACCGCAGCGCCTTCGACCGGATCATCGAGGCGGGCGGCTACGTCTCCGTCAATACCGGCCAGGCCCCGGATGCCAATGACATTCCCATCGAAAAAGACCTGGCTGCCAACGCGTTCGACGCGGCTGCTTGCATCGGATGTGGCGCCTGTGTCGCCGCTTGCCCCAATGCTTCGGCCATGCTATTTACCGGCGCCAAGGTGACGCACCTGGCACTGCTTCCGCAAGGGCAAGTTGAGCGCTCACGCCGGGTCAAGGCGATGGTCGAGCAAATGGACGAAGAAGGTTTTGGCGCCTGCTCAAACACCTACGCCTGCTCGGCGGAATGCCCCAAAGAGATCCCGATCAAGGTGATCTCGAAGATGAACCGCGAATACTTCCGGGCAGTAGGACCCTGAAGCGGGCAGTTGGCAAAGGGCAAGTGGCAACACTTGTTGTCAGCATCTTTCCTCAGGGTTCTCGCAAATCTCGACTGTTTATCGGCGCAACCCAATTTCTCGCAGATTTCCGCAAATTCCGCTGATTCAATCCGTACGTCAACACGCTCCAGGCAAAGCCACCAGAAACGATATCGTATCGTTTGCAATAGGCAGGAACACGTGAACCCTATACGACTCCGCTATGCTCCACGTACAGGGCAGGCACATGAACACATGAACACCTGAACACGTGAACCCTATACGACTCCGCTATGCTTCGCGTACAGGGCAGGCACATGAACACGTGAACACCAAAGAAATTCCGTAAGTTTTGGATCAAATTCCAAGACTCCATGGCCGACACTCCGATCACCCTGCAGAAACGAGGCTTCCTCGCTACGCTGCGGACCGACCGCTGGTGGGTAGAACCCCTTCTGGTACTGTGTGGATTAGGTGCCTTTATCATCTACGCGACATGGGCTGCGTTTCAGGGTACGCATTACTGGTTTGATGCCGGGGTGCAGGGCTTCGGAGGCTATTTGTCACCCTTTTATTCTCCGGTCGTCTACACAGATGTGGGTGCTGCGGGTAGTGCTCCCCTCTACCACGCCTTGCTGGGCAGCTGGCCGGAGTGGTGGCCGTCCTGGTTTCCCGCATCGCCGGCGTTCATCATCCTTATCTTCCCGTTGTCATTTCGATTTACCTGCTACTATTATCGGGGTGCGTACTACAAAGCGTTTGCCGGCACACCTCCTGCCTGTGCGGTGGGATCGATCCCGCGCAAGCCGGGCAAGTACCGCGGAGAGTCATTCATCATGGTCTTTCAGAACCTGCATCGCTATACGCTGTACGTTGCGATCATTTTCATCCCGATCCTGTACGCTGATGCGATCGCGGCCTTCTTCCGGGGAGGACAGTTTGGTGTCGGGGTTGGGTCGATCATACTACTGACCAATGCCACACTCCTGGCCTGCTACACCTTTGGCTGCCATTCGTGGCGACATCTGATCGGGGGGCGGAAAGATTGCTTCTCTTGTTCAGGTGCGGGCAGGATTGGTTACGGAGTGTACCAAAAAGTGTCCTGGCTCAACCGCCGTCACAAGCTGTTTGCCTGGGCCAGTCTGGTCTTTGTCGGCTTCTCCGACTTCTATGTTCGGATGGTCAGCTCGGGTGTCATCACTGATCTGAACACATGGGGTTGATTCACATTTGCGATTCCGCGCATACGCGCACACTGTCTGCTTTCTTTGTCACAGCATTACACACCTATGGACCTCTCTGAACTGCAAACGATAGAACACGACATCCTGGTTATCGGAGCCGGTGGCGCAGGCTTGCGCGCGGCCATTGAGTGCGCCATGCAAGGCGTCAACACGGGCGTTGTGTGCAAATCCCTGCTTGGCAAGGCACACACGGTAATGGCCGAGGGCGGGATGGCGGCTGCGCTGGGCAACAGTGATCCGCGCGACCACTGGAAAGTGCACTTCCGGGATACCATGCGCGGCGGGAAGTTCCTCAACCAGTGGCGCATGGCCGAACTCCATGCCAAACAGGCACCGGAGCGGGTGACTGAACTGGAGGCGTGGGGCGCCGTGTTCGATCGGACCAAGGACGGACTCATCCACCAGCGCAACTTCGGCGGACACCGCTATCCGCGACTCGCACACGTCGGTGACCGCACCGGGCTTGAACTCATCCGGACCCTGCAGGATCACGGGATCCACCAGGGGTTCGATGTACACATGGAATGCACCGCCCTCGAGATCCTCAAGGACGGCGATCGGGTCGCTGGTGTCATCGGCTACTGGCGCGAAACCGGCAGGTTTGTCCTCTTCAAGGCGAAAGCCATCATCCTGGCCACCGGAGGTGCGGGCAAAGCCTGGAAGGTCACGTCCAACTCATGGGAGTACACCGGAGACGGACTCCACATGGCCTACGAGGCCGGGGCCGAACTCATGGATATGGAATTCACGCAGTTCCACCCCACCGGCATGGTCTGGCCACCGAGCGTACGCGGGATACTGGTGACGGAAGGGGTCCGGGGTGATGGCGGCATCCTCACCAACAGCGAAGGCGAGCGATTCATGTTCCGCTACATACCCGACCGGTTCAAAGAGGAGACCGCCGACAGTGAAGAAGAGGCCAACCGCTGGCTGGCTGGCGACAAGAACGCACGGCGACCACCCGAACTGCTCACGCGCGATGTGGTGGCCAGGGCCATCCTCGCCGAGGTCAAGGCGGGCCGGGGATCTCAGCACGGCGGGGCCTATCTCGACATCGCCTCCCGCCTGCCGGCCGACCAGATCAAGCGCAAGCTGCCCTCCATGTACCACCAGTTCAAGGAACTGGCCGAGGTCGATATCACCAAACAGAAAATGGAGGTAGGGCCAACCTTGCACTATTTCATGGGCGGCATCCGGGTCGACCCTGATACGCAAGCCACCGCTGTGCGGGGTCTGTTCGCCTGCGGAGAGTGTGCGGCTGGTCTGCATGGCGCCAATCGCCTGGGGGGGAATTCACTTTCGGACCTGATCGTTTTTGGCACACTCGCGGGACGAGGGGCGATCGACTACATCCAAAGTCTGGCAGCCACCCCACAGGTCGATCAGAACGCGCTGACCGTATCTGTGCGCCGGGCCACCGCTTGTCTGAACCGGGAGGAGGGACCCAATCCCTACGTGGTGCACGATCAATTGCGCGACCTGATGCAGGACAAGGTGGGCATCATCAGGGAGGCGGCCGATCTGGAGGAAGCCATCCGGCAGTTGCAGCACCTGAAAAACGATGTTGACCGTATCAAGGCGCATGGATCGAGCCAGTACAATCCGGGGTGGCATGAAGCCCTGTCACTTTCTGCGTTGGCCGTCTGCTCCGAGGCTGTGGCCCGGGCTGCGTTGATGCGTGAAGAAAGCCGGGGTGCACACACCCGCCTCGACTTTGAAGGAGAGCGACCCGAATGGGGGCAATATAATATTGTAGTACGCAAAGGACAGGATGGCACCATGCAGGTCGAGAAGATCAGGCGGCCCGATCCCGATCCTGAACTGGAGCGCATCGCCCGACTGAGCATCGAAGAACTGGAAGAAGAGATCCGCAACGAACGCAATCAATAACCATGGCACAACGCACATTCAAAGTCCTCCGCGGCGATCAGAACCAGGCCGAATTCGTGGATTATACCGTAGAAGTGGACGAGGGGATGGTCGTCCTCGATGGCCTGTTTGAGGTCCAGGCGCAGCACGCCAACGATCTCGCGATCCGCTGGAACTGTAAAGCCGGCAAATGTGGCTCATGCAGTATGGAGGTCAATGGAAAACCCCGGCTGGCGTGCATGACCCGGCTCGGTGACTTCGAGGAAGGTCAGACGATCACCTGTACCCCACTCAAAACATTTCCGGTCATCAAGGACCTGGTCACCGACGTCAGCTGGAACTACGAGCAAAACAAACGCATCGCCCCTTTCAAACCGGGCAAGCCTGACGCCGACGGCAAGTACCGGATGAACCAGGAAAGCGCCGAGCGGGTTCAGGAGTTTCGCAAGTGCATTGAGTGTTACCTATGCCAGAATGTGTGTCACGTGCTACGGGATCACGACCGCAAGGACAAATTTGCCGGACCGCGCTTTATGATCCGTCTGGCCAGCCTGGAGATGCACCCCCTCGACACCGCCGACCGTATCCCCCAGATCAAGGACGACTATGGCGTCCAGTACTGCAACATTACCAAGTGCTGCACGGCTGTGTGTCCCGAGCATATTGAGATCACGGACAACGGGATCATCCCGCTCAAGGAACGGGTGGCCGACCGGGCGTTTGATCCCCTGCGCATCCTGTGGCGGAAGCTGTTTGGCAGGGAATTGTTCAGGGATAAGTAGGGATCCAAAGGTATTGATATTGGGTTCGTGAATGCATCGCCCGGGCAGGTATGATGGTCTTTTGAGAAGCTCCGTCGCCACCATCTGAGCCCACGAATTCATTCGTGGGCGACACAATTGAGCACATGACGAGCGAGCCATTTTAATGGCTTGGAACCCTCCCCTGATCGTCACTCATTCACCTTCCTTTGTTGCCGAAGTGTCATCTGGACTGGCCCGTTGCTCCCAGTACCACCGGAGCCCACGAATTCATTCGTGGGCGACACGATTGAGCAGGTGATGAGCGAGCCATTTTAATGGCTTGGAACCCTCCCCTGATCGTCACTCATTCACCCGGTTCCAGATATCCAGGTAGATCTTCCACTCCCCATCCTCCTTGCGCCACACAATGACATACTTGCCCTTCCAGGCGCTCTTCTCCCCGTTGGCCTGCAGCGTCTCACCTTCGTAATAGCCGTAATCATAGGCGTGGTCCCCGATCACATTGATCTCTTCCGGATGGATGACGTGCTTGAGGGTCTTGACACCTGCGGGCAGGGTCCAGCGCTTCTCGATCGCATCATGGCCCTCGATGATCGGTGTACCGCCGGGCATGATCTTCCCATCTGCAGTATAGCACTCGGCGAGCTTGCGGTATTCACCGTTCATATAGTACTGTGAGAACTGGGTGATGTTGGCCAGGATCTGTTCAATGTCATGCCGGTCGCCAATATACTCCTGAGATACAACCTGCACGCTCATGACAGTCATGCAGAGTATTATCAAAAAGGCCTTGAGTTGCTTCATGATCTAGAGGGTTTCTTCAAACACATACGGCTCCCTCACCGGGCTAAACACATCCAGGATACGGCAATCCGTGACCGCCCTTCCGCCGTGCTCGGTGTTGGGTGGGATCACTACAACATCTCCCCGTCTGAGGATCCGGGTATGGCCGGCCACGGTCAGCTCGAATTCTCCCCGAAGCATGTTGACCACCTGTTCGTTGTGGTGACTGTGGAGCGGCACTTCAGCCTCCGCTTCGATGTCCCAGTAGGCGAAAGTCATCGACCCGCTGTGGACGAAACGCCCCAGGAAGCCGGGGAAGACTTCGTGCTTGGTGAGGTTGGCAAGTTCGGTATGTAACATATCAAATCAAATTCTGCGATAATGACCGACAAAGGTGGTATTCCAGGATTGCCCACCGTCGGCGGAGACCTGGATCGTTTGTTTCACTTCGTCGGGAGACACACGTTCGAGCAGGGTGCGGTCCAGCTGCATCCGTCCGGCCATCAAATATTGACCTTGAAAGATCACCATGCGGTCACGCCGGAAATAGATCATGGCTTTTTCCTTCTGTCCCCATGGTTGCCTGGCAGCGCCGGTGACCCACACCTGACGCCACTCACGGGTATCGTTGTCCACATAAAACAAACTCTTGCCTTCTCCCCCGCCGCTTCCGGTCCAGTGCTCCATGACTGCGCAGCCGTTGAGGATCTTCTCGATGCGGTTTTGTCCAGCCAGCACGTCCTGATCATCATAGACGTTCCACTCACCCACCCAGAAGTCGAGTAGCTGATACAGAGAATCCGTATCACAACCGGGACGTTGCTGTGCCGGGAGCGCAGTCGTGCCAACGCACAACACAGTCAGGACCACGAGGCGCTGAAAGATGGTACGTTTCATGCAGGTAAAATACAAGGAATCACCCGGAGCTCTCGACTGCTAGCGGACCAGGATGGCTTTCATCACTTGAACAGCGGTTCCGGTTTCAAGGCGGATGAAATACATCCCCTCCGGTAAATCTGCCCCGTTATCATCCTCTCCATTCCAGTCCAATGTAACTGTATCTCCGGGATAGATCAGATCATTAAACAAATGCCGCACGGTGCTCCCTGAAAGGTCCGTCACCGATATACGTACATCTGACGGCGTTTTGACCTCAAGGGTGACGGTAGTGCTTCCGGCAAACGGATTGGGACGCACCGACCCGAAAAACCCATCGTGCCGTCGTGGATCCAGGATGCTGGTCGACATCGAATCACAAAACACACTGGCCGCTGCCTCCGCTACCGTCAAACCGACCAGATCCTGCAATGGACACAGCTGTGCCAGCCGCAATTCAAGCGAATCACGCAGCGTATCACTCACGGCCACCAACAGGCTGTCCATGAACAGGCTGACCGAGTCTACCAATTGTTGGCTGATCGGTTCTGATCCGTCACCGTCCAGCAGGCTTTGCAGCGGTGGCTGCATCAGCTCCAGGGCCCGATAGGCCTGCAGACCCAGATCCTGTCGCTCGAACAGCAGGAGTGGCATGAGTTCAGGTGCAGCGTGATAGTAGAAATCGATCATTTGCAGCCCGGTCGTATCCGGGCTGAGGAAGTCGTCTCGCAGGCGCCGAAACAGTTCGATGTCGAGGGAGTCGAGACCTGAACGTACATAAGTGGCATCCAAATGCGCAACGCCTCCCGCACCTGGCACGAAGGCAAACATGCACTCGATCGGGCACGTGCAAAAATGTATTGTCAGTAGAGCCTCGTCTGTGTCAATAGAATCGGTGATGGTGTAAAAGAAAAAATCACCAAACGTAGTCGGCGGTTCTGGGTCAGTATACTGATAGGTAATACTCTGGCCTGTGAAGTTAATGATCTGTCCTTGCGCTACACCCGGCCCTTCTTCCACGGAAATAATCCAGATCGAATCTCCATCCGCGTCAGAATCGTTGGAGGTCACAAAGTAACTTTCCTGCGAGTTCAACAGATAACCGAGATAGAGGAAGTCATCGTCGCGGGCAACGGGTGGTGCATTCTGTGGTTCTTCGCTATAAACGGTGACCGTCCAATTGTCGCTCGCATGTTCGTAGATCAGATCCTGCCCAGGTGGGATGGGTGGCTGGGTAAAGCCGCGGGTGTGTACACGCCAGAACCCGAAGTGGATCTCATCGTTTATAAGGTTGTCAGGAGTGAAATCCGGGTGCGCACCCGATCCGTCCAGAGCGACAAAGTCAGTCTCCGTCAACCCGGTCAATCCGTCACTGACCCAGTTGGTGTCACCAACGACACTGATGAACTGTGTACAACGGTAGTATACACCATTTTGCTCCAACGCAGGCGCGCTGGTCACGAATCCGTCTGGCCACGGTAGATTTAACAAACGGATGTCTTCGGAGTAGTCGAGAAACAAGATCGAGTCTATGAAGGGGAATGTTCCTACAGATGTGTCAATGTGCACGACTTCAATCCTGGTCAGGTCTTGGGGGCCCGGGGGCTCCGGCAGGACATGTTGCATGTAGCGGTAGGCACCTGGATTCCCGCCGGTGAGGCGCTGTTCGTGAGACGCACTTCCTCCGAATTCTGAAATCACCTCGACAATCCAATTTGTGTCGTTGTACTCTGTGTCCGCAAAGGTGTACGATGCGACCTGGCACAGAGCGCTTGTGGCCAGCCCGCTCGCGAGCAGGAAAGTGACCATGCAAGTGATGTGGAATGCACGCATATCCCCGGTGAGATTTGGTCAGCACTCTTAAGTTACGAAGCAGGTTGTGCTTCAGACTGCAGCCAATGCAACAATTTTGCTTTCAACCCGGATCTCTCCTTCCAGCGTTTTGTGCACCGGGCACTTGTTGGCGATCTGCAACATGCGGTCGCGCTGTTTCTCCTCAAGTTCTCCGACGATCTCGATCTCCCGGGCGATCAGGTCGACGCGGGCCTTGTCATCTTCACACCCGTCGCAATCGTCCCTGTACACACGTTCATGGCTCAGATGTACCCGGATCTCTTCAAACGGCCACTCCTTGCGGTCGGCGTACATCTTGAGGGTCATCGCCGTGCAAGATCCCAGTGAGGCGAGCAACAAACCGTAGGGCGTCGGTCCGAAATCGTTACCCCCCGCATCCTCCGGTTCGTCGGCCCTGAACACATGCTTGCCTGCTTTGATGTCAGTCGTATACCCTTCGTTGCCAATCCGTACTGCCACTTGTTTGGGATTGTCAAGATCTACATCCCGATCCCCCATCTCGATATAGCGAGCGGCCCAGGTTCCGATCACCTCGCCCACATACGCGGCGTCTGCCTTCTCCGACAACAGGTGATCCGCACCGTCGAGTGATACAAAACTCTTCGGATGCACAGCCGCCTCGTACAATTCGCGGGCATTCTCGATCCCGACGATCTTGTCGTGCGGGGCGTGCAAAATCAGCAGTGATTTGCGCAACTCACCCAGCATGGACTGCAGGTCTTGTTCTTCAAGATCGTCGAGAAACTGTTTCTTGATGGTGAAGGTGCGCCCGGCAATCTCCACCTCCGCTTTACCCTCCGATTCGATCTCTTCAACATCCTGTGTGAACAGATGTTTCACATGATCCGGTGACGACGGTGCGGCAATTGTTGCGACCGCCTGGACCTCTTCGACCCGGGCGGCGGTAAACAACGCAGCTGCA
>JAWWBX010000061.1:0-18297 GCA_033720735.1 Saprospiraceae bacterium
AGATTCTGGCGGTAGTCAGAGAGATCACGGATCTTGTGTTCCGGGTGCTTGTACATGATCCGCACATTCGTGAAGGACGCCTCGGGATCGGAGCACACCGCAACCAGGGTCTGTGCGTGTCCGGGTACCGAATACGCCGTTTTGGGACGCGGTGACTCGGGAGCGGTCAGCGATGAGAACCGCGCCCTGACCTCGGATTCGATCGCATCAGGATCAATATCTCCTACCACGATCAGGCACATCAGGTCGGGTCGGTACCAGTCGTGGTAAAACCGCTTGATGACCTCATAGTCAGCATGCTGGATGATCTCGGGATCCCCGATGGGAAGCCGCTCCGCATACCTTGAGTTGTGGAGCATCACCGGAAAGTACTTTTGCTGCATCCGTTGTTCAGCGCTGAGCCGGGTGCGCCATTCCGATACGACCACCCCTCGCTCCTTGTCGATCTCTTCATGATCAAAGCTCACGCCCCCGGCCCAGTCCTGCAGCACCAACAATCCTTTGGCAAGGTGCTCAGGATCATCCGTGCGCACCTGAAGCATGTAGACCGTCTCATCGAAGCTGGTGTAGGCGTTGAGGTCCGGGCCAAAGCGGGTGCCGACCGATTCCAGGTAGTCGACCAACTCATTCTTGCTGAAGTTGGCACTCCCGTTGAAGGCCATGTGCTCGACGAAGTGCGCCACGCCCAACTGGTCGTCATCTTCCTGCATCGACCCGGCGGCGACCGCGAGCCTGAGCTCCGCCCGATCTTCAGGTTTGGCGTTCTTTTGAATGAAGTAGCGCATCCCATTCTCCAGCTGCCCGGATCGGATGGAAGGATCAAAGGGGATATCGGTGGTCTGGCTGAAACCGGTTTGCAAGACTGTGATTGCCAACAGCCACGCGCCGAGCGCAATGTACCGCGTTCTAGACATAGCGAGAGGTTTGAATAAAGAAGCTACGAATTAAAGGCCGGATCGCACTGGATTATTGCGCGGTGATGGCGTTCTGCTCACGAAGATTGTGTGAACGGTCAATTCATCTTGCCACCCGGCATGTTGCGCATGAGATTCTGCATACCCTTACCCTTGCTCATCATGTGCATCATCTTCCGCATCTGATCAAACTGCTTGATAAACATGTTGATCTCGTGAATATCGCGCCCGCAACCTTTGGCGATCCGTTTTTTGCGGCTCATATTGAGGACTTCCGGGTTGTCGCGTTCATAAGGCGTCATCGAATGGATGATCGATTCCACCTTGGCGAACGCTGAATCATCGATCTCGATGTTGCGGGTGAGCTTCGCCATTCCTGGGATCATATTGACCAGTCCCTTCAGATCGCCCATTTTCTTGATCTGGGCCATCTGGCTGAGGAAGTCATTGAAGTCAAATTTGTTCTTCTTGATCTTGCGCTCCAGGCGCTGGGCCTCTTTCTCATCGAACTGATCCTGCGCGCGTTCTACGAAGGAGACGATATCGCCCATTCCCAGGATCCGCTGCGCCATCCTTTCCGGGTGAAACACATCGATGGTGTCCAGTTTCTCACCGGTGCTGACAAACTTGATGGGCTTACCGACCGTGTATTTTACACTCAGGGCTGCCCCTCCTCTGGTATCCCCGTCGAGTTTGGTGAGGACCACGCCATCGTAGTCGATCACCTCATTAAAGGCCTCGGCTGAATTGACCGCATCCTGCCCGGTCATGGAATCGACCACGAAAAGGGTCTCGCTGGGCTCAATGCCCGCCTTGATGTTGCGGATCTCGGTCATCATCGTTTCATCGATGGCGGTACGCCCGGCAGTATCGACAATGACCACATCGAAGCCGTGGTTGACAGCATGGACCAGCGCGTTTTGCGCGATCTCTACCGGATTCTTGTTTTCCTCCTCGGTGTAAACCGGCACACTAATGGATTCTCCGAGCACCTTCAACTGGTTGATGGCAGCAGGGCGATACACGTCACAGGCCGCCAGGAGCGGTTTCATTTTCCGCTTGGTCTTAAGGAAGTTGGCAAGCTTGGCTGAGAAAGTGGTCTTACCTGAACCCTGGAGTCCCGCGATCAGGATCACGCCGGGCTTCCCTGAAGTGTCAATCCCAACCGCTTGCCCGCCCATGAGCTCGACAAGCTCGTCCATGACGATCTTGATCATCATCTCGCCAGGCTTGACAGCCTTCAGGACATTGCGTGTCCCGAGTGCCTCATCCTTGACCTTGTCGGTAAACTCCTTGGCGATCTTGTAGTTGACGTCTGCACTGACGAGTGCACGGCGGATCTCCTTGATCGACTGCGCGATATTGATCTCGGTCAGTTTGCCCTCTCCACGTAGCCCTTTGAAGGCGCCCTCCAGGCGGTCGGTTAAATTTTCAAACATGGCATTAGATCTATCTGAAACGGACTGCAAATATACGCAACAAACCAGGCGTCCCATGGTTGCCGTATCACTTGCGAACAGATGGTCGTATCTTGTGATATCACTCTCCAAACTCAAAATATGGGACCTCGTATTACAACAGCTCTGTTCTTCATTTTCCTCATCGTCTGTGTCACTGGGCAGGCACAGGACAAACGTGCACTGAAGCTCGCCGATGCCGTGATGGAGAGTATGGGTGGTGCAGAAAACTGGGAGAAGACGCGGTATCTCCAGTGGACCTTTTTCGGCAGCCGCAAGTGGTGGTGGGACAAGTGGACAGGGAATGTACGGATGGAATCGCAGCGCGACGATCTCCGCATAGCGATGAATATCCACGACAAGACCGGCAAGGTTTTCCGCATGGGGAAAGAGGAGGCAAGTCCGGACTCGCTCAACCATTTTCTGGACCGGGGGTACCGGATGTGGATCAATGACAGCTACTGGCTGGTCATGCCGTTCAAGTTGCGCGATCCCGGCACCAGCCTCAGCTACCTCGGCAGAGATACGACCACAACAGGACAACCAGCTGAAGTGCTCGAACTGACCTTTGCAGATGTCGGTGTGACACCGGACAACAAGTACCACATCTACGTGGACCCGGACCAGAAACTGGTCGTGCAGTGGAACTACTTTCGCAACTATACCGATCCCGAACCGCGCTTTCGAAGTGCCTGGACAAACTATCGCCGGTATGGGCAGATCCTGCTGAGTGACGGCCGGGGCGATCGCAGCCTTGCAGACCTTGCCGTCTATGACCACCTGCCGGCGGCCCTGTTTGAGCGCGTCGACCAGCCGGCCGGACAGATCATCGAATAGGGTGCCCCAGCGTCGGAACCGCACACCGACACATGGAGACTTGATCCCTGAGCTTCTCAGGAGGCGACTGACCACTCTCCAGACCTGGCTGCTTCATACCTCGCGATCTCAGCGCGAGATGGCCGGAAACTGTATTTTTGGGCGCACATTGATAGACTAAAGATGCTGAGTATGTCATACAAATGTATTTGCCTCCTGTTTTGCCTTGCGATCATGACGCAATGTGACACACCGAAGGAAGATGGCGATGGCGCTGCACAGGATGCGGTTGAAACCATCGCACCGGACCCTGGAAAGTATACATCCTTTACGCTGACGACCGATGCCGAGTTGACAGAGAGTGAACGGCAAATGATCCCGCTGCTGATCGAAGCGGCGAAACTGATGGATGATTGTTTCTGGTATGAGGCGTATGGCGACAAAGAGGCTCTCATGGCCAGTCTCACTGATGAGACCACCCGGCAATTTGCCCGGATCAACTATGGCCCCTGGGATCGCCTGGCTGGCAATGCCCCGTTTGTTGAATCGGTCGGTGCCAAGCCGCCCGGCGCCAATTTCTATCCGGTCGACATGACCAAAGAAGAGTTTGAAGCCGCTCAACTACCAGGCAAGGAAAGCTTGTACACGTTGATTCGCCGGGACGACGAAGGTCAGCTCATCACTGTGCCCTACCACGAGCAATTTGCCCAACAACATCGCGAGGCCGCGCGTCTGTTGCGACAAGCCGCAGTTCTGGCAGAAGATGAGGGCCTCAAGCAATACCTCACTCTGCGCGCAGCGGCACTGCTCACCGATGAATATCAGGAAAGTGACATGGCCTGGCTCGACATGAAATCAAACAGGATCGACGTTGTGATCGGCCCCATTGAGACATATGAGGATCAACTGTTTGGGTACAAGGCAGCCCATGAGGCCTACATTCTGGTCAAGGACATGGATTGGAGCGCCCGCCTTGCCCGCTACGCCCAGTTTCTGCCTGACCTGCAACGCGGCATTCCCGTCGACGAGGCTTACAAACAGGAAACACCGGGCACCGATACCGAGCTCAACGCATACGACGTACTTTATTACGCCGGTGACTGCAATGCCGGCAGCAAGACGATCGCTATCAACCTGCCCAATGATGAGGAAGTCCAGCTGGCCAAAGGCACCCGGCGCCTGCAGCTCAAGAATGCCATGCGCGCCAAATTTGACAAGATCCTTGTTCCGATCTCCGAGCAATTGATCACCCCTGACCAGCGCAAGCACATCACCTTTGATGCCTTCTTCAGCAATACGATGTTTCACGAAGTGGCACACGGCTTGGGTATCAAGAATACCATCAACGGGAACGGGACCGTACGCAAAGCACTCAAGGAGCATGCCTCAGCGATAGAGGAGGGCAAGGCAGACATCCTGGGCTTGTACATGATCCGGCAGCTGCACGAGCGCGGGGAGATCTCGGGTGATCTGATGGACTACTATGTGACATTCATGGCGAGCATCTTCCGGTCGGTACGCTTTGGAGCCAGCAGCGCGCACGGCAAGGCCAACATGATCCGCTTCAACTACTTCGCGGAGAACGGCGCGTTTGCATACGACGCCGCGACCGGGCATTATCGCGTTGATCGCGACAAACTGGAGCAGGCGACCGAGTCGCTGGCAGGTTTGATCCTGAAGCTGCAGGGCGATGGTGACTATGACGGTGCAGCCCGGCTGGTTGCCGAAAAAGGCGTGATCGGAGATCAACTGCAGTCCGATCTCGACCGTTTGGCCGAGTTGGGCATCCCGGTGGATATCGTGTTTGAACAGGGGTTGGCGCACCTCAACCTGTAGGAAGCCCTGCACAGCTACGACCGCGCCATCGCCATGAAAACAGGACACTTATTACTGCTGGGCATTGTCATCGCCTGCCACGGCCTTCTTTCGGCCCAGGAGCGATCCGACTCGCTACAGTCAGACGGGACGTACCATGTCAACTACTGGGTCTCCCTGCCTGCCCTGGCCGCCGGCCTTTACGTCACGACCGAGGGACACGAACGGGTCAACGATCGCGCTCCGCTGTCCGAAGCGCTCCTCGCGTCACTCGATCCCAGCGTAGTACCCGGATTTGACCGCATCTCGCTGCGTCAGGACACGTCGCGCTACCGGCGCGCGTTGGACATCTCGGATATCGGCATCACCTACTTTCCGCTGGCCCCGGTCCTGCTTTTCCTGGATCGCGACATGCGGCAGGACTGGTTTGACATTGCCATCGTCTACGCCGAGACACAAATGGCGGTGCTCAACGTGTACAATTACACCTTTCTCGGCCCGACCTTTATCCGCAGATACCGACCGATCGTTTATTATCACGACCTCCCGCTGGAGGAACGCATGTTTGCCCGCAATCGTAATTCCTTTTACTCGGGGCACACATCCACCGTTTCTGCAACCACCTATTTTATGGTGCAGACATACCTGAACTACCATCCCGAGTACACCGGTAAGAAGTGGCTGTTGTACGGGTTGGCGGCGGTGCCACCGGTATTTGTAGGTATCAAGCGTATCCAGGGTTTGAAGCACTACCCGTCGGACGTTGTGGTCGGGGCTTTGGTCGGTGCGGCTGGCGGGATTTTCTGGCCAAAGCTGCATCAAAAGAGCCGCAAGCGCAACAAGGAGATGTCGGTGTCCATGGTCTACGGCAGCGATCTGAAGATGATGCGACTCAGCTATCGATTTTGATCAGGAAGGTGCTCCTGTCGAAAAGGCAATGGTGAAGGAGACCACGGCAGCGATGATCCCGTACATGAAGACGTTGTAACACCAGCGGAGGTAGAAGTACTTCTTACCCAGGGCCTTGCCCAGGAAAAAGAGGTCGCGAGTGATCGAATTGTCCAGGATCTCGTCGTCGGAGACAACATGCCGCATGCCCTCTTCGTACTCGTTAAATCCCATCTTGTAGAAATTCCCGAAAAAAAACAGGTTGGAGCGTTTGGCGGTGATATCGTCGATGGTGCTCTTACCGCGCATCGAGATGGGGCGTGTGGCCAGGGTGGCGAAAATGATGGCAGTGACACAGACAAACAACAGTACGATCGTCGGGATCAGCAAGTGCGGCTGACTGCTGAGACTGGTCCCCAGAAATGGCAACGAAAGCGAGATGATCAATGACGTCACCGACAGCATGGTATTGGCCTTGCCGTCAGCGATGGCACTGAGGTCGATATGGTTGCGCAGTGCAGTTTTAAACTGCGTCTGTGCACTCTTGCTGGTTCCGATGGTCGTCAATTTGGGCTTTGCCTTTTCTTTTTTCTTGCGCAGTCCCAGTTTTTCCTGGATCATGCGCAGGTTTTGCTTCTTGAGCCCTGCAAACCGGTTGCGCGCTTCCGCTGTAAAGTACTGATGATCTTGCAGAAATTTGAGATTGATGTGATCCCAGCCCAATTCGTCGATCCCTTCGTTGCGCACAGCATTGAGTTCCTTGCGCAGGCGTTCGGTGTACTCTGTAAACTTGACTGAACCGAGGCCGCTGGTGTCGGCATCCTTGATCAGCATCTGGAGTTTGTTGGTAGGGAGCTGCCACATCTGGGTCGCATCGATACAGCCCAGGATCTGCTTGATCCGCCGCTCCTCAACATCATGAGCACGCAGAAAATCTTCGGCGATCTTCTTGCTGTGTTGTTCGTGGTCCACATAAGAGCGGGCAAACCCGGTGTCATGGAAAAGAGCGCTCAGGATAAGATCCTCGAGGTCGGTGCCGGTCACTCCTGCCTCCTCGGCCAGTTCTTGCAGCACCTCTTTGACCTGCAGGGTATGTTCCAGGTTGTGATAATAGAATTGATCGGAAACCTCCTCCCTGTAGATCTTGCGTACGAAGTCCTCTGCCTTCTCAACGAGTTGCATGCTTACCTGTGACTGGGCTTCCATATTCAACGGAATCTTGAGCGCAAATATCGTGCTAAAAGAAAAATCCCATTCCCACGCTGATACGCTCGTCCACGTCGGATACGTGATAATTTAAAGATAGCAAAAGGGTATAGAAGGGGCTAAACCACACCCCTCCCCCGTAGGCATAGTGCCAGGTATCCGAATTGTCGTTTTCGGTCCAAACCCGCCCGTGATCGAACGTGAGGGTGACACCCACGGCGGAGGGCAGATAGTAACTCCGCAGCTGCGACAGGCGGAACCGGATGTCCGTATTGTGATAAAAGGATTTCTGACCAACGAAGCGCTCTTTGGGCATCCCCCTGAAATTGCTCTGGAAGCCCAGGATCGCGCCCTGGTAAAACTGATATTCGCCTCCGTGGAACTCAGTGCCCACACGGGTTGCGATGACCGGTTTGCCAAGGTATTTCAGCTGGTAGTAAGTGGCCAGTGACGCCTTGAAATAGCGATGGGTCATATCCATCTCAAAGTTGCGATCGATCCCGGTCGACACACGAAAGCGCAGGCCGCGTCGGGTCAGGAGGGGCTGGTCCACGATCTGGAAGCTGTAATCGAAGCGCGCGACGACAAACCCTTGTTCTTCAAACACGGATTCTGGCAGCCCGTTTTCGGGATCGGCAATAAACCGGCCGGGCGTCCTTTCGATCTGATGGCTTTCATAGCCGGCGTGGAGCGAAGCACTGTGGCCCTCGTCATGCCCAAAGCGGATAGAAGGGACAACCGCGTAGTTGCGTTTGCGCACGCGGTAAAAGTCAATGTCGTCGACCATTTCTTCAGAATCATTACCAAGTCCAAAGAAATTCTGCACGTAATTCGGCGTCAGATAGCGGGTCTCCAACCCGACGCCTGTGTTGCCGAGTACTTCGTTCCATTCACCGCGATATTCAAATCCATAAGATCCCGATGCCGTCGCATAGAAACCTTGAATGCTGTGCCGGCTGGCAAACGGTTCCTTCTTGAAGCCATGGCGGACGATCTGGACCCCTCCACCGACCAACAACCCGTCGTCCGGGTTGCCGCCCAGAATAATGAGTGGAATACCGTAGTCATATTCAAATGACAACCGGTCGTAAGCGTTGTCCTCGTCATCAAACACTTCCCGGTACGGGATAGCGTCTGTCGGGTTGCGCTCAGGGTTGTGGGTGTCCTGCGCCAGCAGGCGCTTGCGCCTCACACCATCCGTCTCATCAAAGGTATCGCGCCCCTCACCGCCAACAAGATTGACCTTGATGCCACCCCTGGCCTCCCCTTCAATCACAAAATGGTCACGCCCGTCCAGCCCGTAAATCTGGATATTGTTTGTCTCGCCGTTGGAAAACGTGCGGTCATAGTAGAGATCATTCCGGTCGCCTTCCTTGTTACTGTCGAATACGCGGACACGCGTGGCTCCGGCCAGACGCGTGATCAGGAAATAATCGGCGTCCTCAGTCCCTCGAATCATAACGGTCCGGGCCAGAACATCATAATATCTGTTTGCGAACTCAACGATCTTGTCGCGCCGTCCTTTGAGAATTTCAATGATCCTCTCTCCCTGCTCGCTGAAGATCCCCTGCGGCCAGCTGCGCAGGCTCCGTTCGATCACGTCGTCGGTCAGGCGGTTTCGCAGATCGGAGGCAATCTCGACCCACTGCTCCCTGGTGAGCATATTGAGGAAGTCACGGTCAAAATACCGGGCGTTGAAATTGAACCACTTGATCCGTTTGATCTCATCGGTAAATACGGACATTTTCCGCAGCGCCGGGGTGTACCAGTTGGCCAGCTTTACGATCAGTCCATCGTAGGTGGAAAATGCCTGATCGCGATCGCGTGGCACCGGCCGGTATAGCTTACCCTTGCCATCAGGATTGTCAAAACTGGCCCACCGCCACTGGTCATCGTGACGATCCCAGTCGCCGATGATCATGTCAAACAAGCGGGACCGAAGCACAAACTCCTGATCTACGCGATGGGTATACTTCTCGATGGTCTCTTCGACAACATCGCTGTAGCTCATCAACTCGTCGCTGCCCCCGAAGTTTCGGGAGTCAGACCAGTCGCCGTCCGGCCGCTCTTCGTACAGATACAGCCCTTCTGCAAAATCTGCAGAATACCGACCGAGAGCCTGTTGCGCGGGCAGGTACACGAGTTCGGGATTGGTGTGGTAAATACCAGCCGCCGACGCCATTTCGGGGATGACAAAGGCCGCGTAGGGATGCGACGCAGTGAACTGGTCCTGCAGGATATCCATGGCAAAGGTGCTCTGGAAGACGTCGGGCAGCAACCTGGTCGCGTCTTTCTTCAAGCCACGCAGGACGTACTGCCGACCGTCCTTGTCTTCGAGGCGCAGGGAATTGGTTTGGAAGCCACCTCCCTTTTTCACGGGTTCCAAACCTCCCCGTGCTTCCGCAAGATTGATATTGCGGGCATTGACCGGTGTGTTGTACAACGCGCGATAGCGTTCGCCAAAAAAGACGCGATACAAACCGCTCTTGGCATATTCGTCCGAGATCACGGTCTCGGTGCTATCCGTCAACGCTTCCTGCGGTGGAAGGTCTGGAAGATCCTCAGTCGTTGCGATCCCGTCCACCAACTTCGTCGAGTAAACGGGCGTTTCGCCTGTCTGTGTCTCGTAGACATGCAGGTTGATCTCGCCCGAAGCCATCACGTCCATGACCATATAGCCATTTGCGCCATGACCAAAGCGCATGGAAGCAGGTTTGCCGATCTGGTTGGGATGTCTGGCACCCGAGCCTGACACGATATAGTGATCATCCCGATAGACATGATGCTCGAGCACATGCTCGTGCCCGGAAACGAGGATCGCGGGCCGTTCGTACTGTCCGAGCGCCTCACGGACGCCTTTCTTCAGGTCGTAGTACTTGTGATGTACGATGTCCTGCACATTGCCAAACGTGCCCCGGAGAATCGGATACAGGAACGGGATCGGAACATACAGCCAATCCTCCACCAGGGTCAATGGGAACAAATGATCCTTGAGGCCATAATAACCGCCATGGGGCCCCGCGCTGATCAGCGGGTGATGCATGACAATAACAATCTGTTTCTCCTTGTTGTCGCTGACTGCCTCCTTGAGCGCTGCCAGGAAATCGAGCCGGCTTTGGGCATCGCAGTCCTCATTGATACCCTTTTCTTTTGACCAGTTGTGCAGCCACCACTGGCTGTCGATCAACAACAGCACCAGATCGTCTCCGATCTCCACTTCCTCCGGTCCCGGACACCCATCCTCAGGCAGCATGTGTACGATATCATTTCCATGCTCCTCGATGAACGCACCCTGACGACGCACCTGTTTCAAGCCGGATGCCTTGCCTTTCTTCCAGTCGTGATTTCCCGGTACAAAGTATCCGCGCACGTCCGCTTGTGCCTCCAGAACCGCGTTGATCTGCGGTAGCAACGCACCCTCTGCATACGGACGTGCTTTGATCGAGTCCTTGAGTGCAATCTCAGGGAACGTGTCTTTGACCGGAGGGAGCCCTTCCGGGTAAATATTGTCCCCCAGATAGAGAACTGTCGCTTCGCCCCCGTACGCATTAAGCTGAGCAGTCATCTGCGACAGGATTGTCGTTTGAGCGTGGGAAGCCTCTCCTGCGTCACCAACCAGGAAGATCTTGTGCACGATCTCGCCGGAAGCCACCGGATCGGGGTCTTGCGCAGGCATATGCATGCGATATGAGGCACACCCGACAAGCGCACACAAGGCGATGCACGCCACCAGCCTAATCACTTGTTTCATCGAAAGCAAACTTTAAGAGATTTCCCCTGGCTCCTTGTCCTTCGTTGGCGATGTAGAGGTTGCCCTCACGGTCGAAGCAAATTGCCTCGGGCTGCCGAAACCGGATCGGGTCCAGAAAAATGTGATCTCGTAATTCCCATTGATCCGTCAGCACCAGCAGCTGAGGTACCGGACTGGACAGGACGAATCGTTCCCGAGTCAGTGGGTGAACGGCAATACCACTGGGATTAAATGAATATGTCGCTGCTGCCAGGTTCTTCCTGAAGCGTGACAGTCCCTTCTCGTCGCCACTCATGATCCATGCGAGCAATTCTGTCTGATCCAGTGCTGTCACCTGTTGCAGCGCCATGGTATCGGCGGGAAGGGCAATGTCGAGGGCATAGATCTCTTTCCTGACGACATCAGGATTGCGTTTTGCCGCCAGCAAGAGTTGTCGGGTGACCTGATCGTATCCCAGACCTTCAAAATTGACGGCATTGGACAAACCGCTGTCCACTTTTCTGGTCTCATCGTCATCAGGGTCGTCCAGGTTGAATAAGTACAGATTACCGTTGCTCTTGAGTGCAATGCCAAGCGTGTCACTGACCTCAATCCCCTCAAAGTCGCCATCCTTCCAAAACTTGTCATCGCGCAAGATGTCACCGCTACTCGGATCGAGTTGAAAGACGCGCCCGTCTTCATCCTGCAGGGCATACAACATACCGGCGTGGTACGCCAGACCTGAAATCTCCCGCAACGCATGGTCGAGAGCGACAACCTGTACGGGCTGATCCATTTGATAGCCGGATATTTTGGTTTTGATGGGTTCTGACGAACAGGCCGGGGTCAGGAAGTAAACCAGAAACAAAATCCAACAAACCATCTTCATCATGGACACCAATGAGCACCCAATTTAACAATCAGCCATCACTATCAGCCCGATGATGAAAAGAGTGCGCAGATTGAAAGGCATAAACAAGTGTGCCACCCTGATCCCCAAGGTGGCACATCTTATTAAAAATGGGTGCTATACTACCTAAATTCTTGTGCTTCTTACAAGACCTTACTACCTGAAAATCATTGGGCAAATCCGGGAAGACTAGCCATTTCCAAGTGTTACGCGCTCTTAAGGTAGCAAATAGTGGTGATAATTCACGCATCCTGACGGATTTTTCTTCACGCCATATCTGCTCCGGGTGTGGTGTCGCGCACACGGAAGAAGGATGCCAACTTATCGTGGAAATCGGTCTCCCCACACACCCGTAGAGCAGTCCTGCTACAGGTCTGTTACAGCCCGAAGAGCTGTCCAATTACCACATGATTGGGAGTGCTGAGTCCAACCTGACTCAGTATTTCATTCTTATCATTATTTGATCCATTGTACCTGACCTGTCCGTCGAAATTGACGTCATGCCCATAGTAACCGTTCAGGACGCCATTCGGGGTCGTCAGACCGACCAGGCTGAGGATCTCGTTCTTATCATTCGCACTGCCGTTAAAATCGATCACCTGATCACCGTTGATATCACCATTGATCATCGCATACATCCCGTTTGCCAGTTGCGCCATGCCGAATGAAGACGCCCCGCCTCCCGTAAAATCACAACTGGCACTACCTGAACTGAAGTCAATGGCAACCAGTGAGGCAATGTCCAGGTGGTTACGATGTCGGATCCGCAACTCGTAAATCCCTGGTTCTACAAAGACGGTGACGTCAGAAACGCCATCCAGGTCGGTAATCTCTCCATCGTTCCTGAGCAGCGCTGCGCGTCGGCCCGCAATATCCATCGTCACCGGATCGACCAACTCAATCAGGATCCAGTCTACGACATCCGGATACATGGCAGGCACTGATTCTCCGCCAGCATATCCATACACGCTTTGATAGGGCTGCGTCAGTGGCAAAATGCCATTCAGGGTGGTGTGCATACTGCTCCCGGTACTGTCCATGGCGCTGAGCAAATAGACCCTGGCATCCACGACGACCGCAGGGGCCCGGTGGATCAGTTGCACGGCCATTGCCGAGTTGCCACAGGGATCCGTCGCCCGGAAAACGCGCCTGGTCAGGGCTGCGCAGCCGGCTCCATCGACAATGTCCTCCACAAACTCCACAGCGATATCTCCAGGAGCGGCAAAATTGTCGAGCACCAGTACACTGTTCAGGTCAGGCGCGGGAAGGTCGGCGTCGCACGCTATCGTCAGATCTGCCGGCGGAAGGATCTCCGGAGGCATGATGTCCAGCAACAGCGGGACGGTCTGTACGCACGTGTCCGGGCTGAGGTTGCCGCAGGCATCAGAAGCCGATATCATATTGACCAGGGTGGCATCACAGCCCGTCATCTCAAACGTTTGCGTCATAGCCATGGTCACCGCGCTTCCACATTCATCGAGATAGGACACCTGTTGGATGGTATCCGGCATCATGAGATAGCTCAGTCCACCCACTGCGCCAGAGGCGGGAATACTGGTTCCGAAGTAGACGACCAATTTGGAAACGCCCGGTGTCATCAGACACACATCCTCAAGGCAGTTGTCAGATCCCCCTTGAAACGGCACAAAGCCCAGCAGCATGCCATTCGTGTCGGACATGAAGACCCCTGCGCCCATCAGCACTTGTGGCAACTCCATGTCTACCATCGTCAGATGTTGCATGAAGACCGGAGCGCTAAACTCGAAGATCAGGGAGTCACTGAGGAAATAGTCATCAGGTGAAGTATTGTTGGGGTTCTGTACCACGAGCGCGTTGCCAACGGCCCGGTTGTTCGAAAGTTCGAACCCATCCGGTGAGATGGCATTCACCCCCGCACCGCCAAACCAGGAGTTGGGTGTGCCGAGATCCTGATCATCCGGCGACGGTGCAGTCGTATTGAAAACAACGGCTTCGCGCAGGAACCCACCCTTGCTGTAGGCCGTCACCGTGATCGTAATATCACCAATGGTTGTACTGGTCAAGACGTCGCCAGGCGTCATCCCGTTGAAATCCAACTGTATGGCGTCGGAGCAGAGCACGGGATCAGGCGTCGCGCAATCCGTCAGAAGTGGTGCTGTATCGTCAATCACCAATAGCGTCTGCTCGCACGATGCGGTATTGCCTTGTTCGTCAGTTGCGATCCAGATCCTGTCCAGCAGTGAGGTGCCGGCACAGTTTGTGGTTGCCGACAATGCGACGTCCGTGAATGTCAGGTCCACTGGTCCGCAATCCGTGACAGTGATCAAGGCGGATGCCGGCAGTTCACTAAAGTCAGCACATGACACCGACAGTTGAGGCGGACAATCGAGCACCGGCGGGGTGGTGAGATCAGCAATGGCAATGTGTTGCAAGCAAGTCGCTGTATTCCCGCAAGCATCGATCGAGAGCCAGGTGCGTTCGACCAACTCGACCAGCGGACATCCGCTCTGGGCCAGGATCACGTCTTCCCACATGATAAACGGCTGCATATCGCATGCGTCGGAAGTATACACCATTCCGGTGGCTGCAGGGCTCGTTGATGCGCCGACATTCACTGTCAGATCCCCCGGGCATTCAATAAGCGGTGGCTGCATGTCATGCACCTCAATGATCTGCACGCAAGAATCGAGATTACCGCAAAGGTCTTCGGCATAGAAGGTGCGGGTAATGATCTCTACCGCCGGGCAGTCGTTGGTCACTGCGACATCGTCCGTCCAATAGACGTGCGGATAGGCGTCTGCATTATCGGAGTATGCCGGCATTCCAGTGGTGTGCGGGTCGTACGCCGAGGCGCAGTCAGATACGATATTTGTTGCCTGGCAGGTCAGCACGGGAGCCAGCGAGTCGGTGCCAGTACAAAGGGAATAATGAATAGCCCCGTTGAATTGGCGTGGCTCAAATTGTCCGCCCTGAAATGGCATGACCGACGGTACCCCCAAACTGGTCCCTTCCCGGATCACGAGGTTGGTATCACCGACGAAGATGTTGTTGAGCGACGTTCCATTCGTGTACAGGATGTGACTGGGGTGGCCGATCGGGTTGGGCACAGCCGAGGTCACGGCAATATAAAAAGCGATCGTGTGACCGGCCGCCACGGTGACATCAATGCCCACGGGAAGCGTGGTGAGCGAGTCGGGGCCATTGGAAGTTACACCGCTGGCTGATCCCAGCATTGTCCATGCTTCCGGCACGTTCTCATGGCCGACATGCGAACCACTCTTGAAATAAACGAGAACATCGTGATCTGCCGGCCCGCCGAGGTTGGCGTCCAACTGCTCGATCTTGATGTTGGTCACAGCTTCGACATCAAACATGAGACCAAACCCGCTATTGTCATAGCACATGGGTGTCATCAACATATTGGAGCCGGTCCTGTGAACTACGGATGTGGCCTCCTCCACTATGTCTGGCATCCATGCCGTAGTAGCGAGAGTGACTGGTGTACCCGGGTCTGCAGCTCCATCACCTCGCTGTGCAAAACCGGCACACGGCATCAGGAGCAGACACGCGAGCGTCACGTTGGGTATCAGGCAGGTCCTTTTTCGTCTTTCTTTCTGGGGGATACAAGTCATGTTCAGGGCATCAGGTGTTATGGACTGCCCCCAGAGGGAGGGAAGTCAAACACCTGGCAGGTGCGTATCCCGTAAAGATGGTACGCAGACCTAACATGACTCAAACATAGTTCATCGTTCTTGACAGACTGCCGGGTGTGCAGTCCATCGCTGGAGAGCATGCATTCAGGGTGTGTATGCTTCAATTCCTTCAGGGGGTTATGTACCTTATCAACCTTGAATTTACGAACTTTTTCAATGCAATGCGTGACTGGTCATCATCAACCCCATCCTTGCAAAAAATCCAGACTTGGGTGACCTTATCTCACTGATACCCAAAGAATTGGCCTGTGATCAAATTGTTGGGTGAGGCGAGTCCCACCTGGTCCAGGACCTGGTTTTTGTCATTGAGTGCGCCATTGTACTTCACGATACCATCGAAATTGACATCGCATTGTGCGTACCCTGAAACGGTGTTGTTGGGCGTGAGCAACCCGACAGCCGTCAGGATCGCGTTCTTGTCGTTAGACGCACCGTTGTACTTGATACGCTGATCCCCGTTAGCATCTCCGGCGCGCATGGCGTACAGGCCCGACCCGACCTCTGTCAGCACATTACCCGGCAACTGCGCCGGGGTAATATCCACGACGACCGTGTCGCCATCGATCATGACAGGCGTGGCCGTGTGGATATCGAGATGATTGCGATGCCGGACACCCAGGTGATAAGTGCCGGGAGACACCCACAAGTCCATCAGGGAAGACCCATCTGTTGCCACGATGTCGCCCTGTGTGGTCAGCAGGCCGGCCTTGCGTGCGACGACTTCGAGCGAGTCAGTGGTCAGGACATCGACAATGACCCAGTCGACCACATCCGGGAAGACGACATCCATTTTCTCGTTCCCGGCATAGTTGTAGCCGGCAAGATTCAGGTAAGGCTGGGTATCCGGCAGTATGGCATTGAGAGAAGCCTGCATACTGTCCCCCGAGGCATCCCAGGCAGCTTCCAGATACACCTTGACATCGAGTCTGACCCGTTTTTTGTAGCAGCCACACCCTTCCTCAATGACGACGGCCTGATCTGCCGGAACATTGTACACCGTATCCTTGATGCCGCTCAACCAGGTGACGATGATGGTGTCGGCCACGGTTGCTGTGTCGAGGCTCAACAGCTTGTACTGGGAGTTTTGGGCCAGGTAAGCTTCACCGCAATGGGTGTATAGTGTCCGTTGAGCCCCGGCAGCCGTATAGTCGATCCAGCTGCCGATCCCGTCCCGGTTGCTGATGGTGCCTTGCAGCATCACTTTCAGCCAATGGGCGGATCCGCCGTCATTGGCCCAAAAATGGGAAGGATCGATCCAGTTGCTCACGCAGATATCCGGGTATCCGTCATTGTTGTAATCTCCAACCGCATTACTGTAGCTGCGAACCAAATCCTCGCCAAATCCGATGTCCGGCGGGATGATGTACGTCCCGGAATCGGTCATCTCATGCATACAGCTTGATGGCAGAAATGTTCCGGGGATGTCCCCACTCACATACAGATCGAGGTCCATGTCGAGATCAGCATCCAGCCATTGTGCGCTCCACCCCACCCCGCCAAAGCCGGCGTTGACAGAATCGGCTACCTCCGTGAAGGTGCCGTCCTGATTGTTCTGCAGTAGCACACTCAGCCCGTCAAAGTACTCGGGTGAGAAGATGCTGTTGGTGATATAGATATCCGGCCAGTGATCGTGATTAAAGTCGCCGACGGTGACACTCATGGCATCGAGAATGACATCAGCATTGGCACTGTCACCCACATCGGCAAACGTACCATCTCCCTGATTGCGGTAGAGTTTGTTGGGTGTCCATTTATCGTTCGAGACGTAGAGATCGGGCAGGCCGTCTTTGTCGTAGTCCAGAAAGGCATGGCACAATCCGATACCGAATGAATCCTGGACACTGGCGACCGAGGTGGTATTGGTAAATGTGCCGTTGCCATTGTTGAGATAAAGGGTATTGGGATGCGCCGTAGTATCTCCGGCGCTGTTGACCACATACAGGTCGAGAAAGCCGTCGATATTGTAGTCGCCCCAGGCGATACTGTAGGTGTTCATGCTGTCCTGCCCGAGGCCGGCAACAGCCGTTACATCAACAAGGTTCAGATTGCCGGTATTCTCGTACAGGCTGCAGCCGTGGAAATAATCTGCCACGAGAAGGTCGTAATCACCGTCGTTATCAAAATCAACCCAGGTGCTTTGTTTCGCTCTCCCGGTATGGACCACCGGGGGTGGATCCATGCGCTGAAAGGTGCCGCCAACGTTCAGATAGAACTCAAGCGTATCACCCAGGCCGGTACAGAGTGTCAAGTCATCCCAGCCATCCTGGTTGAAATCAAAGAAGCTGACCCCTCCGCCCGCGACACCGGCGCCGTATGTATGTGAGATGCCGAGGAGTGCTGCTGATTCGGTATACGTAAACTGAGCCAGCCCGGTAATCCCTGACAAGCCCATCGCCACGCCCAGTAAGAATCCTCTCATCATTGCGTTGCGGTCAAAATTAAGAAACAAGGGCCGATCCATCCCGTACCAACATGGCATAAAAAGAGCAGCCCCACCATTTATGGCGAGGCTGCAAATACCTTTCCGATCCCATGCAACAGGCAGACGGAAGACACCTTATGCTACATACCGTTCATTTGTCCAATCACGATATTGTTGGGTGTCGTCAGTCCGACGGCCCCCAGGATCTCATTCTTGTCGTTGTTGGCTCCGTTGTACTTGACTACACCGTCCATATTCACATCGTAGCGGTTGTAACCCGGAACAATGTTGTTCGGTGTTGTCAGGCCGACGGCCCCCAGGATCTCATTCTTGTCGTTGTTGGCTCCGTTGTACTTGATCTGGTGATCGCCATTCACATCACCCATCATCAGAGCCAGCACGCCGGCACTCACCTCGACCATCCCCGACGGATTGCCTTCGGTGGTA
>JAWWBX010000062.1:0-18097 GCA_033720735.1 Saprospiraceae bacterium
CTCGAGATTACAGCCCACTCCGCAGTATGTGCATACCGTGCGTGTTTTCTCGGTCGCCATGATCGCCTTCGACTGGAAGACATCCGAGATGGCTGACGTCGGGCACGCCTGGGCGCATGCGCCGCAGCTTACGCAATCCGAATCGAAAAATGATGTGTCCGATCCCTTGATAATATGCGCATCGAAACCGCGCCCGGCCATACTGAGGACAAACTCGCCCTGCACTTCGTCGCAAGCCCGCACACAACGGTAACAGTTGATGCACTTGGACAAGTCCGAAGTCATGTAGGGGTGACTGAGGTCCTTCTCCCGGTCCAGGTGGTGATCACCCTCAGGGTACCGCACATCGCGGATACCCACGCGGGCTGCGACCGTTTGCAGTTCGCAGTTGCCGTTGACTTCACAGGTCAGGCAATCCAGCGGATGATCCGTGAGGACCAGTTCGATGATGTTCTTGCGCAGCCGCTGCACATTTTTCGTGTCAGGAAAGATCTGCATGTCGGCCGTGATCGGGGTGTGGCACGAAGCGACGGTCTTCATGTGGCCGTTGCCCTTCATGGCGACATCGACACTGCATACCCGGCACGAGCCAAACGGTTCGAGGTTGGGTGCGTCGCACAAAGTTGGCACGGCATCCTGCCCCTTGTAACGACGGATAAATGACAGGACGGTCTCGCCTTCCACAATGGGGAAGGGCGTGTCGTTGATATATGCGACCGGTGCGTTCTGTACCCCGACAGAAGGATCACCGGTGATGGTTTGCTCTCTCGCTTTCAGCATTTCGTTCGACGATTTGACCTACAAGTTATTGATTTCCCGGTGTTTTGGCAATGCAAGCAGGGTCCAGGTCTCAGCTTTGGCACTCCCGCGATCTAAACAGATGTCATGCATCTAACGCAGGCAGGTGACTTCTGGTGTGGCGCTGGTGACGGAATGTGATAGCGTGTTGTTGCACGGGAACGGTAATTTCTGATATATAATATTTATTAAATGTGTAAGTAATTGATATTTAAATGTTACAAATTCAAATGATGCGACGACGAACAGACGGAATAAGGTAGATGGATTATAAGTGTAACTGCTTATGCGTCACGGGGATGACACCGCTGCTTTGATACGAACGACCATCAATCCCACACGTACTTCCACGTGCCGTCTGCCTGCCGCTGCCACACGGTGTGAAAGATACCGGTCGAGCGAACCGCTTGTCCTGTAGAATCGGGCGCACTATACGTGTAAGGTCCGTAAGTGTACGCCATATCGCCGGCCTCGGACACCCGCACAAAGTCCGGCGTCCAGGTCAGCGTGGCGTCGGGGTTGTCGCGCTCGGCATAGAAGGCCGCGATCTGTGTTTTCCCTTCGATGACGGTACCACCCCGCAAGAGAGCGGCGTCATCAGCGGCGAAGGCTGCGAAGGCCGCCCCGATCCCCTCACTGGCAGCCATGGCAGCGAAGTCGGCCTCCGCCTGTCGGATCTCATTTTCCCATTGCTCCATCTGCTCGGGTGACGGGGCGGGGGATGCACATCCGGAGATAACAGCACCAGCAACGAACAACAGGATCATGCGCATTGCAATACCTTTTATACGTAAACAAGATATCACCATCGACCAGAAATAACAATGCCATCCCGGAGGCGGGATGGCATTGTGTCGTCAAAGTTTACACCTATTTATTCTTTGGCGGAGTACCCTCGATCCACGGAGCGCCGACCTGGTCGAGCGCCCGTTCGAGTGCGGGGATATCCTCTTCGGCGATCTTCCTGACCCGTGGCATCAGTTGTTGCAATTCCGATTTGGCAATCGCCAACTGCTCCTTGTGCATCGGGGTTGGTCCGTACGTCGTACTCAAGCCGCGCATCCCGGTGAACATGCGGCCACGCACAGACGGTGGATTATTCTCACCGATCTCATCCTTGACATCATACCCGTTGACTTCGAGATCAAGGGCGATGAGCGCCTGTTTCACCTCGTAGATGCGTGACACGAGATCGGTCGATTCGATATCGGTCCTTTCCAGAGCTGTATTCATGGCCTCAACCTTTTCCATGCTGTTCTCAAACATGTACGTGGCGACCGCCATGTCTTCCTGCAACTCTTCGAGGTCTTCCCTGAAGGCAATGATCTCCTCGTACGAAGCCCCTTCGAGCGTACCTTTGCGCAATGGCACGACGTGGAACTCCACCGGACCGGCCAACTTTGTCACTTCACCGTTGACCTGGCGTGACAGCGTCGCTGTGTAGGTGCCCGGTGTGGCCATCAATCCGCCACCACGGCGGAAGCCACCGAAACCACCGCCACCTTGCCGACCGAGACGGATGGGATTCTTGGACGCATAGCGCAGGTCCCATGCCAGCCGGTGGAAGCCCTTGCTGCCCCGGCCTTCAATACGCCGCACGAGATTGCCGTCCATATCCTTGATCGTCAGATAGACCTGTGGGCCTTCTTCGTTTTCCTCAGCCTGCAGGGCGTCCCATCCGGGGAAAGGGATGTCCTCACCGGCCTTGGCAAGTTCGCGCTCCTTTTTCTTGCGCTCACCTTTCATGGTGGACACCTCGTCGTGGATGTAGTAGGAGAACACCGCACCGAATTCAGGATTGGGTGCGAAGTAGTGGTTTTCGTTGGCATTCTTGTTGCGCGGCACGAACCATTTGGCGTCGCGGGCGGCAAACAAAAGGGTCTCGTTCTTCAGCTTTTCTTCCGTCACCTCGCGCAACGGGCTGTAGTCGTCCAGGACGAAAAAGCCCCTGCCAAACGACGCGCAGACCAGGTCGTTCTCGCGGCGCTGGATCGTCAGGTCGCGGAAGGCAATCGTCGGGTCACCACCTTTCAGGCGGATCCACTTGCCACCGTTATCGATGGTGAAGTAGATGCCGAATTCAGTGGCAGCAAACTGCAATTTGCTGTTGACGTGATCCTGTACTGTGCGCCAGATCATGCACGCCTCGGGAAATCCCTCCGTGATCGAAGTCCAGGTCAGACCGCGATCCGTGCTTTTAACCAGATATGGTTTGAAGTCACCGTATTTGTGATTGTCAAGTGCGACGTATACAGTGTTCACATCGAAAAGGTCAGCCTTGATGTCGTTGACGAATGAGGTGGCAGGTACGCCCATTTCCTTCACTTCGATCTTGCGCCAGGTCGCGCCACCATCTTCCGTCACCTGCACGATACCGTCGTCGGTGCCGGCATAGATCAGGCCTTCCTGCAAGGGCGACTCAGCCAGTGACGTGATGGTGTTGTAATTCGACATCGCGTTGACGTCCCAGGGGTTGTCCCAGCTTTGCTGCTTGCCCATGATCGGCAAGGTGATCCGCTCCTGGTCCCGGGTCAGGTCGCCCGAGATCGCGGTCCAGCTGTCGCCGCGGTTGTCGGAACGCCACACCCGCTGTGAGGCAAAGTAGATTCTCGATGGCGAGTGCGGGCTCACCAGGATCGGCGCATCCCAGTTGTAGCGCTCGAAATCTTCATTGGCGCCGGGCTGTGGCTGAATGAAGACGGTCTCACCGCTGACCAGATCAACCCGGTGCAGACCACCCTGTTGCGTTTCAGCGTAGATGATATTTGGATTACCCGGCTCCGTAGCCGATTGGTGGCCGTCTGCGCCGAGCGTCTTGTACCAGTCGGCATTGCGGATACCGCTCCGGTCGTCGGTAGCCGACGGGCCGCCGTGCGAACCATTGTCCTGAGTCCCACCAAAAATGTGGTAGAACGGCTCGCGGTCGTCCACTGCCACTTTGTAGTACTGAGTGAGCGGAAGATTGTTCATGTAGCGCCAGTTGGCAGCCCCATCAAAGCTTTCGTAGATACCCGCATCGGTGCCGACCAGTAAGTAATCGGGATCGTCCATCCTGAAGTTGATGGAGTGGTTGTCCGAGTGCTTCTGACGCTCGGGCAGACGCGTAAAGGTCTTGCCACCGTCGTTCGAGATCTGGATTCGCACGTCCATCAGATACAGCCGGTCAAAGTTGTGCGGGCAGGTGTACAACTCCTGATAGTAGTGCGGGCCTGTCGCGCCGGAAACAGCGGAGGACTGCTTGCTCCAGGACATGCCCTGGTCGACGGACTTCCAGACACCTCCGGTCGTGCGATCGGTTTCGATGGCCGCATACAGGACGTCCGGGTCCTGATAGGAGATGGCCAGGCCGATCTTGCCCAGATTTGAGCGCGGCAGTCCTTTGGTCAGCTTGGTCCAGGTCTCGCCGCCGTCGATGCTCTTGTGGAGGCCCGATCCCGGCCCTCCTCCCATGTAGGCGGCCACGGTGCGATGACGATCCCATGTCGCGGCATACAATACGTCGGGATTGCGCGAATCGATCACCAGATCGGTTACACCGGTCCATTCATCGTTGCCGAGGGTGCGTTTCCAGGTCTCACCACCGTCGGTGGTTTTGTAGAGACCGCGTTCTCCGCCGCTATTCCAGAGTGGGCCTTGTGCCGCGACCCATACGATGTCAGAATTAGCGGGATGCACGATGATCTTGGAGATGTGTTCGGTTTTCTTCAGACCCATATTCTTCCAACTCTTGCCATCGTCGTGACTGACGTAGACGCCATCACCAAAGGCCACGTGGCGTCCGCCGACGTTTTCACCGGTACCTAGCCAGACCGTGTGCGGATTGTTTGGGTCGATCGTGATACATCCGGTCGAATAGACCGACTGACCGTCAAAGATCGGCTCGAAGGTGGTACCGGCATTCGTCGTTTTCCAGACGCCGCCTGAGCCGACGGCGACATACCATACATTGTCATCTTCAGGATGGATCGCGATGTCGGCGATCCGGCCGGAGGCAAAGGCAGGTCCTACGTTCCGCAGTTTGAATGCCGTAAACGTGCCGGCATTGAGCGGGGACTTTTCCTCTTTCTCCATTTGTTCGTCGGGGGCAGCGTCGCGGTCGCGATCGCGGTTGCGCTGCGCGTCTGCGTCGATCGGCGCCAGGCTGATGACGAAGAGCGCGAGCAGAGCATAAAGGAAGAAATGCGTCTTCATTGAGTAGCGTTTTATTTCACAAAATCTGATGGCCGGAAACAGATTTCCGGCGGGGAGCATGAAGGTACGGATTTGGCAGGGGGATCACCACCCGATGGAGCATCAAAAGGCCGTATTAACCTTATTTAACGTAGGCAGCAGGCACTGCCTTGATCGAAGTGAACCTGCTTCGGCTGCGTTACACGTAGTACTGGTTGAACCGTTTCACCCGCCAATGGCTGATGCGGGCAGTGAAATGACAAATGATGAATGTCAAACACCAAAGTCCAAGCTGATCGTCGTCCAGCGTTCTTTTGACATTTGATATTCAGAGTTTGGTATTTGACATTTCCGACCATTCAGCTTCACTCGGCGCGGAATGTCAACGTGCGGGCTACGCCAGATACTGCCGCAACTCATCCTCAAAATAATGCAGCGCATTCCTGACGGGCAGCGGGATACCACCACCATGGGCACACAAACTTCCCTCTTCCAGGGTGTGCAACAAATCGTCGATCAGCGTGCGCGGGATCTTGTACCCTTCGTGCTGGGCTTTGGCAAACATCTCCTGTGCGCGTTTGGTCCCGAGGCGGCACGGAAAGCACTTGCCGCAACTTTCCTCAGCCGCAAACTCAAACAGGTGTTCAAGGTATTTGACCAGGGGAAAATCACCCGGGATGGTGACCACCGAAGCATGCCCCAGCAGGAAGCCCTCCGATGAGAAGGACTCGAAGTCGACCGTGAGATCGTCGATCTTGGACACCGGTACCAGGCCTCCGAGCGGTCCACCGATGTGCATCGCCTTGACGGAGTGCTTGAACCCCTCGCCGGCTTCGTCGATCACCTGACGCAGCGGCGTACCCATTTCGGCTTCGACCAGACCGGGCTTACGGAATCCGCTGTCCAGGCAAAGCAGCTTGGTGCCGCTGGATTTGTCGGTGCCCAGTTTCGCATACGCTTCACCGCCGTTTTGCAGGATGTAGTGCAAGGCGGCCAGCGTCTCCACATTATTCACCGTGGTAGGCTTGTTGAAAAGGCCGCGCTGGGCAGGGAAGGGCGGGCGTACCCGCACTTCAGGGCGCTGGCCTTCGATGCTGTTGATCAATGCGGTCTCTTCACCGCAGATGTACGAACCCGCGGCCTTGATCACCTTGAACCGGAAATTGAAGCCACTGCCGGCAATGTTGTCACCGAGCAGCTGGTTGTCCTCCAATTCAGACACGGCCCGCTGGATGGCCTCTACGGACTCAGGGTACTCTGCGCGGATATACACGACGCCCCATTCAGCACCGATACAGTAGCCGGCCACCATCATCCCGAACAGGACATGGTGCGGCCGCTCTTCGAGGAGCCAGCGATCCGAGAACGCTCCGGGATCACCTTCGTCGGCATTGCAAATGATGAACTTGGTGTCGCTTTTCTCATTGCGACAGAATTGCAATTTCAGGCCCATCGGGAAGCCCGCTCCGCCACGTCCACGGATACCAGACGTCTTGATTTCTTCGAGGACTTCAGCTGAGTCGCGTTTCAGCACATCGCGCAAGACCGCATAGTGCGCATCAAATCCAGCATAGGGGAGGGTCAGGACGGGGGTGCCCAGGGTGGTGACGGCATAATGATCATCATTGCTTCCCGCGCCATCCACGATCGCTTCCAGATCCTCGGCGTCGCGTCCCGAATAGTTTTTGCCCTGATAGAAAAAGGCGTTGTTCTCGTGGCAGCGTCCGAGACAGCACATGTGGCCGATCTCGTCCTCCGCAAAATGGTCGCGCAGCTTCTCGACCAGCCGGTCCTGGGTGCCGGCACAGAGGCAGACCGATCCGTTGCACACGTAGACCTTCTTGCCCTTGTTGGCAGGCTTCATGAAATCGTAGAAGGTCGCCGCTCCATAGGTGTTGGCCTTGCCGATGAGGAATTCCTCGGCCAGCTTTTCAAGCTCCTCCACCGGAGGCGTACCGGACTCAATGGTCAGCTGACCCATCCGGTCAAACAGGTTATTCTTGAGGCCCTGGCGGCCTGACAGTTCTGAAAGGTTCTTGGACATGCGGTTAAGTTAAGGATTTAAGGATTTAAGCCTGCCTGCCGGAGGCAGGGATTCGAGGATTTGAGGATTCGAGATGTGATGCGCCAAAAGCCAATAGCCAAGAGCCAATGGCCAGGTGTCACTTGTAGATCATCGCGAGCAGCGCATCCTTACGCGCTCTGGACACCGGGATGGTTTGCCCGCCTTGCAGGACCACCTGTCCGCCGGAGCCACGGATGTACTTGGTGATGAAGTGCAGGTTGACGAGGTACGACTGATGTGTGCGAAAAAAGAAGGGCTGTTTGAGCAGTTCAGATGTGTCCTTGAGCGTACGCGAGATGACGTGCGATTGTCCGTCGCGCGTCCAGATGGTGGTGTAGTTGCCGTCGGCCTGGCAGTACACGATATCGCTGATATTGATGAAAGTCAGTTCATCCACGGTCGGGATGGCGAGCTTTTGAAACCCGCTTTCCACCCCCTGAATATTGGTCAGCAGTATCTCAAGTTGGCGCGAGGCCCCGGAGCGCAAATGATGATCACGAGCCTTGTTGACGGCCCGGACCAGGTCGTCACGACTCACTGGTTTGAGCAGGTAGTCCATTGCGCTGACCTTGATCGCGTCGATCGCATACTCGTCGTGGGCGGTGGTAAAAATGACCTGGATTCCGGTATTGTCCAGCGCCTCCAGCATCTGGAAGCCGCTCATGCCCGGCATCTGGATATCGAGAAAGATGAGGTCCGGTGTGTGCTTGCGGATCTGTTCCAGGCCCTCTTTCCCGCTACTGCACTGGGCCACAATTTCGATTTCCGGGCAATGTCGGCTGAGGAGATACTCGAGTGACTCGAGGGAATCCCGTTCGTCGTCGATCAGTACTGCCGAAAGTTTACTCATGAAGATGTGGTTGCGGGCAATTGATGTTCGGTGATCATGGGCAGCGTCAGGATCACCCGGGTTCCTGTCTCACCGTTCACATTCAGGTCTTCGACCCGGACGGACGCTTCCCTGCCGAGCATTTCTTTCATCAGCTGGATCCGCTCCGCGGTATGGGGCATGCCCAGCGATTGATGTCGCGCATGATCGGTCTGGTTGAGAACAGCGGCTGCTGCCCGACCGATTCCGTTGTCCGACACGACAATCCGCACATTACCATCGGCATCTTCCACTTTGACATTCAAGATCCGCTTGTCTTCCTTCAGGCGCAAGCCGTGCCAGATGGCATTCTCCACGTATGGCTGGATCAGCATGGGCGGTACGTAGACGGCATCCGGGTCAAGATCAGCGTCGATGTCGATGCTGTAGGCAAATTCGTCCTTGAATCTTCTCGCTTCGATATCCAGATACAGTGACAAGGCGTCGAGATCCTCAGACAACGGGATCAGCTGACTCTGACTGTTTTGCAGGATCGCACGGATCAGCCTGGAAAACATCGTGAGATATTCACTCGCCGCATCGGTGTCCTGTTTGAAAATGTAGTTGCGGATGGAATTCAATCCGTTGAACACGAAGTGCGGGTTCATTTGAGCGCGCAAGGCCGCAAGCTCGCTTTCCAGCACGCGTTTTTGGTACTGTACCTCCATCAGTTCCTTTTCCCGCCTGTACCGGGTACGCAGCCAGATGAGATAGTAGAGAAGGGCAAGAGAGGGAATGAGGACAGCCGGCCAAAACCATGGATACTCATGGAGCAAGGGTTGGATGCGCAGTTTCTGACTTAGTACGATCTCCCTGGATCCATCGGGTTGCAACTGCCGCACGTTGAAGGTCAGATTCCCCCCCGGTAGTTGAGTATAACGCAACACGGGGCGGTCCAATGGATGCCAGCGTTGATCGTAACCATTCAGTCTGTACTCAAGGCCTGCCGGAGGAAACATCGACCCTGTGGCAACCGAGATCACGAGATCGCGCTGGTACCGTCCGAAGGTGTAGAGCTCGCCTTCCGGTGGTGACCCAAAGATCTGTGGAGGAGTGCCTTCCTCGTAAATCCCGGCGATGCGTATGGGCGGGGGAGGTGTATCATGCCGGAATTCATACAGCGCACAGATCTGATTGAAGTACCCCATCCAAAGCCTCCCGGTCCGGTCGTGCAAGAGCCCCTCACTGAATCCACCGCTGCGGCAGGTGGCAAGGAACGGATTGGCCGCGTCAGTGATAAACCTGGATGAACGTACATTGAACAGGATCGGACAGTGCCGCCATGCCGAGAGTGCCAGCATCGTGTCATTGACCGGAATAATGTACTGGCAAATGTTGTCATCCAGGGGAGCATCAGCTGTCGAATCCTGTTCGAAGAGAAACTGATCCCAACTCCCATCCGCAATGTCATAACGCAGGAGTCCACCGCCCCAGGACGCACCGTAGATGTGGTCGTCATCCCGATGCAGGTTGGCGATCATCAATACTCTGTCACCGGGATACCAGTCATCGGTGCCGACAGGTTGGGGAATCAGGGTAAAGCCCCCAGCGCGTTTCGAAAACGTGGCCAATCCGAAGGTGCCCCCAACCCACAACAAGTCCTGATTTTCGGGATCCTGCATGACGGCTCTGATGATCGGTCCGTCAACGCCGTGATCTTCCAGCGTGAAAGGAAAGAACGTCTGATTTGGGCCCGTCCGCGCGACCTGCAGCAGTCCGCCTTTGCCTCCGATCCACAGCACGTCGCCGTCTTCTACGATGTCCCAGTACCGTGTCATCCCGGCCGTCTCCGGCGTCAACTGGCGGAGGGTATCACGCTGCCGGTCATACTTCAGAAGCCCATTGTCTTGCGTACTCAACCAGTAATCACCCGTCTGATCCTGATGGATCCGGTTGATGCCCTTTCTGAGCATGGCGCCCATATCGCCGAAATGAGCAGGATCCGCGCTGTGCAAGTCCGCGCCATCCCATTTGTAGAGTCCTGTACTGGAGCAGATCCAGATGTTGGCGTCGCGATCTTCGTAGACGTAGCGCGTAATCCCTTGCTGGAATCCGTCCCGGGCTGACAAACAGAAATCGGATTGCGCCAGTCCCGCCGGCAGGGCCAGGAGCAGGCCGGTGTAGATGGTAATGAGGCGTTTCAACATTCGGGCTTGCTGCGCTAAAGTACTGAACAGTTGTGGTGATGCGCACCGGCACCTAGCTTCCCGGCGACTGCTGCGTTTGACGGATCTCACTTGCCAACTGTTCCTGTGCCGCTTGCAGAGAGCTGATGACTTGTTCCTGCTGTTCGATCAGCTGGCGGAGCGTCGTGTTTTCTTCGGACAGCTCCTGCACGGCCTTGACCAGGGGGACCACAAACTCGGCATAACGCAATCCATAAAAGTCCTGATCGTTCTTGGGTGCGTCGACACCGCTGAATTCATATCCGACAGTGCGCGCTGCACTCTCGACCTCCTGCGCGATGAATCCTGAAATGCGCATGTGCGCCTTGTCCGGGTTGATGACGGAATCTGTACGCTCGCCGTATTGCTCGGCAAAGAAATGGTGGATCCCCTGGACGTCTACAGTATAGGTGATCGGGCGCAACTGGCTGATGAAGTCGAGGCCCGGGACATCCTCGGCAACGTCCTCTTTGAAGCGGCCGTCGCTGAGATTGGTCCAGTTGGCATAGCCTCCGATGCTGGTCACGTTGGCGTTGCCGATGCGCACCTGGTGCGAGGCGGTACAGTCGGCATTGTTGCCCAGGCCGGTTGTGTTGAAGTACGTGGAGCCGGTAGAGTTCGCGCTGTAACCGACTCCGGTGTTATTGTAGCCGGTGGTGTTGGAAAGCATGGAGTTGGTACCGATGGATGTGTTTCTGTACCCCTCAGTGTTCGCGTGCAGCGACTCAAATCCATGGGCAACATTGCCATAACCCGTGGTGGTGGAATACATCGCCTCATAACCGACAGCCGAGTTGTTATTCCCCGATATCAGACTGGTCAGGACGCGAGATCCGACTCCGGTGTTTTGAGCGGCGGTTTCGCAATCATAGCATCCATGAAAGCCCACGATCACATTGTAATCGCCCGTATTGTCGCTGATAGCTGAAGACCCGATCGCGATATTCCCATTACCGGAGGCACCGAGCAGCGCCCAGCGCCCGAGCCCGACATTCGACAAGCCGGTGCCAAAGCGAAACATCGCCCAATCCCCAACGGCAGTATTATAACTGGCCGTCGTCGAACTATCCAGGGCCGCCCATCCGACTGCAACATTGCCATCGCCAGTGTTATTGTGTGACAAGGCACGGTAGCCCAGGGCGACATTCCTGTTCCCTTCCGTGTTGTCCTTCATGGCCAAACTGCCGATGGCCGTATTCTCGCGGCCGATCGTGTTGTCGCGAAGGGCCCTTGACCCCACCGCCGCATTGTACCACCCATGTGTGAAGCTGGTTCCCCCATTGCCATTGTTGTACAGCGCAGAGTCGCCAACCGCAACAAGGTGTGAAAGCTCGGTGCTCGCGTGCAACGCATGCGCTCCGATCGCGACGTTCAGACCACCCGTTTCGTTACTGTATAAGGATGAGAGCCCCATCGCGGTATTGGCTTCACCCGAAGTATTCTGATTGAGGGCAACATTGCCCAATGCGCTGTTGCCGCTTCCGCTGACATTATTGTGCATGGACCTGTCACCCACCGCGGTATTATAGTTGCCGGTTTGATTGGAGTACAGGGCGGCATATCCCAACGCGCTATTTGAGAACCCTTCTGTATTGCCGTGCAGGGATTGATATCCGGTGGCTGTGTTCTGATATCCGCTGGTGTTGGTCTCCATTGAAAGCGCACCGATCGCGGTGTTGAATTCTGCAGTGTTGTTGACCAGGGACAGGTACCCGACCGCCGTGTTGAATGACGCTGTGGTGTTGTAGCGCAGTGCACTCACTCCGACGGCCGTATTCCTGAGGCCGCTGGTATTTTCGAGCAACGATGCGAAGCCCAGGGCGGTGTTCCAGCCCCCGTCCGTGTTTTTATTCAATGCCTCATACCCTACGGCGGTATTGCTGGAGCCGACCGTATTGTCTTCCAAGGCGTGGGCCCCGTGCGCACTATTGAACTGCCCGGAACTATTTGCGCTCAGACTTGAACTACCGGTGGCCGTATTACCGTGTCCTGTCGTGTTGGCGAACAAGGCTTGCCATCCGATCGCTGTGTTCCTGAAACCATCCACATTTGAGTACAAGGACTGAAATCCGAGGGCCGAGTTATAACTCCCCAACGTGTTGCTGAATAATGCCTTGGACCCAACTGCGGTATTGTATTGCGCCTCAATCAATGTCGGTCCACCACTCCCGTTGTGGTATAGTGCTGAATCCCCAATGGCCACCAGGCCCGATCTGTCCGTATTGCTGAAAAGCGCACGAACTCCGAAAGCCGCATTACTGCTGCCGGCGGTGTTGTTGGCCATTGCTGACATTCCGACCGCAGTATTGTGGTGGCCCGTACTGTTGAAACTGAGCACACCATTGCCCATGCCGGTGTTCCCATCGCCGTCCGTATTCAATCCGAGTGCATTGTAGCCGTAGGCGGAGTTGAAATGGCCGGATACGTTGTTGACCAGAGCGAGATAACCGGTCGCCGTGTTGTGGCGCCCACTGGTGTTCGAGGACAAGGCGTTATCGCCAATTGCTGTATTTGAATCTCCGGTACTGTTGTCGTGCAAAGCGTGGTAGCCCACCGCGGTATTGCGGTATCCGGTCGTATTGGAGTACATCGCTTGCGAACCAACGGCGGTATTCTCTGAGCCGTGCACAGATTGTGATGCGCCGATACCATTGTTGAACAGGGCAGAATCCCCGATCGCCACAACATGTGACCGGGTGGTATTTGAGTACAAGGCATGATATCCCAGCGCCGTGTTGAGTTGGCCGGTTGTGTTCGAATAAAGGGCTTCCATTCCGACTGCAGCATTCTTCGACCCACTGGTCGTTTGGTGCAGCGCGCGATGCCCGCCTGCAAAGTTGGATGAACCGGTCGTGGACAGCAAGGTCAGTCCGCCAACCCCGACATTGTTCGACGAGGTGGCAGACCGCAAGGCCCGGTCTCCAACGGCGACATTGAAACTTCCTGTTGTATTATCCGATAATGCCTGGTATCCATGCGCCGTATTAAAGCTGCCGACCGTGTTGTCTTGCAGCGATTGGTATCCTGCGGTCGTATTGCCCCATCCCGAGGTATTGCTCATTTGGCTTTGATAGCCGAATGCCGTGTTGAAGTTGTCGGTGCCATTGTCGGCACTTCCGGCATCGGTGCCAATGAAGACACTCTTGCCCGGTGATTCCATCTTGAACGTTTGACCGTCAAATGCGGCGACTTCCACACCGGCCACATCAAACCTGATCACATCTTCGTCGCTGGTTTCCTCGACCTGGACCTGCGTGTCTGCGTCATCATCGGCAAGAACGAGCGCTACCGGACTCATCACCTTCACCCAGTTGCTGCCGGCATAGCACCACAGGTTGTGATCATCGGTATCGTATACGAGCAACCCGACGGCAGGATTGACGATGGCCGTGCGCTGTGCGGTCGACATGCGTGGCATGAGGAACCCGCGTGAGGTATCATCGATATCGAGCGCTGCAGAAGGGTCGGGTGTGACGGTCCCGATGCCGACTTGTGCTTGCATGATCCCGAAGGAGATAGAGATTGCCAGAAGAAGCGCCGTGTATCTCATGCCATTTGATTTTTCTCAAAAATGACGCGAGCCGTGTGCGCTATCAAGCGATTTTCCCTGAGCGACCGGAAGGGCTGTCTGTTTGGTTGGTTTGGATCAATATCGGTTTTCGATGGTCTCTGCGCGGTTCGGCGTTTTGTGTTCGGAGTTTCGGGAGGGGTCTTCAACTAGTCTTTGTTTTCACGCAAAGGACGCCAAGTCTTTCGCAAAGCACGCAGAGGTGGTATCCATGAGGGGCCGCGTTTGGGTTCTCGCAGATTCCGCGGATTTCGCGGACGGGATACTGACTGGAGCCTAACGAAGGTCACTTGCCAACGATCGGGAGGGTTTCACGCAAAGGACGCCGAGCCATTGCGCAAAGCACGCGGAGGTGGCATCTGTAAGGTCCGCGTTTGGGTTCTCGCGGATTCCGCGGATTTCGCGGACGGGATACTGACTGGAGCCTAACGAAGGTTACTTGTCAACGATCGGGAATGTTTCACGCAAAGGACGCCGAGCCATTGCGCAAAGCACCCAGAGGTGTTTCTCGCAGATTCCGCAGATTCCGCGGGATACCAACAGCCAACAGCCAAAAGCCAACAGCCAAAAGCCAACAGCCAAAAGCCAACGGCCAACGTCCTAGTGCCTTTGCATCGCCTTCCAGAAAATATAATCCGTCTTGAGCGGCTCAAGCCCGAGGGTGCGGAGTTCGGTGTTGATCTGGCCGCGGTGATAATTGGAATGATTGAAGATGTGAAACACGATATCTCCCATCTGGAAGTCCGTACTTCCGCCGCGCGGATTGGGCACCGTGATCACGGCGTCAGCTGCCAACTCATCCAGAATTTTGGTGGTTGTGTCTTTGTTCTCGACATCCAGGTTCCGCATGTCTTCCACCGCCAGGGGCGCCCACCAGTCGCGGACCGGCGCGTCTTGCGTGATCATATGATTCCACAATTTGTGCACGAGCAGGACGTGCGACATCAGCTTGATCGCACGTTCGGAGAGACCTCCCGTATTTTCCTCGAAATAGCCGATCACTGCCTGATTGATGGCGTGGTTGTAGGCCAGCTGTCCCTTGAGAAACACTTTCATGTATCGAGTTTTGCGAAAGATAGGCATCGCCGGCCGACCGGGCCTCACGCCTTACCGGCTACATGCCCATGGCAAAAACCAGAAATGTACATTGGTCATGAACGACTGGCCCGATCAAAGCGGGCCGGGATTACAATTCGCGGACTGACTGCATCACAAAGACCAACCCTTGCCCCAAGTAGTTGCGGTACGACATTTTGACAAACCCGAGGTCTTCATGAAAATGGAACATGGCGGTGGATGTCCCGTAGTCAAACGTGGCCCGTGCTTCGATGGCCCAGCACTCGAACGTGCCAATCGGGAGTTTGACCTTTTCCTTGCCTTTATTGGTGTAGCCTGAAAAGATGGACGCCCCGTCCCAGTCGCCCCATCCGCCCAGGCCTGAAATGGTGGCCGACCATTTTTCGCCTTCTTCAGGAGGCAGCTTGATCTCGGGAAATGGTGCGACCTCGGTAAAGATGTACTGATTGTGGCGGATCGGATGGATCCAGACCTTTTCGGCATTTTCAATGATGCCCTCAGTGGCGAAGTCCGTCCAGTAGGCCTCCAGCGGATAGGTCTTGTTGATCGGATTGGCCAGCACCCTCGCTTTCTCCTCCGGAGTGGTGTTGAAGAAGATCTCTACCACGTCCTGGCGTTCGGGCTGGTATTCCCAGCGTTCACCGGAGGGTCGGATGGTCACCGTGTTGTCCGAAATGATCGCACCAGACGTGTCGGTGTAAACAGCGCGATAAGTATACTCGATCCCTTTGCGGAATATCTTGCGCACCTTGGGTACCAGACGTCCGTTGTACTCGTCGGTCAGGGTATCGAGCACAGCGGGGATTTCCGGGATCGTACTGCCCGGCCGGTCCGTTGAGCAGGCAGCCGCAAGCATAGCCAGGAGCAAAATGTAGCATGTCAGTCTCATACTGCGAAAATACACGCTGAGGTACTCTACGTTCGTGATGCAGGATTTAAAGTTCTCTTGAAGGCATCAGATGCTGCGTGCGATGGTGATGACCATGGCATGAGCGACCAATCCGACCGCTAGACCGACCTGCCAGACATTTCGTCGCAGGACTTGCCACAGCCGGTACAGCGCCAGCAACCCGAGAGGCACATAGATGGCGAGCCCAGTGATCGTTCCAGGGGAGTATTGCCCCCAGTAAAGACTGCCGAGCCCGTGCAGGAGACCATTCACCAGGAAGACGGTAATGATCGCAACCATGACCGTCATGCGGCCGCGTCCGACGCTGAACGTGACCGCATTGAACAGGACGATCGCCATGGCAATACCGTTGACCGTCAGGAAATCGCTATTCGACAAATCCGCGTCGAGATGGGTATTGAGCCATACTGGCAGCGTCACTCCGGTGAAGTACTCTTCCAGCAGGTGCACGAGATAGGCTGCCGGCAGTACCCAGGCCATGCGCCGGTATTGGCGTGAGTGTACGCTGCCTGACAGATTGGAGGGTTGCTCATTGGACATGCCGCAGATCTTGATTAGCGCATTGCCCGCTCGAAGACGGGAAGCAGATCATCATTCTTATCCCGGTATGGTTCCATTTTGGTCAGGATCATATCCAGCATACGGATCGCGTCAGTGATGAAGGGGCCTTTGTTGAGCATGACGCATTCGGACCGCTGGGCGACCCATACATCGGTCATTTCGGCCCGTGACGGCACCCCTTGCTTGGCCAGGTTCTCAAACACCTGGGTCGCCCAGATGTCCGGCACATGCGCCGCGTGGCACAACTTCATGATCTCACGCTGGGTCAGCGCGAGGTTGTGCCAGCCCACTTCCAGAGCCAGGTCACCCCGGGCGATCATGATGCCCAGGGGATAGGTCTGCATTCCGGCCAACAGGATGCGCGGGAGTTTGAGGTAGGCCCGCTCCGTTTCGATTTTGAGGACCACGCCAACCGTGCCGGTGGCACCGAGCTCGTCAATGGCCCCCAGCAGATCATGGACGTCCTCTGGCGCATTGACAAAGGACATGTTGACGATGTCGGCGTGCTCGACCACAAAGGCAAGATCTTCGCGGTCTTTGGGTGTGAGGCCGCGCACCGTCAGGGCGGATTGCGGGAAATTGATCCCTTTGCCTGCCCTCAGTTTGGCGCCGCCGCCGCGCACCTGGGTGATCTCCATCACCAGGTGCCGGGGGGCAGTCTCGCGAATGATCCCGGAAAACTTTCCGTCATCCATGATGACCGGCTGGTCTGCTTCGACATCGCCGAATACCTGTTCGTTGGTGCACTGGATCTCGGGAATTACCTGCGGGTCGCGCTGCAGATGCGAGCGATGGTTGGCAATGACCGGCTCGGCGGTCAGCTTCAGTCGATCGCCTTCCATCAGGAAGATGCTTCCTTCAATGGCCGGCAACATGCCGACCTGGCCTACTTTTTCCTTGCGCTTTGCATCTGCGTACAGCGGAATGCCCGTTTCAAAATAGGTGGTTTGCCTGAGTGTGGCCCGGTACCCGGAACCCTGGGCTTCCTCGACCATCAACTGGCGTTTCTTGCCCCTGGCATCCACAAAATGCAGCAGCTGCACGGGTGCCAGCGGGGTGTCCAGATCAACGGGTACCACATGCTTGAATTCCGGCGGGGCTTCGGCACCCAGCCAAACGTCGGCAGGCATGATCACGATGCCCCGCGCATTCTTGGGAGGCCGCACCTTCATCAGCTCGGGTCCGGGTTCGATGGCACCGGTACGAATTTTCGGCCCACCGAGATCCATGGCCACAACACACGGGATCTCCATTTCAGCGCTGACTGCCCGGATATTGTCGATCATGGCTTTCCAGGCCTCCGGGCTGTCGTGCGCACAGTTGATGCGGGCCGCGTTCATGCCGGCCTCCAGCATCTTTCTGATCAGATCCCGGTCGTGTGCAGCTTCTGTGGGCATGGTCACCATGATGCGACTGCGACGTCGCTTGGGACGACGGTTGAGGAGCGTGCGCACATTGCGCTTGAGAAGGCGACGGGCCTTTTTGATCGACATTTCCGGCGCTTCAAAGGTCGATTGGTACTGCGAACCTCCCAGCAGCTGTAGTAATTGCTGGGTCGCGTGCAGGCTGGGCAGAACGTGGCTTTCCGCCTTGGCCAGTCGTGACAGGCCAAGGTTCATGAGCCTTCTTTGCAGGCGGTTGCGTGCCTTGCGCCGGAAGGCCCGGTAGTGTGCCAGGTTGCGTGCGCTGTACGCGAATTTGGGATGGACTTTGGCCAGTTCATCCGCGTAATGTTGTTCGTGTTGTCGGCAGGAAGCAATGATCTCCTCCAACTCGGCAACCAGGGGCGTGATCTTGTCGGCAGCAGCCATCTCTCAGTTTCTCAATGTAATAACTGCACGAAGCAGAGAAGAGTTTGTTGATTTGCGGTTTCTTCGACCAAGGGTCAGCGTGCGGAGTCCTCGCTCAGCCACTC
>JAWWBX010000063.1:0-17889 GCA_033720735.1 Saprospiraceae bacterium
AGCAGAAGCGCCTCACCGGGGTTGCGGTCGACGCGGTGATCGACAGCGTCTCGGTCAAGACCACTTTCAAGGAGACACTTGCGGAGCAGGGCATCATCTTCTGCTCATTCAGCGAGGCGGTCCAGGAGCACCCGGAACTGGTCAGGAAGTACCTCGGCACGGTGGTGCCCTACACCGATAATTACTTTGCGGCACTCAATTCGGCCGTCTTCAGCGACGGGTCGTTTTGCTACATCCCCAAAGGAGTGCACTGCCCGATGGAGTTGTCCACCTACTTCCGGATCAACACCGCCAATACCGGTCAGTTTGAACGAACGCTGGTCATTGCAGAAGACAGCAGTTATGTCAGCTACCTGGAAGGCTGCACTGCTCCCATGCGCGATGAAAACCAGCTGCACGCTGCCGTTGTCGAACTGATCGCCATGGATAATGCCTTCATCAAGTACTCCACAGTACAGAATTGGTACCCGGGTGACAAGGAGGGCAAAGGTGGCATCTACAACTTCGTCACCAAGCGCGGCATGTGTGCCGGGTATAAGAGCAAGATCAGCTGGACCCAGGTGGAAACCGGCTCGGCGATCACCTGGAAATACCCGAGCTGTGTGCTCAAGGGTGACAAGTCGGTCGGCGAGTTCTATTCAATCGCTGTGACCAACAACCGCCAGCAAGCCGACACCGGGACCAAAATGCTGCACATCGGCAAGGACACCCGCAGCACGATCATCTCGAAAGGGATCAGCGCCGGTGAAAGCCAGAACTCATACCGGGGCCTGGTGAAAGTCGGCAAGCGCGCCGCCAACGCGCACAACTACAGCCAGTGCGATTCACTGCTCATGGGCGACCGGTGCGGTGCACATACATTCCCGTATCTCGAAGTAGAAAATGAAACGGCCAAGGTCGAACACGAGGCAACGACCTCGAAGATCGGCGAAGACCAGATGTTCTACTGTAAGCAGCGGGGCCTGAGTGAAGAAGATGCGATCAACCTGATCGTCAACGGATATTGTAAAGAAGTATTCAACGAGCTGCCCATGGAGTTTGCGGTCGAAGCACAAAAGCTCCTCGCCGTGAGCCTGGAAGGCAGTGTCGGTTAAACAGCATTCAAGAAATGATACTATCGATCAAAGATCTGCACGTCTCAGTCGAAGACACACAAATCCTGAAAGGCGTTGACCTGGAGGTCAGGGCCGGCGAGGTGCACGCGATCATGGGTCCGAATGGCAGCGGAAAGAGCACGCTCGCCCAGGTCATCGCGGGCAGGGAAGAGTATGAGGTGACGCAAGGCTCGATCACCTACCAGGGGCAGGACCTTCTCGAACTCGAGGTAGACGAGCGTGCCCTGGCGGGCATCTTCCTGGCCTTTCAATACCCGGTCGAGATCCCGGGTGTCAGTACTGCACAGTTCCTGAAAAGCACCATCAACGCGATCCGCGAAGGACGTGGGCAGGAAGAACTGTCTGCGATCGAACTCCTCAAGCTGATGCGCAACAAGATCAAGATGCTCGGGATGGACGAACAGTTCCTGAGCAGATCACTCAACGACGGGTTTTCCGGCGGGGAGAAGAAAAAGAACGAGATCCTGCAAATGGCCGTCCTCGAGCCGACGCTGGGCATTCTCGACGAAACCGATTCGGGCCTCGACATCGACGCCCTCAAGATCGTTGCCGACGGGGTCAACGCCCTCAAGAATGACAACAACGCCTTTGTGATCGTAACGCACTACCAGCGCTTGCTCAACTACATCGTGCCGGACTTCGTCCATGTCATCTATGACGGGCGCATCGTCAAATCCGGAGACAAGGATTTGGCCCTGCGCCTGGAAGCGGAAGGCTACGACTGGATCAAAAATGAAATGGCGGCCATCGCTGAATAATGAACATGACTGCGACCACCACAGATATCTATACGGGAGCGAAAGAAGCCTATCTCGCCCGCATCGACGCGCTGATCAGCGGAATGAACGGCATGGGCGACCACCCTGTCCATGCCCTGCGTCGGCATGCACGGGCATCGCTGGACAACACGGCATTTCCCGACCGCAAGAATGAAGACTGGAAATACACTTCGGTGCGGAATCTTCTTGCCCAATCGTATGCCGAGCCTGAGATCACTTCGCCGACCGACGCACCGACAGCGACACCGGATGCCTGCACGTTGGTTTTCGTCAATGGCCGGTTCAATGCGCAGGGCTCCGATCCGTTGCCCGAGCATGTCTGGTTTGGCACACTCCGGGAGGCCCTCGGCCAATCCCGCGTAGCGGAAAGTGTCCAGGCTGCAACGCAGCGTATCCTGTCCGAACCCTTACCCGTATTTGACGCGCTCGCAGTGGGTCTCGCTCCCGACATCTACGTGCTCGCCGTTGATGACAATGCCCGGGTGGAAAAACCAGTCCGCCTGGTGCATCAACGCGCAACCGGGGACCAGGCGGTCCAGAGCAACAGCAGTCTGATCACCTGCGTTGGCCGCGGCGCAGAAATTGAACTGATCGAATGGCACGCGAGCGCCTCACCGGGGAATGCCAGCTACGTCAATGCAAGCCATAAAATGCTGGTCGGCGACGGAGCTACGTGCAACGTGTATCGATTACAGATGACAGCCCCTGACATCCACCTGATCGCAAACACGAAGATCTTCCAGGAGCGCGACAGCGTGGCTGGCGTCTATTCGGCAGAACTCGGAGCCAAACTCATGCGCCACAACCTGCATGTGCTGCATGAAGGCACCAATATCACGACCAACCTCTACGGCGTCTTCATCGCCGGCGAGGGCCAGCACACCGATACGCAAAGTTTTATCGATCACGCAATCCCGCACTGCCAGAGCAACGAACTGTACAAGGGGATCCTGGCCGGCAATGGCCGCGGGGTGTTCAACGGCAAGATCATCGTGCGTCAGGATGCCCAGAAGACCAATGCCTTTCAGCAAAACAGCACCCTGGTCCTGTCCCCAAATGCCGTCATGGACAGCAAGCCTCAACTCGAGATCTATGCCGACGACGTGCGGTGCAGCCATGGTGCGACCATCGGACAGCTCGATGAGGAGGCGCTCTTCTACCTGCGCTCACGTGGATTGTCTGCGTCCAGAGCTGGCGCGTTGCTCCAGAAAGCATTCGTGCAGGATGTCCTCGACCACTTTCCAAATCAGGAGATCGCGGGTACGGTCAGCAAACACATCGATTCTGTGATGTCTCACATCAGTGTATCCGGATCATGAGCACGCCGGCCACAAGTCGGACGTCCTCCACTGCGCCTCCTGTGGCAGCAATCCGGGCAGATTTTCCGCTGTTGCAACGGACGATGCACGGACAGCCACTGGCCTTCCTTGACAATGCCGCCTCCAGTCAGAAACCGCGGCAGGTGATCGATGCGATCAGTCAATACTATCAGTCCGAACATGCCAATGTGCACCGGGGTGTCTACGAGATCAGTGCAGCAGCGACCGAGGCGTTTGAAGCCACCCGGGAGGCCACCCGCCGTTACATCGGTGCGGCCAGCACCAAAGAGATCATCTTCACCAAGGGGACCACGGAAAGCATCAATCTGGTCGCCAGCTGCTTCGAACGCGCGATCCTGAAACCCGGCGACGAGGTGCTTATCAGCATGATGGAGCACCACTCCAATATCGTACCGTGGCAGATCGCGTGCGAGCAAGCAGGGGCGCACATCCGCGCCATCCCGGTCGACAGCGCCGGAGAGCTGGTCCTGGACGATCTGGACACCCTGCTCAATGAACGCACCCGGATCGTGGCGCTGGTGCACGTTTCCAATACGCTGGGGACGATCAACCCGGTCGAACGCATCATCGCGGCCGCCCATGCACGCAACATTCCTGTGCTGCTGGACGGAGCACAAGCCATGCCGCACATGCGGGTGGATGTGCAGGCCCTCGACGTCGATTTTTACGCGTTTTCCGCACACAAGATGTACGGCCCGACCGGCGTCGGTGTGCTGTACGGCAAGGAAGACTGGCTCGACCGGCTGCCCCCCTACCAGGGAGGCGGTGAAATGATCCGCGAGGTGCGCATCGACAAGACCGAATACAATGAACTGCCCTTCAAGTTTGAAGCCGGTACGCCCAACATCGCAGGTGTCATTGGATTACACGCTGCCATCAGCTACCTCGAGGCCCTGCCCTGGGAGGTGGTAGAGCAACACGAAGCGCAGATCCTGGGCCATGCGACTGAACTGCTGAATCAGGTCAGCGGCTTGCGCATCGTCGGCACGGCTGGTCAGAAGACCAGTGTGATCTCCTTTACGGTCGATGATGTGCACCCGCATGATATCGGCACCTTGCTCGACCAGCAGGGCATTGCGGTACGCACCGGCCATCACTGTACCGAGCCCCTGATGCGCCATTTCGGGATCCATGGTACCGTCCGTGCCTCCTTTGGCATCTACAACACAATTGAAGAAACCGAACGGCTGTACACGGCAGTGAACAAGGCCGTCAACATGTTGCGATAGGATGTCCGGAACGATAGAGCAAATACAGCGGGAGATTGTCGATGAGTTCTCATTTTTCAGCAACTGGACTGACAAGTATGAGTACCTGATCGACATGGGCAAGAACCTGCCGCTGATCGACCCGGCATATAAAACGGAAGACCATCTGATCAAAGGCTGTCAAAGCCGGGTGTGGCTGCATGCCGACCTCGATCAGGGCCGCGTAAAGTTTACGGCCGACAGCGAGGCGGTCATCACGAAAGGCATTATCGCCTTGCTTGTGCGCGCGCTGTCGGGTCAGCGTCCGGAGGACATTGCCACCGCCGACCTCCACTTTATTGACGAGATCGGGCTCAAGGAGCACCTGTCTCCCACCCGATCCAACGGGCTGGCACACATGGTGCGCAAAATGAAAATGTACGGCCTGGCCTTCACCGCAAATGTGGGCAAATGAACCAGGGCGCAGACAAGGCAGCGATCAAGGAACGGGCTCTGGAAGCCATCAAGGAGATCTACGATCCCGAGATCCCGGTCGACATCTACGAGCTCGGCCTGATCTACGAGCTTGAGATCGATGAGCAGGGTGTCGCCCACGTGCAGATGACGTTGACCTCACCGGCGTGTCCGGTGGCGGAATCGCTGCCGGCCGAGGTGCATCAGAAACTCCTGACCGTCGACGGGATCACCGATGTGAATCTGCAGCTGGTGTGGAGTCCGCCATGGTCGAAGGAAAGAATGAGCGATACAGCCAGGTTGACCTTAAATATGTTTTGATATGAAGATCTCGGCAAAAGACGAATACGGGCTGCGCATTCTGCTGCGTATCGCACGGCACACTGAATCTGAGGGGATCACCATTGCCCGGATCAGCGAGGCAGAGGGCCTCAGTGAGCCGTACGTCGCCAAGATCACCCGCATGCTGCGGCTTTCGGGGTTTGTGCAAAGCACGCGTGGCACGCGCGGCGGTTACGTGCTGTCCAAACCGGCCAACGAAATCCGTATCAGCGAAGTGCTGCGCGCGTTGGATGGGGCCTTGTACGACGAGTCGTTCTGCAGCGATCACAGCGGCAAGGAGTCTTTCTGCAATAATTCCGTGGGATGTTCGGTCCGTTCACTGTGGCGCATGCTCCAGGGCAAGATCGATCAGATCCTCGACAGCATCACGGTCGCCGATCTGATTGGAGACACCAATCCCTTCACGGCACATCACAAGATCAGGACCCTGCGCACCCCGGCTACGACGAACGGCTAAACCGGTCCGCGACAACGAGGTCTTTCGAACCCGCTTCGTAGAGATAGAAGCCCTCTCCCGTCTTCCTGCCGAGTTTGCCGGCGGTGACCATATTGACCAGGAGCGGACATGGGGCATATTTGGGATTGCCGAAGCCTTCGTGCAGCACCTGCAGAATGGCGAGGCACACATCCAGGCCAATAAAGTCCGCCAGTTGAAGCGGCCCCATCGGATGCGCCATCCCCAGTTTCATCACCGTGTCGATTTCCTCGACGCCAGCGACGCCTTCGTAGAGCGTGTGGATGGCCTCATTGAGCATGGGCATCAGGATCCGGTTGGCGACAAATCCCGGATAGTCATTGACCTCGACCGGCACCTTGCCCAGATCCCTGGAAAGCTGCATCACTGTCTGCGTCACCTCGTCAGATGTGGCATACCCGCGGATGACCTCTACCAACTTCATCACCGGCACGGGATTCATGAAGTGCATGCCGATGACGCGGTCAGGGCGCTGTGTTGCCGCGCCAATGCGCGTAATCGAAATGGATGAGGTGTTGGTCGCCAGGATGGCGTGGTCCGGCGCATGCTGATCCAGCTCTTCGAAGATGCGCAATTTGATCTCCATGCGCTCGGTTGCCGCCTCAATGATCAGGTCGGCATTTGCAACGGCCTCCTGCACATTGGTACTCCGACCGATGCGATCCAGCGTTTCCTGCTTGTCCGCCTCGCTGATCTTCTCTTTGGCGACCATGCGATCCAGGTTGCGCGAGATCGTCTGCAGGGCCCGCTCCAGCGCATCCGCCTCGATATCGACCAGTGTCACTGCATACCCGTGCATGGCGCACACATGCGCAATCCCGTTGCCCATCGTGCCGGCTCCGATCACTGCAATCTGTTTGATCATGATCCCGTTGATTGATCCGGGGCGAATTTAGAAAATTCGATCTTAGCGCATGCTCCGTTCGACATGGCTCGTGATGATGATCTCCATCGGCCTGGGTGCCACCCGCGCCCAGGTCGCGGACTCGGCGATCACCCGGGCGGTGGCCGCCGCCGTACAACTCGATTCGGTCGTGATCACCGCAACCCGGCAGGGCTTTGACGTCGAGGACTTCATTCGCCTGGTGCAACGTGATCAGTCCCTCTACCGGGCTTTTAAGAATTTGCGATTCATCTCGCATACATTCACCACCGACATGGCTTTTGTGGATCGCAAGGACGCCATCCAGGGCACCTACACCAGTGAGAACGTCCAATCCGTGGAAGGCAACTGCCGCACGATGCAGATCGTCAGCGAAAGGGCTACCGGCAACTTCTACCGGGGACGCAAGCAAAAGCTCCGCTACTACACAGCAGAACTGTATGACCGCGTTTTTGTCACGCACGGACGTGTCTGTGCAACCGAGATCGATACGCTCCGAAACGATCTCCCGGAGGACGCCGACAAGACCGACGGGCACATCACCGAGCTGAAGAAGCTGATCTTTACACCTGGCCGGCAATCCAATGTCCCCCTGATCGGCAAAAAGACCGAAGTCTTTTCCGAGCGCATGTTGCCTTACTACAATTTCGAGATCAATTCGGACACATATGAGGGAGTACCCGTGTATGTTTTCGTCGCGCGGGTGCGGGATGCGTATGTGGACAAGGGCGGCAAGACCGTCTTTCGCGAGCTTATCACCTACTTCGCCAAACAGGATTTCCAGGTGGTGGCGCGCCGTTATCATCTGGCACACCGCAACGCACTGTATGCGTTCGATGTGCGCATGCGCATCGACCTGACCAGGGTGGCCGGGGAGTACTACCCGACGCTGGTCCGCTATGACGGCACGTGGAATGTACCCGGCAAACGGCGTGAAACCGGTACGTTTGAAGTGCGCTTACGAGATTTTGCCTCATGAATACTCACGTGCAGACCAGGCTCATTGGGGATGTGGGATCCACCGGATCACGGTGGGCGCTTCTCCGTGGTTCCGACATCCGGCATGTCGAGAGCACCGGCTTCAATCCGCGCACGCAGGACCCGGAATTGCTGTCTGGAGCACTGCAACCACTGGTTGAAGTATTGCCTTCCGTAGACGAAGTGTATTACTACGGGACAGGAATCCTTGACGAGTCAGACAGGGAGGTGGTTTCGGCGGCGTTTGGCCAATTCAATCCGTCTGCTACCCTGCATGTCGCTTCAGACCTGACCGGTGCAGCGCGCAGCACGGGCACGGAGTCGGCGATCGTGTGCATCCTGGGCACCGGCAGCAACAGCTGTCTCTACGATGGGCATGAGATCACCGACCAGATCCCGACCCTGGGCTATCCGCTCGGGGACCAGGGCAGCGGTTGGCGGATCGGTGCCGAACTCATCAACCGCTTCTATCAGCGGTCGATGCCCGCAGGCATTGCCTCGGAATTCGGGCAGCACGTTCCGAAGGATCACCGTGTCTTCCTGGAGGATCTCAAAGGACATCCTGCGCCGAATCGCTATCTGGCGTCTTTTGCTAGATTTGCAGCCGACAGGCAGGACGTTGCCTGGATCTCTCAACTGATTTGCCGGGGCTTCAGCGCGTTTGTTGCCGGACATGTGCTGCCGTATGGCACCGATCTCCCGGTCAAGGCGGTTGGCGGGATCGCCGCGGCGTGCGAGGAGTTGCTGAGGTCCGTTCTGGCAGAAGCCGGCAAAACGCTTGCAACCGTTGTTGCCGACCCCCTGCCAGGCCTGGTCACGTATCACAACACACAATCATGAACAAGAATATCAAACGCATCGCAGTCTACTGCTCCGGAGGTGATGCACCCGGGATGAATGCGGCCATTCGCGCGGTCGTGCGGACCGGTGCGTACCGCGGACTGCATATCTATGGCATCTACCATGGCTATGAAGGCATGATCAACGGTGATATCAAGCGGCTGGAAACAGGTGATGTCGCAAATATCATCCACCGCGGGGGCACCGTGCTCAAGACCGCCCGCAGCAAGCGCTTTCACACCAAGGCGGGACGCAAGTCTGCGTACGAAACGCTCATGGCTCACGACATCGATGCGCTCGTGGCCATCGGCGGGAACGGGACCTTTACCGGTGCGCATATCTTCGAAGAGGAGTTCGGAGTGCCTGTCATCGGCATCCCGGGCACGATCGACAATGATCTCTACGGCACCGATTATACCATCGGCTTTGACACCGCGGTCAACACCGCGATCGAAGCGGTCGACAAGATCCGCGATACTGCGGACTCGCACAACCGGCTGTTCTTTGTGGAGGTGATGGGGCGCGACACCGGGTTTATCGCGCTCAACACCGGGATCGGCAGTGGTGCCGGGGGCATCCTGATACCCGAATCGAAGAGTGATGTAGACACTTTGCTGGAACGGCTCAACCGGATGGCCAAACGCCGCAAGCTCTTTAACCTGATCATCGTCGCTGAGGGCAATGAGAACGGCAATGCCCAGGCACTGGCAAAACTGGTCTCCAAGCGCTTTTCCGAGTATGAAACCAAGGTCACCATCATCGGCCATCTCCAGCGGGGCGGAGCCCCCACCGCGCTGGACCGGCTGATCAGCAGCAGGATGGGACACAGCGCTATCGAGGGATTGCTGAAGGGCAAACACGACGTGATGGTCGGCATCCAGCGCGACGACATTGTCTTCGTTCCGATGAAGGATGCCGTCACAGGAAAGAAAATGCCCAATCCCGCCCTGCTCGAAATGGCGGAAATCCTGTCGCTCTGACTATGGCCTTTGCCGTTGTCTATATCACTTGTCCGTCTGAGGAAGCCGCGCGCTCCATCGGCCGGCAGTTGGTCAGTGAGCGCCTGGCAGCTTGTGCCAACCTGTTTCCGATCACCTCGATGTACTGGTGGGAGAACAAGATCCAGTCAGAGGGCGAATGGGTGGCGATCGTCAAGACGGCACTCGACAGGTGGGAAGCTTTGCGTGAGCGGGCCATTGCGGTCCACCCCTATGAGGTCCCATGCGTGATGAAGATCGAAGTTGAAGCTAACGCTTCCTATGAGGCATGGATCAAAAGCGAGACCAGGAGAGATCTGCAGGATACAGAATCCATTAACCCAGGATAAACCCAAAAATCCTCCTCTCCCGGTCTCAGTTCTTGATCGATGGCGGCGCTAGTGGCCACGCAGCAGCAGGCAGAGCTCGTAGTCTGCACCTGCCTGATCGATGGTCTGTCCGTAGTCGTAGCTGGCCTCCCAAAGGCACAGATCCAGTCCATTGGTGAGTCCCATCACGAAGTGGTCTGAGTGGCAGTCATCCACGGCACTGTTGTAGTCAGCAGTCGCCTGAGTAAACGCGGCCAGCCAGATGGTATAACAGCTCGCTGTCATGGCCGTCAGGGTGGTGATCGATACCATCCCGGCAAGGATCAACCACAGGAATCGTTTTCTAGTCATCGAACCGGTTTTTAAAGTGTTCCATCAATTCTTCCTGCTGGTCTGCACCGATCAGCGTGTCGTACCGGCGCTCGATGTACGCCTTATCGGCCTCGCTGAGCGTCCAGTAGGAAGGATACTTCTCGTTGAGCTTGATCGCCGCGCGGTGCATGAAGCAGTTGGTGTCGCGGTAGAGCAATCCACCCCGGATGTCCGCAAAGGACGGATCGGGATAGTCACAGATCGACGCATGATCGGAAGACTTGATCACTTCACCAATCGCATCCAGGTCATACAAGCCCTGCGTGGTATGCGCGGCGTTGATAAACATGGCGGTACGGTATGCGATGTAGATGCTGTCTTCAGCGATCTGATCGAGATGGGTTTTGTCATTGAGACCGGTCTGACAGGCGACTACCGCGGCCAGCCCGACCATGATCCCGAGAATGAAAATGCGTTTCATAATCTTTCATTTTTTTTGAAATACATCAATGAATCCCGCGCGGCTCATCGCCGCACGCAGTCCTTGAATCGTTTCATGTTGATCGTCGTGGCGGCCGTCAACGCCACCCAGCAGACCAGCGGACCGACAAGGCTCCCCGATGACGCGAAGACACAAGTCGTAAAAGCGGCCCATGCTGTTGCCTGGGCGATCTGCAACTGGTCAAAACACTCTCCGGCGTTGAGACTGATCGTGCCATCGTCTTCTTTAATGATGTCACCAATGACGGCAGCCGCAGTCGCGGTGAGCACATCCTGCACGTAGGCAAGCCCGTGTTCGGCGACGAGAGTATGGTACAAGGACTCGAAGTCTGCCAGCAGTTGCGGCAGGTTGGCGGTCGTCGAGACGGTTTCGAAAAACGCCTCAGTCACAGCCGGGTCGGCCACCAGGGCCGTCAGGACATCTTCGTCCTGGCCTGCGACCTCGATGTAGAGGGCCGACAGGATCTGCGCGTACACATTGACGAGCTGGCTCTCGGGATCGGATGCCGCCTCGATGGGCGCATCCATTTGAACAGGGAAGGAAGCAATCGCTTCCCGGGGTTGGACATCCTGTACCAGACCGGACTGGTCCTGACAGGCACTCAGGAGCACGAATGCGATCGTGCACAAGAGCATGTTCAGCTTTTTCATACTAAACGGTTTTTGGTTTATGAAAAGGTTGTTGCGATCGGGTCACGTGCCCCGAACCAGCATGTGAAGCCGGAGTGGGATGCCGGGTATCCAATGCGGGTAGGTCTAATTTAGCGATTCCGGCGTGCGTTTGCGCAACAGTTTTACGGCTGGAACGGGATCAATGCGGACAGGATCACTGATAAGGAGCAGGCGGAATGCCTTGTAATGCAACGTGTTAACGCATCAGATCACAGGGTGATTGGCTTTTGGCTATTGGCTTTTGGCTATTGGCTTTTAGCTATTGGCTTTTAGCATGTGGTGATAAATATCAACCCGAAACGCCGAACGCCAAACCCAAAGCTTTAAACCTTAAACATCAGACCATTTCGCTGGCAAGGCACAATTATGCGATTGTAACCTGATCGTTGAGATAGACATCCTGAATGGCGTGCAGGATCTCCACCCCTTCCGACATCGGCCGCTGAAAGGCCTTGCGTCCCGAGATGAGCCCCATCCCGCCGGCGCGCTTGTTGACGACCGCGGTGCGGACCGCCTGGGCCAGGTCATTGCTGCCGGAAGCTCCACCCGAATTGATGAGACCCGCACGGCCCATGTAGCAGTTGGCCACCTGGTAGCGTGTGAGGTCGATCGGATGGTCGCTCGACAGGTCCGAGTACACTTTCGGATGGGTCTTGCCAAACTTGAGGGCGTTGTACCCGCCGTTGTTTTCCGGTGCCTTCTGCTTGACGATATCTGCCTGGATGGTGGCCGAGAGATGGTTGGCCTGGCCGGTCAGATCGGCACTTACATGGTAGTCTTTCTCATCCGTTTTGAAGGCCGGGTTGCGGGTATAGGCCCAGAGAATGGTCGCCAGACCAAGGTTGTGGGCATATTCAAACGCCTCCGACACCTCGACGATCTGCCGCGGGCTTTCTTCCGAGCCAAAGTAGATGGTCGCCCCGACCGCCACGCAGCCCATGTCAAAGGCCTGGTCGATACTGGCAAACATGACCTGGTCGTGGGTATTGGGATACGAGAGCAGCTCGTTGTGGTTGATCTTGAGCAAGAACGGGATCTTGTGCGCATACTTGCGCGCCACGGATCCCAGCACGCCGAGCGTCGAGGCCACCGCGTTGCACCCGCCCTCGATCGCCAGCTTCACGATATTCTCGGGATCGAAGTAGATCGGATTGGGGGCGAAGGAAGCACCGGCAGCATGCTCGATGCCCTGGTCAACCGGCAGGATCGACAGGTAGCCTGTGCCTGCCAGCCGCCCCTGACCGAACATGGTCTGCAGATTGCGCATCACCACCGGACTCCGGTCGGAAGGGGTAAAGATGCGCTCGACAAAATCCCCGCCGGGCAGGTGGAGATCCTTTTTGTTGATGGTGTTGCAGGTATGATTGAGCAGGTAATCCGCTTCGTTCCCCAGGAGTTCAGTGATGCGGTCGATCGTCATGGCGTCTATTTGTTTAAGTTGATTTGCGAGCACGAATATCGCCTTTTCTGTGCTTTTTCATCCCGCGCGCATCCATCGAATGCGGCGAATGCGGTATACTTGTATCCGCCGTCGTGTTAATTTGACAATAAGTGCAGGGCAGACGGCACCCTGGCAATGCGCTGACAATGAACAAGACCAAGGCGATCATCGCGATCCTCACCGGCGGCGGCGACGTACCCGGACTCAATCCGGCCATCCGGGCTGTGACCCTGCGGGCGATCCGTGAGGGATACAAGGTTATCGGCATCCGCCGCGGATGGGCCGGTCTGGTCGACATGCAGCGCGACCCCAGCGCCAACAACTCCGAGCATTTTCTCGAACTGACCAAGGTCATCGTCGAGCAGGCGGGACGCACCGGCGGGACCTTTCTGCACAGCTCGCGGACCCGCCCCAGCACCGTGCGCAAGGCGAACGTACCAGAACACCTGCAAGATACCTACACCGATGAGGTCAACGACCTGACCGACGAGGTGATCAAAAACCTGGAATGGCTGGGCATCGATTACCTGATCACCATCGGCGGGGACGACACGCTGAGTTACGGCGTGCACCTGAGCCAACTAGGTGTCAAGGTGGTGGCCATCCCCAAGACGATGGATAATGACGTGCCGGGCACAGAATACTGCATTGGCTTCAGCACCTGCGTCACGCGCACCATCTCCATGGTCAACAATTTGCGCACGGCAGCGGGGTCACACGAGCGCTTCATGGTGCTGGAAGTTTTCGGCCGTTACGCCGGATTTACCGCCATGCTACCCACCCTGGCCGGCGCGGCGCACCGCTGTGTCATCCCCGAGCACGCGTTTGAAATGGAACGCCTGGCCGAACTGCTGTCGGAGGACCGCCGCGAGAACCCGAGCCGCTACTCGATCGTCATCGTCTCGGAAGGCGCGCACATCGACGGGCAGATGATCTTCAAGAATCACGAGACCGACCCTTACGGCCACGCCAAACTCGGCGGGATCGGCGAATTCGTCAGTGAGGGCCTGCGCGAACTCTCACCGAAATTCAACCGGGGCAAAAAGATCAATACCATCAACCAGCGCCTCGGCTACCTGGTGCGCTGCGGGTATCCCGACGCCATCGACTCGATCGTGCCGATGGCCTACGGGACGCTGGCGCTCGACCTGGTCCTCGAGGGCAAGCACGGCCGCCTGGTCGTCCTGCAGCAGGGGCGCTATACCCACGTACCGATCGAGACGGTCACCGCCACCAAGAAGCTCGTCAACGTGGAGAAGTACTATGATACCAGCAAGCTGCGCCCGCATTTCCGCGGCTTTGAGGACCTGCCGCTACTGATCATGGCCAGTGTCTAGGAAGACATCAAAAGTCTGCGCATTACTCGAGCATCGCGATTTCCAGAGCGAGAAAGCCCGGCCTTTTGGTTGCCGGGCTTCCCAGTTAATTCTGTTTACTGGTTGTGCATTCTGACAGGAATAGCCTGCTTGATGCCTACTGCTTCGTGCTGAACCTGGACACGTAGTCAACTTCCAGGGTGCCGCCAAGGTCATGCTCAAGGCCTTCACGCAACACCAATTGATAGGTAGCTCCGGCTGTCAAATCCATGATTGGATCAATCGTCAAAGTTCTGTTTACAAGGTCCTCGGACAGATCGACAGAGATCTGGCTGTCGACCATGCCATTGTTCAGGAGTTCCAGTGCAATTTTCTCCCTGTTCGCATCTGTCAGAATGACTGTATTGGGAAACGAAATCGTAAACGCGGCCCCGACCGGGACGTCTGATGCCTCCGTTTGATTATCCATGGAAACAGTCGTTGCGCCATCTGAGGCGATGATCGACGATACACTCAGCGGATCCGGGGTCAGGGTTGCAAAATTGGCGATTGCCGGCTCTGAAAGCACGCCACCGTCCATTGCCTGATATCCCGCATTGATGACAACCTGGTACGTGGTGCCATGGGTGAGCAGGTCATTCGGGGACAGAATGATCTCTGTTGAGGACAGCACGGTAAGGCTGTGGCCCACAGCGCCTGTCGCTTCACCATTTTCTGTGATCAGGATCCTGGGCAACGATGCGTTTGACAGCCACTCGCTTTTGACCGGCCTGGAAAACGTGACAATGAACTCCGTGGAGATCATCACATCACTTGATGAGACAGTGAGCAGGTCGATGCCTTCGAATCCCGCTCCGTTCCAGATCGTGCCATTGATCCGTGCCACTGTCAGCGGATCCGGACTGACCAACTTGAAAACCCCGAAGTCTACCGCGACATTGTCGTCAAGCGTGGCACCATCTTCGGCTTCGTAGCCCGGATTGATCACGAGCATATAGGTAGCACCTTCCTCCAGCGGACCATCGGGCGTGAGCCTGATCATGGTGGCTGAAAGTACAGTAAGGCTGAAAGACACATTGCCCACAGCCGTGCCATTCTCGGTACGTAATATTTTTGGAAGACTTGCATTTTCCAGCCAGTCACGTTTCACTGCTTTGGAGAATGTCACTGTAAAGTGAGAGCCCGCATCCACGTCATTGGATGGATTGGCCAGGAGATCCATAGTTTGCACCCCGGCATCAGTCACAACGGATCCCTGGATCTGTGAGATCTTCAGCGCATCCGGCGCGTCAGGGATCACGGTATCTTCATCACATCCGATGAAAAGCAAAGCACAAATCGACAGGAGATAAACGAATTTTTTCATGATCGCAATTTTTGTTTTGTTGCCTCAAATGAAAAGGGTTATCGCACCGATTCCTAGCCGCTTTTATCGTGTGCATTTTCTTTGATCCTGCGGTTGATCCAACGGTCAGCGCACCACCCCTCCGGCCGTTCGATCAGTATTTTGGCAACCTGTTCGGAGCCGGCTTATTTTAGAGCCCGATCATCCAGCAACGGCACAACGTGAATACACAACACATACAATTGGATCATCTGCACGCGACCTGCCGAGGAGACGCATCGCGCATGCGGGCCTACCTCACGCAGTTCCTTCAGCTGATCCCCGAAAGGGTGGAAGAACTTCTCGCTGCACTGGAAGACGGCAACCGCATCCTGGTTCGTAAGCACTTGCATAAAATGAGCCCTCAACTGCAGTTTTTCGGGATCCGCGACACGATCACGCCCATTCAACGCCTCGAATTCGAGTTTGAAACCATGCCTTATGACGAGCTGGAAACATTGACCCGTGAGATAATTGCTAAATTGGAAGCAGCACTGACGGAAGTGTCGGCAATAGTCGAATCCTATCGCTAACCAAATCAGTTCACCCATCGAAATTCGAGCTGTGATCATTGATGACGATCCGTTTATCCAGGATCTGCTCAAGGACAAGCTCAACCAGTACTTCCGGGAAATAGAGATATGCGCCATTGCAGACTCTGGCTCGGGGGGCATGCAAGCGATCCGGAGGATCAAACCGGATCTTGTGTTCCTCGATGTGGAAATGGGTGACATGACGGGGTTTGAGATGCTGTCACAGCTCGCCCCTGTGGATTTCAAGGTGATCTTCATTACCTCATACCGGCACTATGCAATCAAAGCAATCCGCTTTAATGCACTGGATTATCTGCTCAAGCCATTTGACCTGGAGGAGCTCAGGAATGCCATGAAAAGATTCAGGGAAGTCACGCCCAACCATATCAATACGGCCATCGCCAATTTCCGTCAGGACAACATCAATGATCAGACATTGATCCTGCGCACACAGAAGGGTGAGTTGTCCCTGATGCTCAGGGAGGTAGTCCACCTGGAAGCAGACAGGAATTACACGTACATCCATCTTGCAAACGGGAATAAAGAGCTGGTCTCCAAAACCCTGAGTAGTCTGACAGAGCTGTTGGAAGACAGGGGCTTCTTCCGGTGCCATAAATCACATCTGGTAAACCAGGTGCACATCGTGTCCATTAAATCTGAATTCGTCTTGATGACCAACGGATCAAGAGTTGCCGTCTCCCGCAGAAAGAGGGATACATTCATCGCATGGATCAATCGACAGGAACGGTCATGAAATTGCATTTGCTCGCACTCATCATTCTCCTGGGTGGCACACTGGCTGCACAGGACGACGTCAGCAATGAAGACCAGTCTGCCTATGAGATGAAGCTGGGCAAGGCGGATGCGCTGCGCGATGAGATCGGGCAGGCCCGGGCGAGTGGTGACGTGGAAAGAGAGATCACACGATCCATGGAACTGGTTTTTTACCTGATGAATGACCTTGGAGACCGTGTGGAGAGTTATGAACGCGCATTAGCGCTGGAAGACCTGCTGGATCAGCATAGGGACACGGAGGTCTACCAGCGGATCGCTCCCCGCTTATACTTTGAACTGGGCTACTTCCTTCAGGATCAGAATGATTTTGCATCCGGCAGGGACTACATGATCCGTGCCATTGAGTTGGGAGAGGAGTATGGGATGGATCGAAAGACAATGGATTGGCGCCTGCACCTTTCGGCGGTATACATGAATCTCGACAACAGGGACGCGTCGCTGGAGCTGCTGGATCGCGTTGCCGCGCAAGCTGCACTCTTGAATGACCCGGTGGCCGTCGAACGCGCACATGAGTTTCGCATGTGCTTTCATCTCCATTATGACGAGCTGGATGAAGCCAGGACGTACGGTTTGCTGTCTCTCGGGGAGTATAACCCAAGCAATCAGCTCGCTTTCAGGAATGGTATTCTGTCGGAGATCTATTACAAGCTGGGGCAAAACGACTCTGCGGCTGTTTTCGCCGAGCGGGCCCTGGAGATCAGCGTGGAAAACGGCTGGATCAGGGAGGAGCAAGAGGCGCACAAGCACCTTCGGATCATCTATAAGAACCTTGGGGATTTTGAGCGCAGCGTGTATCATCATGAGCGGTATGACGAACTGCAATCGGAGTTGAGGTCATTCGAAACAGCACGGGCCATCGGGCTGGCCAACGCCCAGAAAGCCGAAACAGAGCGGAAATTGCAGGAAGAACTGGCCAGCCAGCAACTCGCCAGTCAGCGTTTCATCATTCTCCTGATCGCCATCGGGCTGGCCGTGCTCATCTGCGTGGTGATCTACATTGCCAACAGGTTGCAGGTCATCCGCAATCAAAAGGCGGAGATCGAACGGGAGAAGCTGCGGGCGGAGCGCTCCGAGCGGGCCAAGGAGCAATTCCTGGCAAATATGAGCCACGAGATCAGGACGCCCATGAATGCGATCTCCGGCATGATCAGTTCGTTGCTGCGCAGGGAGCATTCTGACGAACAACGGGTTTTTCTGCGAGCGATGAAACAGAGCG
>JAWWBX010000064.1:0-17751 GCA_033720735.1 Saprospiraceae bacterium
TCTTGTCTCTCGCGGATTGCGCAGATTCCGCAAAATCCGTCATACTGAGCTCCTTAATCCCTCCACCCCACTTCGTTTACTCATGAACACATGAACACATGAACACGTGAACACAAAAAAACAAGGTGCCCCCAAAAATGGTGACACCTTGCACTATCGAACACTCCTAATTCTTGAGTCTCTCTAAAACTCCCTTCCCTTCAGCATACCATGCCAATACAGTTTCGGCAGTGCATATGCTTTCAGCGCGTACATGCTGTAACGCTCTTGTGCCTGATCGAACGGGAATGATTCTTTTGGCTGTCCGTCGTAATCAAACTCCGCCATAATGAGCTTTCCGTACCCGGTGACAACCGGACAACTTGTGTATCCATTGTACACGGCCTCAAGTGGACTTCCAGCCAGGAATGACGCGATATTCTTGACTGTCACCGGTGCTTGCTTGCGGATCGCCGCACCCGTCTTGGACGTGGGCAGGCTGCTGCAATCGCCCAGCGCAAACACGTTCGGATAGCGGACGTGCTGGGTGGTGGCTTTGTTAACTTCGACCCAGCCCTTCTCATTGGCCAGATCACTCTTCCGGATAAACTCCGGTGCGCTTTGGGGTGGTGTCACGTGGATCATGTCGTAGTGCTCGACAAACTCCTCCTCCGTTTTCTTGTTGCGAAACACGGCCTCACGCTTGTCGGGGCGCAACGCGATGAGATCGGAATGCCAGACTGGTTCGATGGCAAACTTGTCGGCGACGCGCGCCAGGGGCTCCTTGTATTTCTCCACACCGAAGATGGCGCCGCCGGGTTTGACCAGTTTGATGTTGATCTTTTGCGAAAGCCCCTGCTTGCGCCAGTAGTCGGCAGCGAGGAACGTGATCTTCATCGGTGCGCCACCACACTTGATGGCACCCGAGGGGTGGGTAAAGATGGCTGTCCCGGACTTCAGGTTGCGGATATTTTCCCAGGTGCTGTCTACGGTCTCGTAGGCGTAGTTGCTGCACACCCCGGTACCTGGCACGCCCACACTTTCTTTCAGCCCCGGTATCCGATCCCAGTCGATCTGGATACCCGCAGCAACGACCAGCACCTGATAGGTATGGGTCTCGCCACCGGCCAGATGGACGGCATTCATCGCAGGATCAAAGGCGGTCACGGCATCCCGGATCCAGCGCACACCCCGTGGAATATAGTCGGCTTGTGAGCGCTCGGAGACCTCCTTGGGAAACACCCCGGCCCCCACCAGCGTCCAGATCGGCTGGTAGTAATGCTTGTCGCTGGGTTCGATCAGCGTGACTTCCGGCGGTTGCTCAAGGTTGCGCAGCATCGCGGCCACCGTCAGACCAGCGGTGCCTCCACCAACGACCAGGATCTCATGATGCGTATGTGTGCCGTTTGTGTTCATTTCGCTAGTTGCTTGCCAAAGTGTTTCAAATAGTTCATCAGAAAGCCCATCGCCCGCCGGCGGTCCGGATCGCGCATCGCTCTGATCAGCCCGATCAGGCCAACACCATCGGCCGGATCCTGACCGGCCCTGGTGAGTGCCTGGCCAGCCGCTCCTGCGAGCTCAACCACCTTATCCAGATCAGATCCCGTCGCCAGTTCATCGAAACTATCGGCCGCGAGGGCCAGCAATCCGGGAAGGTTGTGACTGAACTTAAGTAAATCCTCAAGTTGGCGTACGGTTGCCGGGTCGGTCATCAGGTCGAACAGGCGCGCGGCATTGCGCATCCGCTCATCCATGTCGATGTCCGCACGCTGCAGTCCTGCTGCCATCTCGTCGGCCGAGTCCACCCCGATCGCCAACAGCCCGGGCAGTTGCGTCCCAGCAGTCTTGAGCTGCTCAACCGTCGACTCAATGCGCTCCATGCGCTCCAGGATCTCCCTGAGCAAACTCAGCGTGTCCCCGTTGTACGGGGCCTGCTGGAGTGGTCCTTCGGAACGTGATTTGACAATGGTTGAGGACATGATTGCTTGCTGTGACTCTTTCTGGACCAAAGCTACCTGCACACCCCGACAGTGTCTGTGACACCTGTCACAGTAAGAAGTGATCCTGGTCAATCTGAAATAACAGTGGTCAGCTGGTAAAGGCGATCTCGTTGCGCCCCAGCGTGACCAGGCCGTCACGCTCCAGTGTCTTGAGAAGACGGGAAATGGCCTCCCGGGAGGCATTCAGGTCACGTGCAATCTCCTGATGGGTGGCACGGATCACGCCATCTGCAGAGCCGGCGCGCTTCTTGTCCAGATACTCCAGCAAGCGTTCATCCATTTTCTTGAAGGCGATGCTGTCGAGCGTCCTGACCAACTCCTGGAATCGCTGGTCATACGAGGTCATGACAAAATTCTTCCAACTCTGAAAGCGGTCCATCCAGGCGTCCATGAAACGAATCGGGATGCCGATCAACAGTGTGTCCTCCTCGGCCACCGTGCGGATCTCGCTGCGCTTATTCATCATGCAGCAGGTGAATGACATCGAGCACGTCTCCCCTTCCTCCAGGTAATACAGGAATAACTCGTTGCCGGCATCATCTTCACGGATCACCTTTACGCGCCCCTTCACTACCAGTGGCACCATCCTGACATAACTGCCAAAGTCCATGATCACCTGCCCGGCCGGAAACTCCATGAGACGCCCTTCGGCGACGATACTGTCGATCAGCGCGTTGTCGGTGATCTGCGGGAAATGCTGTTTGACCAGCGCATGCAGATCGTATTGCTCCTCCATGCTGTAAGTGCGATATCTGCGAAGATAGATATCTGCACCCGGTCAGTGGGGCAGCTTCTGCCCAAACACTCCGTACACGAAAGTGCCGACAATGGCGCTCAGGAGTATGACCAGCACGATCCAGTAGCCATGGCCCACCAGGATGTACATCGGACCCGGGCAACTGCCCACCAGGGCCCAGCCCAGACCAAAAATCGAACCTGCCAGCACGTGCCGGGTCAAATTGTACTGCATCCCCTTGTACGAAACCTCATTGCCATCGAGTGTTTTGACCCTCGAGCGCTTCATGAGCAGCAAGCCCAGCGCCCCGAGGACCACAGCCGTGCCGATAATGCCATACATATGAAAACTTTCAAATCTGAACATCTCATGGATCCGGAACCAGGAGATCGCCTCCGATTTGGTAAGGATGATCCCGAACAGGATGCCGACGATAAGAAATGCGAAGTTGCGCATGTGATTTTCGATTAAAGGGAGTTATACAAACAATGGAAATAACAGGTGGGTCATGACGAGCCCGCCAATGAAAAAACCGATCACCGTAAGCAACGACTGGACCTGCAGATGTGACAAGCCCGTAATCGCATGACCGGATGTACAGCCCTGTCCGTAGCGCGCACCAAATCCCACCAGGAACCCGCCGGCGACGGCCAACAAGAGGCCGGTGATGTTGCTGAAATTGAACAGGCTGGTCGGGAAGAATCCCAGCATCTTGTGGTCGGCCGCCGGGTAGTCAATGCCCAGTCCGCCGAGATACTCTACGGTTGCGGCGCTGATATCCACGGGCTCGGGAGAGCGCAGGAACGATACTGCGATGACCCCGCCGATGACTGCCCCGATCACAAACATGAAGCGCCACAGCTCGTCTTTGAGATCCATCTGGAAGAACTTGAACCGTCTGCCGGCGCCCAGCAGCGAACACCACCCCTTGAATGAAGTGGATACCCCGAATGAGCGTCCCATCCAGGTCATAAGGAACACAATTCCGGCAATCGCCGCACCAGACACCGCCCAATGCCACGGCTGGCTGATCTGATCAATGAATCCCTGAACCATCATTTGATATTTTTATTTATTAAATATGTACTATGTTGTTTTACAACATATTAATCTTATTTATCCGTATCCCCTCCCGTTCCATTGTCCTGTAGGTAATAACAGGATTCGACCGGCCGGATTGGCCGTTTGAACCAAAGCGGCCGGCGCAGTCCGCCGGGACCCGGGGCCGGACGCGTCATCGCCAGCCATTCCTTATAGATCTCGTGGGAGCGGCGCGTGTCGACCTGAATATCGCCATACTGGTCAGTGGCGTGCGCCTTCTCGATCCGAACGCGCTGGTGCCAGCAATGCATACCGCTGATCGGGTCCGGGTGTACTGCATGCGTGATGTTTTGATGCACCCCACCGTCGCTCCAGAAGATGCGCGCACTGTCGGCATCCTTGCTGGCAAAGGGCGTAATCCCGCGCAGTGTTTTCATGTTCCAAACGCCGTCTTCTGAGGATTCGATCGACACGGTATTGGTGGCCCAGCGATTGCCAACAGTATCCTGCGGGCGCCGCCATCTGCCGAGATGGTGTGAGCAGGCCACCACACCGGGTTTCATGCCCTGGGTCACCCACACCTTGTCAACGAAATACCCGATATCCGTATTCATCCTGACCAGGTCACCCGTCTCCACGCCAATCTTCCGGGCGTCATGAGGATGCATCCAGATCGGATTGCGGTTGGAGATCTCGGTCAGCCACTTGGCATTGCCCGAGCGCGAATGGATCAACGTCGGGAGCCGGAACGTGGGCACCAGGCAATATTCGCCCCGCTCACGATCGAGTTTTTCCGGATGAATGTGACTTTTGATGTAGGTTGGCAGGGCGTACTCCGGCCAGCCCCAGTCGACCATCGTCTGCGAGTAGAATTCATTCTTCCGGGTTGGTGTCGGGAACCCGGTCCGCGCAACGCCGTCGAGCATTACACCAATCGCTTTGCCATCCCTTGAAACCTCTCCGCTCTCCTTGTCGATCTCTGCTTCGGCAAGGGCATGCTCCGGGATTGGCTCCAGATATTTCTGATAAACGTGTTTTTCGACTTCGAACGCACCGTACTTGCGCATGTACTGCAACTCCGTCATCCCTTCTGCGCGTGCCGCTTCCGGCAGGCCTTTGGTGCGCTCAAAGATGTATTGATAGTATTCGTCAATGTTGATCTTTTCGCCCGGGCGATAGGGAGAAATGAAATGCTCTCGCACCCCGAGTGAGCCGTCGGGATCGATGCGCCATGACAGTTCGATCCAGAACTCATCTTCCTCCCAGACCTCACCGGGATTCACTTCGTAGGTAAACGTAACTTCCTTTCCCGCCCTGCGGGCGGCTTCGCGGAGCACGGGCTGGCGGAAGGCGATCCACATGCCGCTGTGCGTGGCGTATGAATTCAGATCGTGCCGCTCGGCAGAATGGCCCATCGGCAGGACGTAGTCCGCAAAATATGCCGTTTCATTCCAAGTCGGCGTGAGCGCAATATGCATCCCCACCTTGTCCTCATCACTGAGCGCTTCGATCCATGAGAAACCATCCGGGTATGTCCACACGGGGTTAAATACCCGCGTGAAGTAGACATCCATCCGTCCCCTGCCCTCCTTCAGGAAGTGGGGAAGCAGGAAGCTCATCTCGAAAAACGCCAGCGGATATTCGTTGGGGAAATGGAGCTCATTCCAGAATTTCTGCGCCGGAGGGACATCGAAGAACTGTGGTTTGAATTTATTCCAGCTGTTGGGAGAGGTTCCGCCCACAGTCCCGACACTGCCGGTCAGGACATTCAGAAAGTGGAGGCAGCGTGCCACCGCCCAGCCGCCAAGGTTTCCGCTTGATGCGCTCCGCCAGGTGTGGGTGGCAAAGCGCTCACCTGCCTTGCCGATCGCACGTGCCACCTCTACCAGCATTTCGGGATCGACACCGCTTTCCTGCCGGGCATACTCCGGTGTAAACTGCGCGTATTCTTCACGCACCTTCTCGATAAATGTCTCAAACTGCAGCGGTGCCTCCGGATGCATCGCACGCAGATAATCCTGCCAGTTGACCCAGTCATGCACGAACTGCCGGTTGTAGAGCCCTTCGTCAAGGATGACTTTGGCCATTGCCAGCAGAACCGCGGACTCTGAGCCCGGATAGGTCGGCATCCAGTAGTCAGACATGCTGGCCGTATTGGAGAGCCGTGGATCCATGACGATCAGCTTGGCCCCTTTCATCTTGCCCTCGATGATGCGCTGAGCATGCGGATTGAAGTAATGTCCGCTTTCGAGATGGGCGCTGATCAGCAAAATGCACTGGGCGTTGGCATGGTCGGGTGACGGTCGGTCATATCCATACCAGAGGTTGTACCCAAAGCGCGCTCCGGATGAACAAATATTGGTATGACTGTTGTGCCCGTCCACACCCCAGGCCTGGAGCACGCGATTGGCATATCCCTCGTGCCCGGGACGTCCTACGTGATAAACGACCTCATTGTTGCGCTCTTCCCGGAGTGCTTTGGCGATCCGACCCGCGATGTCATCAAGCGCCTCATCCCACGAAACGCGCTCCCATTTCCCTTCACCGCGTTTGCCTGTTCGTTTGAGCGGGTACAGGATGCGGTCGGGATCAGTGATCTGATTGATCGTGGCCGGCCCCTTGGCACAGTTGCGGCCGCGGCTGCCGGGATGATAGGGGTTGCCCTCAAATTTCCTGATCGTGCCGGTTTCCTTTTCGACGTATGCCGTGAGACCACAGGCGCTTTCACAATTGAAGCAGGTCGTAGGGACGATCGTATAGCGCCGGGCTTCCTTGCGGGGATGGGCTTTGGCTTCGTACTCGGTCCAGTCATCCCATTGCTCGATGGGCGGGAACTTGCTCAACCCTTCCTGGTCAAGCGCTTCGAACGGGTCATCCGGCCTGGTCGCATTGACAGGAATGATCCCGATGCGCTCAGCGGCGCGCTCGATCCACGATATCTTCTTGTTGCGTTTCTTCATGAGTCAGTCTATGTCAATGGGATCCGTTGCGGTGCCTCCACCCAGATCCGTTCTGTCACAAGTATCCCGATGAGTATGGCGACGGATGCGATCCATAAGGGCATCGCTGTGATTCCGATCAAAAGAAGGACGAAGGGAAGCACACATCCGATGAGCACGCTACCGATCCAGAATGCGGCCTGGTAGCGTCCGTGCACGATCATCGCCACCGTGCGCTTGGCTTCGGCGGTTGCATGGGTCGTGGCCAATTCGGCCGTGAGGGTCAAGGCATTGACGACCAACGCCAGGATCAGTGTTGTCGCGAGTAAGGACGGTATGGCCTGGCCGCTGACAAGGTGCATGATCACAAGTGTCGCCCCACCTGCCATTACGCTATGCACGAGCATGTGCAGTGCAAGGGACGGGCTTTGCCAGAAGTCCCTGCCGCGAGCCTGCGCAAAGAGAAAGGCGGTATAGATGGCCGTCAGCAGTGCCAGCCCCAGGGTCAGCCACGTCGTCACCTGCGCGATGGCCTGCCATTCGAAGTAAGCCGCCAGCCCCCACAATGTCAGCAACCCGCCATACCCTGTGATCGCGTACGCCCCCCGCGTCAGCCAGCTGTTCCATTGCGGCCGCAGCAGCACATAAAGGAAGCGTCTGGGCTGATCGAGGTCGAGCACCAACAGCACACCGGTCAACGCCAGAAAGATGAGCCCGGTAACCGCGACTGGCACCTGCAGGTCGGCAAATGCACCGCGATCGCCCATCAACCATCCGATAAACCAGACCAGGAACACACCGGCCGCGATGGCCTTGGTCCAGACATACCCGGATACTTCCCACCCCCAAAGAATGCCCTTGTCCGGGGTATCATAGATCCTGTTCTCCCTCTGCATCAGCACTTCCACCGACTTCGGGGCACGTTCGGGCTTGTCAGTGTCAAGCCCGGTCAGGGCATCGACGATATCGCTGTTGGAAAAGGCGAGTTTCTCCGCGGCACGGGCAAAGTGACCGACGCCGCGGGTCTGCGCATTCCAGAAATAGCTGTCAGACGGCTCGGTGCGCATCGGATTGAGCGACGCTTCGTCACCATCGATGTAATAGAGATTGGGCACGGTGCCCTTCGCGGCTTTGCGCACAGTCACCTGCTCTTGTGCCAGCAGCTGGGCGATCTTTGCATCCGGATCATCCAGATCGCCCGAAATGATCGCTTCTTCCGGACACACGATCACGCATGCCGGTTCCAGACCGACATCAATCCGATGCGCGCAATAGTTGCATTTGGCTGCAGTCCGTGTTTCAGGATCAATGTAAAGCGCATCATAAGGACAGGCCTGCATACAGGATTTGCAGCCGATACACCGGTCCTTGTCAAAATCCACGATGCCGTCCTCCCGGTAAAAGAGGGCCTCTACCGGGCAGATCTCCACGCAGGGTGCATCCGAACAATGGTTGCAACGCAGGACCGAAAAGATGCGCCGGGTGTGCGGAAATTCTCCTTTCTCCACCTGCTTGACCCAGGTCCGGTTGACCCCGATCGGGACATCATGTTCGGATTTGCAGGCCGTCGTACAGGCGTGGCACCCGATGCATTTGCGATTATCGATGACAAATCCGTACTGCATGGCCTAGGTGTCGTTTGACAGATTGGTTTGTAAAGCGTGTTCAGACCAATGGTCCACATTGTCGGCATCGGTGCGGTAATGCTGGATGGCGTCATGAACCAGCATGAACTGGTGTTCTTCTCCGATCTTTTCCATCAGACCGGTATTGAATAAGGAATCCCGCAACGGACCCGTTGCACCAGCAAGATTGAACCTGATCCCGCGTTCATGCAGAAACTGGATCAAGTCCCTCAACGCCAATTCGCCGCTGGTGTCGAGCGCCGTCAGGCTTCGTGCATCCAGAATGAACAATCGCACCTTGTCGCCCCTGGCAATGACCAGCTCTTCCATTTTATCCCGGAAATAGTTGGCGTTCCCGAAATAGAGTTGCGCGTCGAAGCGCACGATGAGGATATCCTCATCAATTTCCACCTCGGGAAAGCGCAGGGGGTTGCGGTAATGACGCGTACCAGGTAGTCGGCCCAGCTCACAGACATGGGGCGTGGAGGTCCGGTAGATCATGACCAGCAGCGAGAGGATAATACCCGTGATCACGCCCGGCATCACACCCAGGAACAGGGTACATCCAAAGGTTGCAATAAGCATAAAGAAGTCAGCGCGATGGGTGTGAAACATCCTGATCGCTGCCCGGAATTGAAAGAGCCCGCTCACGGCCACAATAATGATCGCAGCCAGCACGGCATTGGGCAAATAGTAGAAGAGCGGTGTAAACAGGAGTAAAGTGAGCATGACCAGGATACCGGCGATGACGGATGACAGCCCGGTCACCGCCCCGGCCTTGTGATTGATCGCGGTCCGCGAAAAACTGCCTGTGGTCGGGTAGGCTTGAAAAAACGAACCGGCGATCTTGGACAGCCCGAGAGCGATCAACTCCTGATTGGCATCGACCCGATGGTCCTTGCGGTCCGCCTCGACCGCCTTGGCGATGGAGATCGATTCGATCATCTGCAGGACGGTGAGCGTCAAGGCCAGCGAAAGCAGGCTGCTGGTGGTTTCCCATGTGAGGGACGGTACCTCGAAATGCGGCAGCCCGTGGGGTACTGCTCCCACCACCTCCACGCCCTGCGCATCCCATCCGAAGATGGCAACTGCCAGTGTCGTAACGACGGCAGCAATCAACGCACCGGGCATTCTGGCATGAATACGACGGCCGGCCACCATGATGGCGATCGCTGCCATGCCGATTCCAACCGTAGGCCAGCTGATCTCCGATACTTTCCCGACTGCAGCGATCAGAACTTCATGGACATAGATGCTGCGCGGGATCTCGATGCCAAGCAGCGTTTTGAGCTGGCTGACTGCAATGATCAAGGCAGCCGCCGAGGTAAACCCCATCATGATCGGGTGCGAGAGAAAGTTGACGAGGAAACCCAGCCTGAACACCCCAAAGACCACCTGTATGATCCCCACCAGCAAAGCCGTGGTGATCGCCAGTCCGATAAACTCTGCGCTTCCTGGCTCAGCGAGAACGCCCACACCGGTCAAAATGAGGATCGACGTAATAGCCACCGGGCCCACCGAGAGCTGCCGGGAGGTACCAAAAAGCGCGTAGACAAAGATCGGAATGAGGCTGGCATAGAGCCCGTAGATCGGTGGCAGGCCCGCGAGCAACGCATAAGCCATGCTCTGCGGGACCAGTACCACGGCGACCGTGAGCCCGGCACTCAGATCGGATCGGAGGTATCCTCGCTGATAGTTGCCGGCCCATTCCAGGAACGGAAAGATCCGGCGTAGCAACATACTCGTGCGACTTCCTGCGCGCGTCAATCCTAGCTATTGGAAGGGCACACGTAATCCGTGGTGGAGATCGATGAGGCCGCAATATCATCAAACATCCCGTGCACGTTGACAAGCTGCTCGAAGCCGCGTGCCTTCAGGATCGAGGCTGCCACGGTCGAGCGATATCCGCTCCGGCAGTGCACAATGTATCGCTGCTCGCGATCCACCTGCCCCATATTCTTGTTGATAAAGTCCAGCGGGAAATTCACAGCGTTCTCGATATGCTCTGCTTCCCATTCAGAGGGTTTGCGCACATCGAGCACCTGGTGTCCATCTGCACCTATTTCCTGTTCAAGGGTAGCGACATCGATGGTCTTGATGGTGTCGATCTCCATACCGGCGGCTTTCCAGGCGGCCATGCCGCCATCGAGATAGCCGATAGCATTGTCATAGCCGACCCTGGCCAGGCGCATCACTGCCTCCTCGGCGCGCCCTTCAGGAGCCACCAGCAGGATGGGTTGTTGAATATCGGGCACCAGAGCACCGACCCACGGAGCAAAACTGCCGTCGAGCCCGATGAAGATGGAGTTGGGGATAAAGCCCTGCACAAACTCCTCTTTGCTCCTCACATCAAGGACCAGCGCCCCGTGGGCATTGGCAGCCGCTTCAAATGCCTGCGGGGCCAGTGCGATCGCGCCACGCTCCATGACCACATCGATGCTTTCGTACCCCGTCTTGTTGAGCTTGGCATTCTTCGCGAAATACGCCGGCGGGGGCAACAGCCCTTCCGTCACCTCTGCAATGAACTCCTCGCGGGTCATGTCGGCACGGAGCGCATAATTCTCTTCCTTCTGCTTCCCGATCGTACTCCAGGTCTCGCTGCTCATGTTCTTACCACATGCTGACCCGGCACCATGCGCGGGATAGACGATCACATCATCCGGGAGCGTCATGATCTTGTTGCGCAGGCTGTCGAATAACCATCCGGCGAGCATTTCCTGGGTCATGCCGGTCGCTTTCTGCGCCAGGTCGGGCCGTCCGACGTCACCGATAAACAGTGTGTCTCCCGTAAAAACCGCGTACTCCTTCCCGTCCTCATCGTACAGCAGGTAGCACGAGCTCTCAGGGGTGTGCCCCGGAGTGTGCAGCACACGCACGCGCACGCGGCCGATCTGGAACTCCTCACCATCCCTGGCGGAATGGATCTCGTATTCGGTCTCGGCCATGGGCCCATAGATGATCCGGGCCCCGGTCTTTTTCGCCAGGTCTACGTGCCCGGAAACGAAATCGGCATGGAAGTGTGTTTCAAACACATATTTGATCTTGGCGCCATCCTCCGCCGCACGCTCGATGTACGGTGCGGTTTCGCGCAAGGGATCAATGATCGCAGCTTCGCCGTCGCTTTCAATATAGTAGGCCGCCTCGGCCAGGCATCCGGTATAGATCTGTTCTACTTTCATAATGACGTCGTCAGTTCAAAGAATGATGGTAACTAAAATACGCCATCAAAATTAGGTTCGCATGCACAGACAGTTGGTGATCCATGTCACACAAGCGGAAATCCCGCGTAAGACGCAGAGATCAGGTGCTATCTCCAGGCCCCAGATGGTATCAGAGCTTGACCAGACGCGTCAGCCGATCCAGTTGCTTGTGGCGGAAGCGCAGATAGTACATCCCCGGGGGATGGTTGAGCAATCGCACCTGGCCCTTGATCACACCGCTGAAACTGCCGGCCTCGCCGCGTTCAACGATGCGTCCGTTGCCGTCGATCACCTCCCAGTTGACGAACAGGTCACGCACTCCGTCAATTTCGAAATAGAACTCGCCCTCCGAGGGATTCGGGAACGCACGGATCAGATGACCATAGGTCGTGTACTCCACTGAGGAAGCTACGTCGACCACCACGGTATCGCGCACCTCACACCCCACAGAATCTTCCACGACAACGATGTACGATGTGTCGGCCAGATCACCAAAGAAGGGGTCGTTCTGGCTCGTGGCACCACCGTCAATGCTGTACGTGAGCGGACCATTTCCGCCCTGGGCATTGATCAGGATGCTCCCGTCATCGACATCTTCTCCCGTGGTTGAGGTGACCTCGGTCATCAACTGGATATCGCATGCCAGAATAGCAATGGTCAGTTCGACCGTGCATCCTGATGCGTCGAGCACCAGCATTTCGTAGATCCCGGGGGCCAGGCCCGTGAAAATGGGCGATGACTGGAATGACTGTCCGCCGTCCTTGGAAAACTGGAATGGTGCGACGCCACCGTTGACAGCCAGGCTGATCAGCCCGTTGTTGGCGCCTGGCCGTGATTCATGTGAAATGAACGGACTGGCGACCAGCATGCACGTGAAGTCAAGACAGAAATCGGTCGTGTCTGCATCGCCAAAATTGGCCTCGCCGAGGCTGGCTACCACGAAGCCCTCGGCATTGATGATCTGGAAGTCACCCTCCACACCAAAGGCCTGGATGCCGTCGCCATACGAATCGAACAAAATGAAGCGGTAGCACTGCGCCGGATCGAGACACCACTGTTCAATGTGCTCGGTCTGCTGCTCGGCGTATGCCGGTGAGGCAAACAGCACCACGCCAGCTGAGTCCTGCAGAACCCAGGAGGTTTCCGCCGGAAAATTATCGGTCAGCAGGTTCAGCGTCACCAGATCTCCCCCGGCTGTGGTGTTCACCACAAAATCGAGGGTATCATTGAGCGGATTTTGATCTGCCATCCCGTTGGGTGCGGTTGTCGTAAAGCGGACGTTGTTGACTCCCATCAGCAACGCGTCGAGCAGGATCGGGATCACATCCGTCTCGCCAGGCCCTAAAGAACCCGTCCACGCTTCGGTCTCGGGGGCTGCCCCATTGACGCTCCACGCGACGGTTGCCGAAGTGAGCGTTTCGACACCGGCATTCTGGATCACCAGTTCCAGCTCCGCAAACGTATCACATACGGTATTGGTCAGACCCTTGACCCCCAGCGCCTGGGCATCGAATCTCGTCTGCTTGGTGACCGTAAAGCGACAGGTGTCATTGATCTGGAATGAATCTGCTGCCATGCTCGTGAAGACCATCAGCGGGTAGTCGCCGAAGCCATCGAACAGCACCGGCTGAGCGAAAGTGTGGACATAAACGCTGTCTGTAAAAAGCGTATCCACCGACACCGTTTCGATGACTGGTGCTCCGCCATTGAACACGTAACCGATATCAAAATCGGTCTGCGGCGTGATACCATGGTTGATGATCTCCACGGTCACCATCTCTTCCTCCAGGTCGGGCGCATTCGCTGGCTCCACCAGTCCGACCGGGCCGATGTCCACCTGTTCCCGCGTCAGTTTGAACCCGACGATTTTCGTACGCCATTCCGGACCGCTGACGACATATTCGCCGGCATACCAGAACATATTCTGATCGTCGACTGACATGGAAGCATAGTCACCGAAGCGATCTCCGTTGACTCCGCCGGTGCCGGTGGCAAATTCGTACTCCTCAAACGTCATTTCGCCGAGGGGATCGGTCGCCCTGCGTCCGGTGAATCGCAAAGAGGGCCAGGTGGTTTCACTCGACACATTGTAACCAAGCCCAATATTGCCAAGTGCGTCGATGGAGATCCCGCCCATGAACCGGTTCTCACCGTCGAGTGAACCGATGGTGCCTTCCTGATACACTTCCCAATCCAGGCTGTCGGCACGCAGTTCGATCCAACGGATACCCGCGTCATCATCGCCTGAAACATCGACTGTGAAATTGAGTACGAGCGCGCTGTGGGTGGCAAATCTGCGGTACTTCATGCGGTGCATGATCACCCAGGGAATCCCGTCGATCCCGACCCCGTTAGGTTGCGGTACGCAGGTAAATCCGGGACCACTCTCGGAGCAGAACTCGGCATCGAAGGGTGCCGTCGGAATGAGTGTTTCCGTGACTACAGAGTTGGCCTCGTCATCCCAGTCGACATCGATAGAGTAGATCTCGATCCGGTCTTGCGGAGCGCCCCAGGCATCGTCATTCATGCGCATGACCATGGGATCCATGCCTGCCGGTGGCAGGCTGTCGCCAATCCAGCCGACCGGTGTCAGTACCTGGAAACCGGGCCCGGAAATGCGTGGAACGGTAAAGCGCTGCATATCCACGGTGTCCGCTCCGTTGAGGATGTCTTCGCGGTTGATGACGTAGAATTTGACGGAGCCACCTCCCCCTTCGTTGGTTGTCAGGACATAAGCCTCGGGCCAGATGCTGTACTTCGGATAGTCCGGAAAACTTGGGGTGGTAAAAACATAGGCTGTCCAGGAGCCGAACGGATCCTCCGTATCGGAAACGGCCATCAGGACCCGGCTGCTCGGTGGAAACTCGGTAAGAAACCAGCGGCCGGCCTCATGATCCCATAAAATGATGGGATCACCAGCTGAACTAAAGCCGACCTGCTGCCAGATCGTATTCGCATGAAACTGATCACCCACCTTGTTGCCTTGCAGATCAAAGACCTGGAGCCAGGTTGAATTCACTGTTTCGATATAGTATTGATGATTGACGTCTCCGTTGACATCCGGCACACCTGATCCGGAATCGTTGATGCCCATGCCTTCCGCAACGACCTGCGGCAGCACCCGCAGTCCGCCATCGCGCATGGTCGATTGCATGACCAGTGGGTCGATCCCACGTGGAAGTGCCCCGGGGAGCAACGTTTCCGTCGGGCGACGCCCAATGAAATTGCGCACGTAGGTTGGCTTGTTCGACTTGTACTCAAAGAGTTTTTGTTCAGCCGTAGGGCCCGCTGCAAGGACCTCGCGCAATGGTTTGGTTTGCCCCAGCTTGCGCACAAAGGTGCGTTCTGCCGTCTGGAAGGTACGTGGATTGTCTTGCGCCTGTGGCGTTTGGGGAAGAAGGAGCGTGAGCGGGCAGAGTAACAAGAGCCCGGTGCGCAATAGGTGTCTCATGGAAAGTGTGTCGTTGAGTTGTTCAAATCTGGTCGCGTCGAAGATAAGAAGTTAGCAGGGCAACCGGCAGCCAAAGTGCTGCGCAGTGGCAGCTGCACGTCATTTGTACGACATGATGTGTCCTCTCATTCCTTCGGCTCAACTTCTGTAATCGAATGTTGGGTCATTGGTGCCCCTTCCGCTTTGCCTGACCTGGCCTTTTCAGCAATGAGCCCGGCGGTCATGATCAAACTCGAGATGATGATCACGTACAGCAAGATGCCGCTGTCAAAATCGGGAAGCACTTGCTCGGCAGGGATCGCAAAGAACAAGAGGATGGTGATCAGTCCGCGCGGGGCAATCCACAATTCCGGGATCAGGTTGGACTTGGCAATGACGCGCAAAAACAGAAGACGCATCAGGTAAAGCACACCCAGCACGGCAGCACTCGTCAGAAAGATCTTCATGCCAATCAGCGAGGTGAGCGAGATCGTCATACCGAAGACCACAAAAAAGAAGGTCCTGACGACGAAGGACGTCTCCAGCGTGATCAGGTGGAACTCCTTTTCAATCTCCTCGATCGGGTCTTCGTCGCTGTAAAAATCCTTGAAGATCCTGAAGAAGATCTGATGGTTGGACAACATGAGCCCAAACACCAGGATGATGAGCAGCGGTGACAAATGCAGAAGCTTGCCGGCCGCGTAGAGGATCAAGAGCACGGCGATGAGCAGGAAGAGTCGGATCTGTCCCGGCATGTCCTTGAAGAGGTAGATCAGCGCATAGCCGGCAACGACCGAGACAATGATCGTGAGGAGGAAATTGAGACCAAACCCCAGCACTGCCTCTCCCCCGCCGGTCTCCGTCAGACTGAGCAGAAAGTAGAAGTACATGATCCCGAGGATGTCGGAGAAGGCGGAATCGTAGATCATGAACTCGCGCGTCTCGCCCATCAGCGTGGCCACGCTGGGAATCACGATCGCACTGGACATGATACTCAATGGCGTCGCGTAGATCAGGCTTTGCAGGAACCCACAGTCAAAAATTTGCTGAAAGATTGCGGCGATGATAAAGCTGGAGGCCAGCAGTGAGAGCAGGGCGACGAGCAGGGTCTTGCCGATAAGAGGTAGCTTGTCCCGGGTCAGTTCAAGGTCCAGGGCTGCTTCCAGCACGATCATGATCAACCCGACGATCCCCAGGATCTCAAGAACCGGCATCAGGTTCAGGTCATCGACACCCGTTTCATTGAGCCCCAAAGAGATACCGATCCCGGTCATGATAAGCAACAGGACACTGGGGATATTGGTCCTTGCGGCAATCACGGTGTAAATAAACGATAACACAATGATCGCCGAGGCGGCGATAATGAGCACGTACGGATTACTCAAATCCATTGACGAAGACCATACCATTCCGGACATCAGCGTTGCTTAGAACCCACCCACCTGGCGAATTTTCTGAAAGATCTCGGTATTGTCATAAATACCGGAAAAAAACTCGGCTCCCGGGCCATACGCATAGACCGGGACCATATCAGCTGTGTGGTGTTTGGTTGTAAAAGCGGCCCGCACCTTGCCTTTGCCGGGCTTGCCGTTTTGAATATAGAGGCCACCGGTCGCGTGGTCGGCAGTGACAATGACCAGCGTCTCACCGTCGCCCCTGGCAAACGCCATGACCGCCGCCAGTGTCTCGTTGAGATCACGCATCTCGGAGAGGAGATATCCCAGGTTTTGCGCATGACTGGCGTGGTCGATCTGTGATGCCTCGATCATCAGGAAAAACCCGTTGTCCTCGCGCCGGTCAAGCAGGTTCAGGCCGTGCGTGGCCGCCAACGGCAGATAGTCGCGCCCCTGAAAATGCGGCAGCGGAATATCGTGCGCCGTGAAGTAATAGGCCTTGTCTGAGTCCCGGCTGCTGAATTTCTTGAAGGATTCATGATGGTAGGCACCTACCAGGTAACCCCGTCCTTTCAATTCCTTGAGCAGGTCGCGGTCGTCGGAGTAGCGTTGTGAAAAATACACCAGCCCACCACCGACGACATAATCCAGGTCGAGTTCGAGATAGTCGGCAGCGATCGCCTCCTGAAAGCCCCGGTACATTTGGTGGGCGACAAACGCCGCCGGCGTGGCATTCACGAGACTGGAGGTCACGATGATGCCGGTCGACTTGCCGCCTTCCTCTGCGTACTCCATCAAATTCTTGACCGGCAAGGTATCAATGGACATGCCGATACCACTGTTGTACGTCTTGACCCCGCAGGACATCGCCGTTGCGCCTGCACCCGAATCCGTGACGAGATGGCTGGCAGAGTGTGTTTTCTGAAGGCCGACCACCGGAAAGTCTTCGATCAGCAGTGGCTCGGTGGCGTCGTGGATGGCGGCTGCGACATGGGCCAGTCCCATGCCGTCACCAATGATCAGGACGATGTTTTTGGGCCGTTCGACGACTTTTTGGGGTGACTCAACCGATACGCCTCCAACGAAGGAACTCCACGCAATCAGGATCGGTATATAGTATGTTAATCCCACGTAAAAAAACAATAGCCTGGCACGGGCCGTGCAATATTAACCCTGAAAATCGAATTTTTAGTTTGATCTTTGATCAAAGAGTGAGCCCTTTCCAAACCATACCCATGGATTTAAGAACAGTCCTGATTTGCCTGCTATGCTTACCGGCAACCGCGAGCCTGTGTCAAACCTCACTGTTCGAACACTGGCGTTCTGGCGACGATCTCCACCTGGAAATCACCGCGGACTGGGATTCATTGCACGCCAGCCGAGATTACGATGAGCGGGATGCGATCA
>JAWWBX010000065.1:0-17713 GCA_033720735.1 Saprospiraceae bacterium
GTGTTGGTGTTGACCGTCGTTCCGGAGATCGACACACCACCCAGGCTCGTTGGATCACGGTAGAAGGACAGACGCTGTGGGAAGATCCCCGTGGTGCGCAGCGTGTACTGGTCAGCACCGGCGCGGAGTGACAACCGCAGGTTGTGCTCGTTGTTGGTAAACAGGCGCACATTTGCGGTTGCACCGCCGATAAAGCGGTTGATCTTTTCGCGGTTGGTGATCAGAGCAACCGTTTCGAGGACGTTCGACCCCACACTTGGGTTGGCTGGATAGTTGCCATCCTCGTCCGGGAAGAGATCGTCCCACGGCCTGGTAAAGGCAAGTGCATAACCGATCGTGGTATTGGTATTCCCATTGTTGAAGAATCCACGGTCGGCCGTCGAGTTGACGTAGTTGCTGGTCACGTCGAGATCGAGCCAGTCATTGAACTTGTGATCGACGTTCAGACGCAATGATGCCTTTTCATAACCGGTATTGTCGACGATCCCGTCATCATGTTTGAAGGTACCGGCCACGAGGTATCTGGTGTTGACAGATCCGCCATAGATCTCGAGGCGGGTGGTGGCGAGCAGGTTGGTGTTATCGTAGAGTTCTGCCTCATAGTCTGTCGCGCCATTCTGATTAAACTTGTTGGCGTCGGCGTCTCCGAAGACCTCACGCACCTTGGCCTCCGTCCAGCCGCGCGTGCCTAATAGTTGCGTTGGCTGCGAGAAGCCGATACTCTGGGACAACGACACCCGTGTGTCGCCTGCACGTCCACGCTTGGTCTTGATGATGACCACACCTCCGGCAGCACGTGATCCGTAGATCGCTGCGGCAGAGGCACCCTTCAGGATCTCAATGCTCTCGATGTCTTCGGGATCGATATCCGCGATACGGTTGGACGCATCATCCTGATTGGTCGACGTGTTACCACCGCCAGCAGCGGCAGAAACGATGTTCGTTCCCAGGGAGACGGTCGAGTTGTCGAGGTAGATCCCGTCGATGATATACAGCGGCTGCTGGTCACCGAAGATAGAGGTCACACCTCTCAGCTTGACGGACATACCACCCCCGGGAGCACCCGAGTTGGATCGGATCTCCGCACCTTTGAACTTTCCGTACAAGGCCCCATCCATGGTAGGCTGGGAAGTGACACCGGTCAGTTCCCTGGCATCGATACTCGCTACGGAGTTGGCCAGGTTACTGCGCTTGACATTAGTGGCCAGTCCGGTGACGATGACCTCATCGAGTTGGGTCGACGCTTCAAGCATCGTGATCTGAAGCGGACCGTCACTGCGAGAGACAGACACCGAGGCCGACTGATAGCCCACATAAGAAAATTCGAGGACCGCCGAGGTGCCCGGTAATTCGATGGAAAAGCGACCATCGATGTCCGTAACGGCACCCGCCGTGCTGCCCTTGACACTGATGCTTACTCCGATGAGGGGCTCTCCACCGGAGTCGGTCACGGTGCCGGATGCGGTAAACTGCGCATCAGCATTCTGAGCTGCCATCAGCAGCAATGCCATGACCAGGGCTGGCAAGTTGTAAAGCATTCGTTTCATACTTCATGTTTTACTTGTGAATAGTTATCTGAGAAATTTATGTTCAATAGATGATACCCACGGGGTGATGACTTGTCGGTAAAGCGGGCAGGAAGATGTTATCTGGTAGTTGTTCTGTATCAAAACGCCGATGACGATCCGATCGTTGTTTCACGCGCCGACGAAGGTTATCTTTACCCCCGGATCGCAAGTTCGGTGTTAAAAGATATGAAAATGACATTGCAATTTGTGATCATTAGATCACATGCAAGTTATTTGTCATGTGTAAATATAATGGAATCAGGAGTTAAATGAAGGATTTCTCATACATATTCAATGCCCCAGCTGAGTACATCGATAAATTGTACCACCAGTATCTCGCAGATCCCGAGAGTATCGAGGCGGGCTGGCGCACCTTCTTCCAGGGATTTGAGTTTGGGCAGCAGGTCAATGGCGACGGCGTTTCTGCTGGTCAGGCGACGGATGCAGACACGCGCAAGGAGTTTAACGTGCTATCGCTCATTCACGGCTTTCGCACCCGTGGTCACCTGCTTTCCACGACCAACCCGATCCGGACACGCCGGGACCGCAGGCCCCATCTCAATCTGAATGACTACTACCTCTCCGATGATGACCTTGACCGCCGCTTTACGGCCGGGTGGACCATCGGCCTTGAGGATGCGACCCTCCGCGACATCATCGACCGGCTGAAGACCATCTACTGCGGAAATATCGGTTTTGAGTTTGCCCACATCGAGAACAACGAAAAGCGCAAATGGCTGCGTGAGAAGATCGAAAAGCGACCGCTCGAGCCGGACTACGGGCTGGACATCGAGACCAAACGGCGCATCCTGGAAAAGCTGAATGGCGCTGTCGTCTTCGAAAAGTTCCTGCACACCAAGTATGTCGGCCAGAAACGATTTTCTCTGGAGGGCGGTGAAACGACGATCGCGGCCCTGGATGAAATGATCTCCACGGCATCGCGGGCCGGGGTGGAGGAGTTCATCGTCGGGATGGCCCACCGTGGCCGCCTCAATGTCCTGGCCAATACGATGGGCAAGACCTATGAGCAGATCTTTAACGAGTTTGAGGGCACGTCGATCCCCGACCTCAGTTTTGGTGACGGGGATGTGAAGTACCATCTCGGATTCTCCTCCCAGATCGAGGCCACCACCGGCAAGACTGTGCATCTCAAGCTGGTCCCCAACCCCTCGCACCTGGAGTCTGTCGACCCGGTCGTGGAAGGATTTGCCCGCGCTAAAGCCGATATCCTCTACGACCGCGATTACGACCGGATCATGCCGATCCTCATCCATGGTGATGCGGCGATCGCCGCTCAGGGGGTCGTGTACGAGGTCGTGCAAATGAGCCAGCTCGACGGCTACTACACCGGCGGAACCATTCATTTTGTCATCAACAACCAGATCGGTTTTACCACCGACTTTGATGACGCGCGCTCGTCTACGTATTGCACAGGTGTCGCGAGCCTGATCCAGGCGCCGGTCTTCCATGTCAATGGAGACGACCCTGAGGCCGTCGTCTTTGCAACCCGGCTGGCCGTCGAGTACCGGCAGAAGTTCAACAATGACGTATTTATCGACATGGTCTGTTACCGGCGGCACGGGCACAACGAAGGAGACGATCCCAAGTTTACCCAGCCGGAGATGTACCGGATCATTCAGAATCATCCCAATCCGCGGGAGATCTATGTAGGCCGGCTTGCCGCACGCGGTGACGTCGAACGCAGTCTGGCCGAGGACATGGAGACCAACTTCTGGTCTGAGCTGCAGCGCCGGCTCGACATGGTCAAGGAGAAGCCCCTGCCGTATGAATATCAGGAATCGGAGCAGGCCTGGCGTCAGCTCAAAAAGAATGTGACAGCCGAGGACTTCGAAACATCTCCCGACACCGGCATCCCGGCAGAGCAACGGGACCACATTCTCCAGCATCTCGTCACCGTGCCGGATGGCTTCACGCCGCTGGGCAAATTCAACAGATTGTTGAAAGGGATGCATGGATTGCTCGATGAGAGCAAGCTCGACTGGGCGATGGCCGAGTTGCTGGCGTACGGCTCGATCCTGATGGATGGCAAGGATGTCAGGATGAGTGGTCAGGACGTCAAGCGCGGAACCTTTTCGCACCGGCATGCCATCCTGTATGATGCGAAGTCCTATCAGGCTTACAATCGCCTCAGTGGTCTCAGTGAGCAACAAGGTCGCTTCATGATCTACAACTCGCTGCTTTCCGAGTTTGGGGTGCTTGGCTTTGAGTATGGCTATTCACTGGCCACGCCGGATTCTCTCGTCATCTGGGAGGCGCAGTTCGGTGACTTCTATAATGGTGCGCAGACCATCGTTGACCAGTACATTTCCGCGGCGGAAAGCAAATGGCGCAGGATGAGTGGTCTGGTCATGCTGTTACCGCATGGGTATGCCGGGCAGGGACCTGAGCACAGCAGTGCGCGCCTAGAGCGCTTCCTGCAGCAGTGTGCCGAGTTCAACCTCACGGTGGTCAACCTCACGACACCTGCCAATTTCTTCCACGTACTGCGTCGCCAACTGATCCGGCCCTTCCGCAAGCCACTGATCGTGATGTCACCTAAGTCACTCCTGAGGCACCCTCTGTGTGTTTCATCGTTTGAGGTCTTCGAGGATGGTCAGACCTTCAACGAGTATTATGACGATCCGGAGGTAGGCGAGAAAACCGGGTCACTGCGCAAAGTGCTGCTCTGCAGCGGTAAGGTGTATTATGACCTGCTTAAAACGAAAAAGAAGGACGGGCATGACGATGTGGCGATCGTGCGCATCGAACAACTGTATCCGATTCCGAAGCGGGTGTTGCAGACACTGGAAGACCGATACGGCCAGGCCAGGGTGGTGTGGGTACAGGAGGAACCGGAGAACATGGGGGCGTGGACCTACATTCGCGGCCTCTTGCCATTTCAGGATCTGCAAGTCGTGGCGCGCAAGGCAAGCGCTTCACCGGCAACCGGTTTCAAGAAAGTCCATGACAAGCAGCAGGCCGATCTGATCGAACGGGCGTTTGCCTGATCCGGGTTACTGATATCCGTTGTAGACGATGACGGAAAACCCGTACATCGCAAACTTTTCGCGCATGGGTCGCGGCCCTTCCGCAACGCTGTTGGTCAGCGACTCGTAGAGTGGCGTAATATCGTACTGACCCCAGTTGACACGGAAGTAGGGTTGCAGCGCCAGGGTTACAACCCCATCGCTTGGAAAGGTATAGGTCAGTGAAAAATCACTGCTGAAGAGATTGTCCTTCATCGAGTCGTCCTGATCCGGCTCCACAAAATTCTGTTTGATGCGCAGGAAGTTGTAGTCCAGGGAGCCTCCGATGCTGACCGGGCCGAGGTGTCCGTACAGCCCGGTGGAGATGGCCTGAAACTCGTAGGTGAGCTGATTTTCGTAGGGTGTCCCATCTATAAAGTTGCCCGTGGCCTTTTGCATGTTGCGCTGCAGTTTCCAACCGAACTCATAGGAGACGTTGCGGTTGCGTTGCCGCACACCCAACTCAAAGCCGTGCAGGGACTTCAGCGGACGAAAAATGGTGGAATAACTATCGTTCAGCAGGTTGTGCTGCTGGATGATCGCATCATGAACGGGGGCATCCAGAATACCTAGACGATAACCTACTTTGAGGTTGAATTGGGCGTCGGTGCTATGGATAACCAACCCCAGCACAAGTGCCGTACAGAACAGGCGCCACATGGGAACTCAGGTTAGTTGACAGGTCAAATTAGGCAAAATATCGGTGATATCCATGCAAAATCAACCATGCCGGTCACCAAGTGAATTCTTGCTAATTTGCGGCAAACGACACCTGAATGGCCAAGCCCACGTCACGCCGTAAGTCAGGACGCAAAAAGAAACGTACGATCGACCCGTTTGCTAGTGGATTCTGGGCGAAACACTGGCGGGAAGCCGTGATACTGTTCGGCGCGTGCGTGGCCCTGTATACCATGACCCTGCCGTACGAGTTTGTCCTGGACGATCAGATCGTCATCAAGGACAACAACTTTACCAAGAAAGGGCTGGGAGGCATTCCGGAGATCTTTGCCCACGACAGTTTTACGGGGTATTTCGGCGAGCAGAAGGACCTGGTGGCCGGCTCTCGCTACCGTCCTCTGTCACTGGCCATGTTTGCGGCAGAGTATGAACTGGTGGGTGAGGCGACCTGGCTCTATCACCTGGTCAACAGCGTCTGCTATGGCCTCTTGTGCTTACTCATCTTCCGGGTGTTGTCGGTCCTCCTGATCAGGCACCGGAGTGAGCGCTGGTATCTGGCGATCCCGTTTTTGGCGACCCTGCTGTTTGCCTTGCACCCCGTGCACACCGAGGCCGTTGCCAACATCAAGGGCCGCGACGAAATCCTCGCCATGCTGGGTGCCGTCGGGGCGCTTTACGCCGTCCTGCGGTATGTATACCGGCGTTCACTGCCCTGGCTGCTGGCTTCGGGACTCATCTTCTTTCTCGGTCTGCTGGCCAAGGAGAATACCATTACGTTCCTGGCTGTCATTCCCCTGGCGCTCTACTTCTTTACCGATACCCGGCTGCCGAAGTGGGCGGTTTGTATCGTTCCGGCGGTGGTCGCCACCGTTGCGTATCTGGCTGTTCGCATCAGTGTGATCGGATATTTGTTTTCGGAAAACACCAGCAGTGATCTGCTCAACAACCCGTTCCTGGGTATGACCACCGGACAACATTCGGCCACCGTGATGTACACGCTGGGCGAATATGTGCGTCTGTTGGTGTTTCCGCACCCCCTGACCCACGACTATTATCCATATCACGTGCCGGTGATGGACTGGGGCCAGGCGGGCACCCTGATCTCGCTGCTGATCTACCTCGTTCTGGCTGTAGTAGCTCTTGCAGGACTGCGCCGCAAATGGATCATTTCGTTTTGCATCCTGTACTTTGTCGCCACGCTGTCGGTGGTATCGAATGTCTTCTTCCCGATCGGCACCTTCATGAATGAGCGGTTTGCCTTCATGCCCAGCCTGGCCTTTTGTCTGGCCTTGCCATACTACCTGATGCGTCTGCGTGAGCGCCATCCACGCTGGCAATGGGTTGCTGTGGCAGTGCTGGGGCTGTATGTGGCTGGCTTTGCTGCCAAGTCGGTCCACCGGATACCAACGTGGCGAAACGCGCTGAGCCTCAACACTTCAGGGATCGCTGTCAGTAAGAACAGTGCCCGTGCCAATTGCTTTTACGGTACCGCATTGTACAATGAGGCCCTGAAAGTAGACGACCGCGAAGAGCGGCTCAGGATCGTCGAAGAAGCCGATGCCTATGTGAGCAAGGCCTTGTCGATCATCCCCAACTACTTGAGTGCCAACCAGATGAAAAGCGGGTTGATCGCCGAGTACTACCGGTACGATCGCGATCTGGACAAGCTGCTGAAGGGTTTTGAGGAGGTCCTGTCGAGGAAGCCGAACGTAGCATACATTCAGCAATACATGGAGTACCTCAACAACCGTGGGCGCGACGTGGAGAAACTTCTGGATTGGTACTACCGGGTCGGTTATGAGATCCTCTCCAAACAAGTACGCCGCTATGATTACGCCCATATCTATCTCAATTACGGACTTCAGCTGGATCCCAACAATGCCCTGATCAACTGGGCGATCGGCAGGAACTACCTGGTTTGGGGCGACCCGCAACGAGGGAATCAGTTCCTGGAAAAGGCCTATCAACTGGATCCGGCATTGCGCCAACGGGAATAGACGGGACACCCGATCACCTGCAAAACCACCCATATGAACCGTTCACCAGACCTTCTCTATCGTATCGCCCTCAAAATGATCCCCCAGGTGGGGGCCGTTACAGCCCGTCATCTTGTCAGTCATTGCGGAAGCGTCGAAGCTGTGTTCCGGCAGCGTGCAGCGGCACTCCAGCGGATTCCAGGTGTCGGTGCAACCCTGGCCCGGAATATCCTCAGGCGCGAAGTACTGATCGAAGCGGAAGCGGAACTCCGGCGGGTGATCGAGCACGATATCCAGGTCCATTTTTATCTCGACGCATCCTACCCGCAGCGCTTGATCCACTACAACCAAAGCCCGATCCTGCTCTACGGAAAGGGCCGGTTGGATTTGAATGCCGCGCGGATGGTGGCCATCGTAGGGACGCGCCAACCCACCCCCTATGGTATTGCTGCCTGTGAGCAAATCATCAGGGATCTGTCAGAGTATGGCCCCACGGTGATCAGTGGACTGGCCTACGGCATCGACGTGACTGCACATCGCGCAGCGCTGCAGTACGGATTACCTACGATCGGGGTGTTGGGCAGCGGATGCGGGCGGGTCTATCCGCAGGCACACCGCAAACTAGCCCTGCGCATGATGCCATCGGGGGGGCTGGTGACAGAGTTTGACTATCTGACTGGTCCGGACAAGGAGAATTTCCCGGCGCGCAACCGCATTGTCGCCGGTATGGTCGATGCTGTCATCGTCGTCGAATCAGGCAGATCCGGAGGGTCGATGATCACGGCGGAGTTTGCCAATGTCTTCCACAAAGATGTCATGGCAGTACCCGGCCGCGTGAGTGACAGCCGGTCGCAGGGCTGCAACCTGCTCATCCGTGAGCACAAGGCCCATTTGATCACCAACGGTCAGGATGTTGCGGCATTGCTTGGCTGGGACCAGCAAACGGCAGATTCCGGGGGACATCAGCGGGAAATGTTTCCGGATCTCGACGAGACCGAACGACTGATTGTCGAGCTGGTGAGTCTCCACGAGACCATGGAAATTGACGCGCTTGCGGCGCAGTCCAAATTACCCCTGAGTGAACTTGCCACGGTTTTGTTAAGTTTGGAGTTCAAGGGGATTGTGAAAGCGCTTCCTGGCAAAAGATACCTGATCAGATAATCCGATGCTCCATTCATGAAATACATCTTGTCCTTGCTCGTGTGTCTGGGACTGTTGTCGTGCAGCCGCTCGATACCCGTAGCAGATCAGGGAACCCAGCCTACGACTCCTGTCAAGAACGAGCCCGTCCGCAAGGCGCGCAATGTCATTTTGTTGATCGGTGATGGCATGGGTTTGTCGCAGATCACCGGAGGGATGTACTTCAATGGCAACAAGACCGCACTCGAGCGACTTCCCGTGGTTGGTCTGCATAAATGTCATTCACTTGACAACCTGGTCACGGATTCGGCTGCGGGCGCGACAGCGTTTGCCTGTGGCGTCAAGACCTTCAACGGCGCCGTAGGCGTGGATGGGACGGGGCAGCCGGTGCAAACCATTCTGGAAGAAGCCGAAGAGCGTGGACTGGCCACCGGTCTGGTGGCTACTTCCTCGATCGTGCATGCGACCCCGGCGTCGTTCATCGCTCACGTTGTCAACCGGAGGGAGTACGAGCAAATCGCGTTGCAGTTTCTGGAGACCGACATTGATCTGTTTATCGGCGGTGGCAAGTCGTTTTTTGACCGGCGGGAGGACGGCCGCAACCTGTACGATGCGCTGAGACGGAAGGGCTATTATATCACTGACTACTTCGAGACCCCCTTCAACGATGTCTTTGTACAGGAGCGCAAGAATTTTGGTTATCTCACTGCCGACAAAGAACCTCTCCCGGCGAGCGGCGGCCGCGACTACCTGATCCCGGCGACCCAGTTCAGCCTCAAGTTTCTGGAGGAGCGGGGACGTCGCGGGTTTTTTCTGATGATCGAAGGGTCGCAGATCGACTGGGGCGGGCACGCCAATGATCCTGACTATGTGATCAGCGAGTTCGTCGAGTTCGACGCTGTGATCGACATCTGCTACAATTTTGCCCGAAGGGATGGTGAGACGCTCCTCATCGTCACTGCGGATCACGAGACAGGGGGGTTTGCCATCAATCCGGAGTCGACGATGGATGATCTGAATGTGAGTTTCACCACCGGTGGGCATACGGCATCCATGATCCCTGTCTTTGCCTACGGACCAGGGTCTGAACGCTTTGCAGGCATCTACGACAACACCGAGATCTACTCAAAAATGCGGAAAGCCTACGGGTGGCGCTAGAGCCCTACAGGTGGCGCTCAGCGTGATAGGAAGAGCGTACCAGCGGCCCACTCTCCACAAAATCAAATCCGCGCCGCATGCCCTCTTCACGATAATCTGCGAAGGTGTCCGGATGCACATACTCAGCGACCGCGAGATGCATCGGGGTTGGTTGCAGATACTGGCCGATCGTCAGGACATCACAGTCATGGGCCCGCAAATCATCCATGATCTCCAGGACTTCATCACGCGTCTCGCCCAGGCCCACCATAATGCCTGATTTAGTGCGCTTGCCATAGGCCTTGGTCCGCTTGATCTGTTCGAGGCTGCGGTCATACTTCGCCTGCGGGCGCACCAGCCGGTACAACCGCCTCACTGTTTCCATGTTGTGGGACACGACTTCCTGACCAGCGCTGATCATGTGTTCGAGGGCCTCCCAGTTCCCTTTGACATCGGGGATCAGGGTCTCGATCGTGGTGTCGGGGGATGACGCCTTGACGCGACGAACGGTCTCATGCCAAATGGCAGCACCGCGGTCTTTCAGTTCATCACGATTGACGGAGGTGATGACGGCATGTTTGACCTCCATGAGCCGGATTGCTTCGGCGACACGCCGCGGCTCGTCTTCATCATATTCAGGAGGGCGCCCGGTCTTGACAGCACAAAACGAACAAGAGCGGGTGCACACGTTGCCCAGGATCATAAACGTCGCTGTCCCCGCACCCCAGCACTCGCCCATGTTGGGGCAATTGCCACTCTGGCAGATGGTGTGGAGGTTGTATTTGTCAACCAGGTTGCGGACACGCCGGTAGTTCTCTCCGATCGGAAGCTTCACCCGCAGCCAGTCGGGTTTGCGCTGGCGTGGTTGGCGGTCGACAACAGGTAGTTCAATCATCTCGTAGCAATAATGCGCAGATCAGCAGAATGTTCAGGGTCAAAGGTAGTTGAAGACTTCAAAAGTCTTTGAGACTTTTAAAGTCTCACACAGCGACTAGCGTCGCTTGCCAAGCTGCAGCGTCGCGTAGGCATTCAGGAAGAAGGGCAGGTTGTTGTCGATGATCATGATCGGCACGCGCTTGAAGTACAGGTCGAACATGACCCCAACCTCCAGCGCCCGGACGTATTCATCGAACGCTCCGACACTGAAATGCGCCCCGCATTTGCCGTGCAAACCGGGCTGGATGGTGATCTCGTCGATGCCTTTGAAGAATGACGCAGAACCGTAGATGCGATTGGCATCGAGAAAGATCTCGGCATTCTCCTCGGTGTATTTTTCCGCCACGATCGATCCTTCCCCCGTGGGCTCCACACGGTTGATATTCAGATAGTAGGGCTTGAGGAAGCCCAGCGAGACCCCGGCCTCGTAGTTGATGCCGACCGCCACCCCCTTGCGCTTGGCCTTTTCGGAGAGATAGCGTTTTTCACCGATGCCCGCCCTGGCGACGATGAAGTTGTTTTGCTTGCCATACGCAAACGCCGAAGAGGATTTCAGCAACAGGTTGCCACCCTGGAAGTTGACGGCCTGGCGATATTCCTTCGGGTGCTTGAGGACCCCGAGGTTTACGTGGTAATAGCGCGTCAGATAATACTTCCGGATGTCACCCACCGTATATCCCAACGCGATCCCGTTGGTGTGGATCTGCAGGTCGAAGGCGCGCTCCTCCTTGTAGAGGATCCCACGCAATCCATAATCGATCTGCTTGGGCTGGATCACTGTCTGACCCAAGGCAGGCCCGAGTACGCCGATCATGGCAAATCCGATGAGGCATCGCTTCAACATGTACATATCATCCTCTTAACGCAATTAAAGTTAAAAAATTCGGTGTGTGGCCTGATAACGCCTTCGGGACAAAAAGTGTCGGTGCGGTCCGTGCAATGGATATGGACCACGATCACAGATTGGACGAGCAGAGTGCAACAGCAAAATTCACTATAATAGCACCGAATCACGAGCGGATGGTACACAACATTTGCGATCAGCACTCAGTGGCGAGCACCCTGGTCCTGGAATTGCGCGACGTACAGCTACAGACCGACCGTGCGCGGTTTCGGAGGAATATGGAAAAACTCGGCGAGATCTTCGCCTACGAAATCAGCAAGGCATTTGATTACGTTGCCGTTAAAACGGAGACCCCGTTGGGTACGGCAGTTTGTTACCGTCCCCAGGACGATATTGTGCTGGTGACGATTGTACGTGCCGGATTGCCGATGCATCAGGGCATGCTCAACTACTTCCCAGACGCAGACAACGGGGTGATCGCCACCCAGCGGATCCATCACAAGGACGGCACATTCGATATCAGCGTTGATTATATCAACTGCCCGGATATTGCCGGTAAGATCCTGATCGTATGTGACCCGATGCTTGCGACGGGCAGTTCGATGGACAAGGCACTGGAGGCGATCATTCGCAACGGCAAACCGAAGCAGCTGCACCTCGTTTCCATCATCGCCTCTTCCTACGGGCTGGCCTACATGCGGCGCCTCTGGCCGCGGGCACACATCTGGATTGCTGCTGAGGACGAAGAGCTTACCGCCAAGTCATATATCGTGCCGGGCCTCGGAGACGCCGGCGACCTGGCATTTGGTGGCAAAGCTTCAGAATAGGACCGACCGTCCCGCGTGTGCGATATCGGATTCGATACTGTTGGTGACCATGGCTTTTGTATTTTGTGCAGGTTGACCAATGGAACTTTCTGACATCAATTTGATCGCTGTCGGCATCGGTGCCGTTGCAGTCTTTGGTCTGGGCTTCATCTGGTATGCGCCGCCGGTCTTCGGCCGCATCTGGCAGCGGCACATTGAAACGCCGCCGACCCCCGACACCAATGTCCTGGCCATGTTCGGACCAGCGTTCATCCTGATCTGTGTCATCGGACTGGTAATGGCCGCGTTCAAACCGGAGGAGATCTCCGGCTGGTCAGACGGAGCCCTGATGGGATCCATCCTGGGTCTGGGGCTGGTGGCCACGTCACTCGGTATCAACTACCTGTTTGCGCGTCGCAGTATGACGCTCTTCCTCATTGATGCCGGCTACCTGGTCCTGACGCTGACTATTTTCGGGGCACTTATCGCAGCTCTCTGACGTCCATGACCCTCAGTCCCGTACTCCTCCTCAGCATCATTGCCGCCTACTTCCTGTTGCTCATGGCCGTTTCCTGGTGGACCGGTCGCAAGGCAGGCAACGCAGAGTTTTTCATCGCAGGGCGCAAATCTCCCTGGTTGCTGGTGGCCATCGGGATGATCGGAGCCTCGTTGTCAGGCGTCACCTTTATCTCTATCCCCGGAGTTGTCGGCGCCGGCGGTACCAACCAGGCATTTGCCTATATGCAACTGGTGGTGGGCTACGTCATCGGCTATTTCGTGATTGCCCACGTGCTGATGCCGATCTATTACCGGCTCAACCTGATCTCGATTTACGGCTTTCTTGAGCAACGGTTTGGATACTTCTCGTACAAGACCGGAGCCGCCTACTTCCTGCTGTCCCGGGTGATCGGAGCGTCTTTTCGTTTGTTCCTCGTCGCCATTGTGCTGCAGAAGTTCATTATGGATCCCATGGGTGTTCCTTTCTGGCTCACGGTGGCGACGACGATTCTGCTGATCTGGGTTTACACGTTCCGTGGCGGGATCAAGACCATCGTCTGGACTGATACCCTGCAGACAGTCTGCATGCTGACAGCGGTGGTGCTCACCATCCTGGCGATCGGCCGGGCCATGGACATGAGCCTGCCTCAGTTGTTCGGGGAGATCACCGGGCAGGGCCTCAACAAGGTTTTCTTCTTTGAAGGTGGGTGGGCCGATCCCAATAATTTCTTCAAGCAGGTGGTAAGCGGGGCTTTGATCACGATCGTGATGACTGGTCTGGATCAGGACATGATGCAGAAGAACCTCACTTGTCGCAATATCAGGGAGGCGCAGAAGAACATGTTCACCTTCAGTTCCATCCTGGTCGTTGCCAACCTCTTGTTTCTCACTCTGGGCGCACTGCTGTACATCTATGCGGCCCATCTGGGCGTTGACGTGCCGGAACGCACCGACCAGTTGTACCCGACGCTCGCGCTCACTTACCTGCCGCCGGCGATCGGGGTGATGTTTCTGCTGGGACTGACCGCGGCCGCTTATTCGAGTGCGGACTCGGCCCTGACCTCTTTGACGACCGCTTTCTGCGTGGACTTTCTGGATTTCGAAAAGCGCCAGAGCACAGCGCCGCCGCGCTTGTTGGTGCGCCAGCGATGGGTGGTACACATGGCGTTTTCGGTCATCCTCTTCGGTGTCATCTTGTTTTTCAATACCCTTAACAACGAGGCGGTGATCAACCAGCTCTTCGTCGCTGCTGGCTACACCTACGGACCGCTGCTCGGATTGTTTGCCTTCGGGATCTTTACCCGCCGCCGCATCCGGGACAACCGGGTCATTGCCGTGTGCCTCATTGCACCGGTCTTGTCCTATCTTCTGAATACGCATAGCGATGTCTTGCTCGGTGGCTTTGAGCTGGGGTTCCTGATCCTCGCGGTCAACGGCCTCCTGACTTACCTGGGTCTCTGGATGATCTCGTACAGGGATCAGCGCACCGCCTGACCTTCGAGGGCAGCTCGAACCTGGCGCATCGTCTTGTAGGGATGCTTTACGATAAACAGGTTGACCAGCCAGTCGGGCATGGCTTCGCCGGGATCCGTGACGAATTGCTGAATGATGCGGGTCTGTGCGGATGAGATCCGCTCAAACTGCCAAAAGCCCTGGACCCTCGGGATCAGGACGGTGCCTTCCGGAGGGAAGCCTGCGGTATCGTGCAGGCTGACCGTATGACGGCCCTCCACGGATTCCACGGTTTGACGCAACCACATGCACCGGTTGCGGAAGGGAAAGGGCATTTCAAGGATGTACAACAATGTTTCAGGGGCCTTCGGAGGCCGCTGTACATCGGCCACTCCGGCCATCCACTCGGCGTGCCGTGCCGTCTGTTCAAAGAAGGCGATGACTTGTGAAAGGGGCACGCCCACTGTGACCTCAGCGCGGTATTCCTTGACCGGGAAATCGGGATGGTCACGGGTGTAGATGGAAACACCGCGCTGTTGCTTGGACAGGCTCCAGTCAGCCTGGGCCAGGGCAGGGAGACTGCCGAGTAGCAGGGCGAGCAAGGTCAGAGTCCGTGTCCGAATGTTCATGGCGGCGCTAAATTACACCATCTGCCAGATCACTGCCATGTGCCACACCAACTGACGCACAGCCAGAACGTTGCGGAGCCCGCTATGCCGGGGTATGTGTTGAGCGTATGATCTGATGCGCATCACCGCGGTGATTTGTTTTACTTTGTTTCTGAAGTCAATGCGGCCGCACCATGCAAAAGATCACTGAATCACCTTCAGCCTATCGGCACCTCGAGAAAATGTCCACCAGAGAGCTGTTGACCAATATCAATCAGGAGGATCAGAAGGTGCCATTGGCCGTTGCTCAGGTGATCAACGACCTGACGCCGCTCGTTGACGTGATTGTCGAGAAGCTGGCCGACGGTGGCCGGTTGTTTTACATCGGTGCCGGGACCAGCGGACGGTTGGGGATTCTTGATGCTTCCGAGTGCCCACCCACGTTTGGGGTGCCGCATGACATGGTGATCGGGCTGATCGCGGGGGGCGATGCGGCGATCAGAAAGGCCAAGGAGTTCGCCGAAGACGACGAAACACTGGCCTGGCAGGACTTGTCCGGATGCGCGATCGACGACCGGGACGTCGTGATCGGTATTGCTGCTTCCGGGACGACACCTTATGTGGTAGGCGGCCTCCGCGATGCGCGTGCACACGGCATTGTCACCGGCTGCATCACCTGCAATCCCGGGGCACCTGTGACAGAGCATGCCGATTTCCCGATCGTCGTGGTGGTGGGGCCGGAGTTTGTGACCGGCAGCACAAGAATGAAATCCGGAACTGCCCAGAAGCTGGTGTTAAACATGATCACGACCACAACGATGATCAGGCTGGGCAGGGTGCTGGACAACAAGATGGTGGACATGCAACTCGCCAACAACAAGCTGGTCGACCGGGGAACCAAAATGATCCTGCACCGTCACCCCGAGTTGACGTATGACGCAGCCAAAGCGGTGTTGTTAAAAGAGGGGAGTGTGCGGTCGGCACTCGCACAACTGCAAATCCCGCAAGTGGATCAATAACTGTCAGGTACGGTCAGAGCGCCAGAACGACCGCTCCTGTTCGCGTTCTGAACGCGTGCGCTCAAAGGCATCACGGGGAAGGAGAAATTCGTCGGAAGGCTCCTCATCCAGCAACGGACGGGGTATTTCATCTTGCTCCAGGGCATTCTTGAAGAACCAGGAAACGATGATCCCTGCCACGGCCCCGTACAGATGGCTCTCCCAACTGATCCCTTCCTCACCCGGCACGATGCCGAGGAAATACCCGCTGTACATCACCAGGATCACCAATGCCAGTGCGATAGACTTGAAACTGCGCCGGAACACACCGCTCCAGAAAACGAAAGAGACCAGTCCGTATACGATCCCGCTCGCCCCGATGTGGTAGACAGAGCGTGCCATCAACCAGACACCGAGCCCGGTGAGCAGGTAAATGATCAGAAAGCTCTTGACCGCGACCCGGCGGTAAAAAAGAAAGATAATGGCCGTGAGTGCTGCCAATGGTACGGTATTGGAAATGAGGTGCTGCCAGTCCCCGTGGATGAGCGGGGCCGTAATGATCCCTTTGAGACCGCTCACATCCCGCGGGAAAATACCGAGGCTGGCCAATCGAAAGCCGGTGGCGGCCTTAAAGAGGTGCACGGCCCACATCAAAACGATGAAGAAAAAGGGAAAGCGGAGTGCTTCGATCGCCTTGACGGTTTTTTCTTTCACTTGCTATCGGCTCTGCATTGGCAATGTTAAAGTATAACAGGATTTCTGCTGGAAAGATGCAGGTCACCAGATGGATTGGCAGTTGATTTGGACCAACGCCTGCCATCCGCGGACCAGGGGCTGTTAGAGGTACTTGCGGCGTACCAGCTGCACAAACACACGTGCTTTTTTGGCACGCTCTTCATCTGCCCAGACATATTCCTGCGCGGGTCCGTCCAGCAGGTATTCCCGTGCCTCCACGAAGTCATTCAGGCCATTGAGATGCCGGACGGCCTCGTCAAACGCCTGTGGATTGCCCCCAAACAACTCATTGATCGTCAGCAGGCGCTCATTGATCCCCATCTCATCCTGGATAGCCGTGATCGGCTGCGACTGGAGATTGTCAGCGACCTCGGCCGACGCACGTACTTCAAACAGGTCCAGCAGTGCTGCCGGACGCTCGCGCACTGTCGTTGAAGCTTTCGTGGCCGCCACCGGTGCATCACGCTGCGGCATCTCGTCGACGACCGCTGGATGTGTCACACTGGCCAATTCTGGCTCAGGCTCCGGTTGCTGGATGGGTTCCGGGTCCGCTGCCGGTGGCTCGGGTACTTCCGCTTCCGCTGCCGGTGAGGGCTCCTCCTGCGTCGTCACTGGCACTGCTTCGACGTGTTGTACTTCCATTGGCTCTGCCGCTTTCGATTTGGGCCTGGGCGCGGTGTCTTCCACCGGTTGCGAAACGGCCTCATAAAGGTCCCGCAAGTAGCTGCGCAGCAAGTCCCGCTCGAGCGAGGAGGCGGTACCCTGTTCATCCATGTTGTCTACCAACGCCTGCACTTTCTTCAGGATACGCTTGGCCTTTTCCATGTTCATTGGTCTTATCGTATTTGATCTTCAAAAATAGAACTTCACTGCCAAGGCATAAAGTGCCTCCTGCCCGAAATTCACGTTCAACCGTGTTTGGAATCCCTTCTATCTTTACTGCATGTTTCTCGAACCATCATTCAGGGGTCAGCGCTCGGGCTGGATCGAGGTGATTTGCGGCTCCATGTTCTCAGGTAAAACGGAAGAACTGATCCGGCGATTGCGGAGAGCCAAAATTGCCAATCAACGCGTGGAGATCTTCAAGCCGGAGGCGGATTCGCGCTACGACCTGCAAAATGTCGTATCACATGACAGCAACGTCATTTTGTCGAACGCCGTGGGCCAGTCGCGGGAAATCCTGGATATGGCCCGTGATGTGGATGTCGTAGGCATCGACGAAGCACAATTCTTTGATGAATATCTGCCTGAAATCTGTCAGAAACTGGCGTTGCGCGGCACGCGTGTGATCGTATCCGGCCTGGATATGGA
>JAWWBX010000066.1:0-17681 GCA_033720735.1 Saprospiraceae bacterium
CTCAACAAGCTCGAGATGCTGGAGCCGGGCAGCGACTTCCTGGATATCGGCTGTGGCTGCGGTCGCCTCACGCGACACCTGGTGGATCTCGACATCAACTCCTACACCGGCTTTGACCGGCATCCTGGCATGATCGAGTGGTGCCGGAAGGAGATTTCCAGCGTCGCCCCGCATTTCACCTTCGACCTGTTTGAGCTCAAAAGCGCTTACGACGAATGGGACCAGATCGACGGTTCGATCGATGCTGCTGAATTTCACTTCCCCTATGAAGACAAGGCCTTCGACTCGATCCTGCTCGCGTCGGTCTTTACGCATATGCCACTGAACGAGTCGGGGCACTACCTGACGGAAATGCAGCGGGTGCTCAAACCCAGTGGTAAGGTGCTGCTTTCTGTCTTTCTTACCGACGGAGAGCCATATTCCGAGCAGATCGACTTCTTCTACCGGAAGAAAGACTTTGAGCGCGCCATTAAGTCTGCCGGCCTGAAAGGAAAGTTCCTGATGCAGACGGCAAGGCATTGCTGGTACGTCCTGAAGCGCAAATAGCTTTCGTCGTTCCTGGCGCTACGTTCGCCCATCCGATGAAACGGGGCACGGCCAGTTTTGTGTTCATATTGTAAAAGTCATGCTCTTGCAGCCCTGCCATCGATCTTACCGGCAGATGTTCAGAATTCTCGGAACTACGTTAGCCGTGGCCAGCCTCGCATGCCTGTCCTGCAATGCTTCGGATCATCATGAACTGGAGTCGGACCCGGCTCTTGCCGCGCGATTTTCACCAGAAGAGATCGATGGTCTCACCAGCATCCTGGACTTTGTGGATCATCACCTGTGCCGCTCAGAATGGAGCAGTGTCCAACAACCGGTCGGCTGCTATGAGAATCTCTTCCATTGGGTCATGGATACATCGCGTTCAGCACATCTTACTTCATGGGGATTGCCCATCGACGCACAGAACGCCCTGGTCGCAGCACTGCCAGCGACGCTGCGCGATGAGATCTGGTACGAACATCCGTTGATGGCAACCCACCGCATCCCACAAGCAGAGCGCGGGATCTTGCGTGACACGTTTACCGTGGTGAGCTTGCATTCCCGGGAGACCCGTCTCATCGATTACTTCGGAACGGTCGAGGATCCTGTTCTCCAGCATATCCTTGATCGTGCGAATGAACTTGGCGATTTTGGCCCCAGCACTCTGCCTGCCATCATGCAATACAGCGCAAGTGATCTGCTGGACGAGCGCATCCGCTTGTTCGTGGCACTCCATATCATCACGCAAAACCAACGCACGGTCCTGCACGCGTCATCGCGGCAGGCCATTCTGGAAGATATCGAACAGCGGTTCAAGTCCCGCAGACAGCAATGACAACCGAGCAGCAGATGGCAGATGACACCCCATTCGTAGACGGCACCTATCGCCTGCAAAAGTACCCGGGCAAGGGCGGATGGACCTACGCCGAGATCCCTGAGATCAAACAGGATCCTGCCCGCCCCTTTGGCTGGGTCACGGTCCGTGGCAGCATTGACGACTATCCACTCGATCATTACAAACTGATGCCGATGGGCCAGGGCCGGTTATTCCTGCCCGTCAAAAAGGAGATCCGCAAGCGCATCGGCAAGGAAGCCGGCGACGAGGTCCATATCGTATTGTATCCCGAAGACCGGCCGGTTGAGATCCCGGATGAGATCATGGCGTGTTTTGACGGAGAGCCGGCACATATGCTGAAGACATTTCTGGAGATGACCGACGGAGAAAAGAAGGCCTATATCGATTGGATCTACGACGCAAAATCGGAGAGCACCCGGATTCGTCGTATCCTGCAGATGATGGAACGGTTGAAACTCGGGCTGCGCTTGCACGACCGTCTGGATGACGCGTGATATCAAACACTCCAAACAAAATGATCCCCGGATCTTGTCGATGCCGGGGATCGTATGAACAGCTTATTCAATTCACTCTCAGAGTTTCATAAACTTGACAGGGGTCCACTCTCCGTCATGCTGGATCATCACGATATACATGCCGGACGGCAAGGTGCTCGTGTCGATCCGCCGGAAATCCTCGCTTACCTCCAATTCCCGTATCTCCACGCCTTCCGCAGAAATGACCCGGATTCCGGCGATCTCGTCCTCAAAATGGATGTTGAGCTGGTCCGTTGCCGGGTTCGGATAAATGGCAACTTCTCCTTCCGGCACTTCGGACAGCGACAGCGGCGCTGGTTCGATATCCATACCATCTCCGGTCAGCCTGCGGATCGTCTGCCCTGGCTCCACCAGGCTTCCGCCTCCGTCGTACGTGACTGTCACTGCATCAATATAGATGTGATCCGAATTCGTGCTGGCGTCGCACTGGAAGCGGAATTGCGCATTCGACGGGAAATTGTACTGGGCGCTGGTGATGGTCACCGTCGCCACGTAGAAGTTGTAATTGCTGAAACTTGTTCCACTGGCGTACGCTGCGATCGTATGCCAGCTCGACCCGTCGTAGAACCGCACCCAGAAATCTTCGCCAGTCTCCATGCTGTACGGATAAAAATAGAACTCGATCTCCAGCGAACTGAATCCACTGACGTCGTAGACACTTGATGTCATTGCCGAGTTGGTGCCAGAGTTGTCGCGCAGGCGAATCGAGTAATTGCCCTCCCAGGAGCGGCTGCCGAAGTAGCGATAGCAATCACTGCCACCATCGATCCAGCCGTCCCAGCCGGTCTCGAAGTAATGGGCAAAGAGTGTGCCTCCCCCACCAGGTGGGCAGGGCGGACAGACGGAACCACCACAATCGACACCGGTCTCATCTCCGTTCTGGATGCCGTCATCACAGGTCGGACAGGGCGGGCAGACCGATCCGCCGCAGTCAACACCCGTCTCATCCCCATTCTGGATCCCATCATCGCAGGTCGGGCACGGCGGACACACAGAGCCACCGCAATCAACACCGGTTTCATCCCCGTTCTGGATGCCGTCGGTGCAGGTCGGGCCACCACCCGTTGAGATGACCACCGTATAGTCTTCGACCTCACCGTAGGTAAATGAGCCGCAGACCGGCGGGGGTGCATTGTACTGCATCGAGACGCGCATGCGTGTGGTCACTGCTCCCGTCGATGATGGCACCGTAAAGGAGATATTCACATTGCCCGAGCCGGAGCCACTCCCCACTTGCTCTCCCGCGTCGTCAAAGTCCATGTCGTTATTGTAGTCGATCCATACGCTCCAGTACTCGGTGTACGAACTGCCCGCAAAACCTGGGGTGCCGGTCAGCGTGTAGTTGCTGCCGGCATTGAGCGTGGTGCTCAGCGAGGTATAGTCGGCATACCCGTTGTTATTGCCACTGGTATTGTTGATCGACTCCAGTGCCACCGCCTGGATCCACTCGTAGTTCTGGTTGGAGCCGCTGGAAGCACAATACGATGGCGGCGGCGGAGGGCCACCACAAGTGGTGAGGCAATTGCCGCTGGCATTGACGGTACCCCGCACGACATCACCCGGCTGGGGCCCAAAGCCCAGGCTGAGATTGATCCCGACACTCGTCAGGTGACAATAGCTCATGATAGTACCACCTTCTGGTGGATTTCCGGGGAGGGAGCAACTGCCCTCGGTAGATCCCGCGCAGCCGTCGATGGCGGTATTGTTCCCGTTCCACACACAGGCGTGCGTATGGCGCGATCCGATCAGATGTCCCATCTCATGTGTGACCACCATGACCGACCACGAATACGTCGGCACTTGACTGTAGGTACTGTTGATGCTGCTGAAGCACTTGCTGTTGTCCGGATTCGGATTGCAGATACCCGAAAAACCTGCAGCGATCCCGCCACTCGCCTGGTAGCTTACCAGGTGCGAGAGGTCCCCATTAAACGAACCGGTGTTGGCCTGGTACGAATTGAGCATCGCCGAAGACGAGCTGCCTGAATACGGGCTGTTGGTCGTCCAGGCAAAGATCTCATTGATCGCCATTTCGATCCCGTCGTTGGCATAGAGCGTAATCGATTCATTGAAGAGACCCGTGATATAGTTGGTCGCACCGGTTGCACCGCCTTTGTCGGTCACAATATCGTCGTCGATCTCGATGTACAATTTCACGCAATCGCCAACATCACGCTGAGCAAACTCATGTAGCTGGTCCATGTCGTAGGTGACCACATCGTCTGGCGTTGCGCACTCCCAGTCGGGACGGCGCAGCAGATCGGCATCGTTGTACAGCACGTGGATCCCTTCACGGGAATCGCGCAACCGGGCAAGCACGAGATTGCCGCCCTTGTAGCTGATCACCCCGCGTACTTCGTCGTTGAACACGCTGATCGCTGCCACCGAATTGGGCATTCCGCGGATGATCCCCTTGTAGTACATCCCCGCTGTGTACGGGATCGCTGTCTGCGGGCTGCTGCTGGTAAAGAGCTGAAAACCAGGCGTCAGGATCTCATGCTGCATCAATTCAAGGGTCAGCGTGCTGTTGTCCTCAGCAGGGAGTTGCAGGGTGATCGCACCCAGCTGTGACCGCTGCAACTGCTGAATGGCCGCCAGATCCGGCATCATCAGTGTTCCTTTGGCCAGCTCGTCGACAGACCGGCTGCCAAGATCTTCAGTGAGGTACTGCATCAGGCTGACAGTTTCGAAGATCTCACCGCTGTTGCGCAGACTGGTGATGTCTTTACCTACCTGCCCCTGGCCAAATACAAAGAGTGGGGAGAAAAGCAATAGGAAAAGCTGTAATGGCTTCATCATGGTGTGTTTTAATGAGTGAACAATTGGTGCAATACACTTCCAGGCCACATACGCTGCATACGTTGTAGCAATTCAATACGAAATCCGAGGGTGGACTATGCAATCAAAAACACCGGAAGCAGGGGTGGACGGGTTTACGCACCCGGTGTCAAAAGCAAAAGAAAGATATTTATTTTTATCAATTGTCCGGCAAAAAAGGCGCAGATTTTCTGGTAGAAAGAATTGACTTTGGGTATGCGATCACAATACGTTATATTCTTTGATATGAAAACACAGCTCTTCTTTCCATTATTCCTGTTCCTTATTGCTATACCGGCCTGCAGCGAGACAGGTGCTCGCTGTGATTGCCCGATGTCCGCCCAGGACATCCCTGCAGACGATGCCGTAACACAACGCGATACCATCGAGACCTTTCATCCGCAGGACTCCAGTACGACGTGTTTCATCACGTCCTACTATGCCGAGACATCCCCCGGAGATTCAATCGTGGAGAAACGCCTCGGTGGCGCCACGATCCGCTGTATCTGGGACGACGCATGCTCAAGGCTCTTCTCAATCTACGCACCCGTCAATTGTGATGACATCAATGCGCATCGCGAGCCTAATCAGTGACTTCTCAACCGGCGCTGGTTTCTCGAAGGAAAAGGAAAAGTACACCCGCCACTGCACGCATCCGGCGCATCTATCCAGACATGAGGACCTATTACCAAACCGCCTGCCTGATGGTTGTCATGTGGATCTCCTGTGCCACACCGTCGGACCCATGTGCTTGCCCGGAAACACCTGCTGAGCGCATCGCATGTGCCCCTGTTGAAGTCGACACGGTCGTCCTGATCGACAAGAATGATCTGACAAAGGAGTGGTATGCGACAAGTTTTTACACCTTGTCGGATGACTTTGATTCGCTCTCAGTGCGCAAGTATGGCGATGTTACGCTCCGCTGCGGATGGCGTGATCAACGTTTGTTGTTAATGGATATGAGGGTCAGGATTGCCGACCCCGAAGGAGAATAGCCGGTCAGCGCATGACTGTGACGTCACCGGACACCACTGTCGACGTGCCGTCAAAGAAGAGCAGTTCGGCGACCCATACATAGACCCCCGGTAGCACATACCGGTCCCGGACCATGCCGTTCCACCCCGCCAACGGGTCATTGAGACTGGCCCCCCGGACAGCATGTACCGTATTCCCAAAGCGGTCAAAGATGCTCCAGGTTGCAATCTCCATCACCCCCTTGCCCTGGAGGTAAAAGATATCATTGACCTGATCGCCATTGGGCGAAAACACATTCGGTGCGAAGATCCGGTTTTCGCTGTCCACATTGATGCTGATTGATGCAAGATCGGTACAGCCCACCTCATCGGTCACCTGCAAGCTGTAGGTGATGTCGGCCAGTGGAAATGCCAGGGGCATGGGACACGCGTCACAATCCAGTGAATTGGATTCCGGATCATCCCAGTCATATACCACGGAAGAACCCGACTGCGTGACATCGCTAAACAGGGAGATGGTATCGCCGATCAAAATATTGATCCGTTCTGCGGCCACTGAAACATCAATCATCGACTGTGAAACCTCGAATACGATCAGGGCGGTATCGCATGGTGATTGTGCCATCACTGAATAGGTACCAACCGCATCCACCAGGAGTGATGGCGCCGTCGAACCGGTACTCCAGGCAAACGAAATACCGTAAGCACTCGCATCCAGCTCAACCGCTTCCCCGACACAGTACAACGCCTCCAGATGGAGCGTATCAAAATCGATCCGGTTGACGATCAACTCGGTGCTGTCATGCTGTCGCAACGTGCGCGGGTCGTCACTGATCCGGTATTCGCCGAGTCCGACGGGCAGGCCAAACAACTGTGCCTGATTCTTATACACCCCGCCGGGAATATCCCCGACCTCCACCTCGATGATCAGGCTGTCGATGCCCGGAGGAATGGTCATGTCGGTGATCTCAAGCATGCCCGTTCCCGCACCACTTTGCACCGTGCCTCCAAACGGGTTGCGCAGGATCTGGGTGATGGTAAATCCCGCAGGCAGCAGATCCTGCAGGTCGATCCCCTCCTGGGGCCGGCGCGACTGATTGGCTATTGCAAAGGTGTACTCAACGAAGCCACACGGAATCGTGACTTCGGGTGAAACGGTTTTTTGTATCTCCACCGAGTGCGGACATGAGCACCCATCGGTCGCTCTGGCTGTTTCCCCGGTGGTCAAAATGCGGAACTCGCCCGTCTCCTTATTGACCGCGTACAGCGTATTCTGGAGCGTCGTACCGGCCGGGCTGCCATAGGCATACAGGTTGCCGAAGATGTCGAAAAAGACCGAACCAGCATTCTCGAGCAACGTTGACGGCTCAAAGTCGGTGACGACTGCCCCGTCAAGTCCTACTGTGACCAGCCGGTCACCAAACGAGTCGAAGCCATACAGCACATCATTGGTCGGGTCGAAGGCGATGTCCAGCATATTCACCGGTTCACCGGTCAGCAGGATGCGTGATACGGGATAGGTCGGATCTGACAGGTCGACCCGGATCAGTTCCTCATCGAGGGGGATGCCCTCAATGTCTACCGAGCCCACCAGCATGAGGTATTGTCCGTCGGGTGTGATGTCGGCGCCGAGGTAAAAGTTGCCGGGTGTCAGTGGCAGGTCTGCCAGCACCGTCACGGTACCTTCGGCATCGACCTGGTAGAGAAAGTGCTCGCTGGGATGCACGCCGTAAATGAGATTTTCCTCCGGGCGGTAGCCAATGCCATTGATGATCACACCCAGATCGGTACGGATGGTGTTGAAATCTACGAGATCGGTTTCCGGGTCTATTTCAACCACGACAAAGCGTGACCCCGAAAAGTTGACCATGGTCACATAAAACCTTCCGTCGCAGACAAAGGGAACCTGGGCCTCAAGACCTGCAGACCATCCGAGCGTCACGACCACCAACAAGAGCAACGTTCTCATCTCTTTCATTCGGATCCGATGAAATCTCACAGTGTTGCCAGGGCTTGAGTAAGATAGGTCAATTCAGTGGAGTAACCACATGCCGCGCTGACTTTTCACATTCGCGTCAACAACATGACACATGGGTACAACTCGGGCTCAGGGCGATTGTTCATCATCCTCCGACGACGGTGGACGACGCAGGCGTTGGGCGACCAGCACGAGCAGCATGAGAAATCCTGTGAGCACCAGAAAAGCACTCACCAACAACCAGGTGACCCCGCGCAACATCGCATCCAGATCCTGACCGTCATTCAGCGGCAACATCATGTAGAGGAAGATGGCCATTCCGAGGAAGGTGGTGACCAGGTGCAGCGTAAAGAAGGTGCGGCTGATCTCTGCCTGTAAGAGCCAGCGGTACAGTATCACGAGCGCTGCGTTGAACAGGATCCCAAACGCGATGAAATGCCACTGGCGCAGAATGAACGTGTCCCGCTGGCTGGCGATCTCAACTTCATCGCCCGCGGCGATCAGCACTACGCTGCCCGCTATTGCGAATACAACAGGGAGGATCAGGACGGGATTGGGTCGCATGCATTACCGGTCAACAACCGATAAACTTAAACAAACCAAAGAACACTGCAAGCCATACCAGGCCCTTGATCGTGAAAAACAGGAAGGCGCCGATGCCCATGTTCTTGAGCCAGCGCGATTGCCAGAATCTGGTTTTGGTTTTTTCTTCCATCAGTCAGTCCATTCAGCAACGAACAAATTTGTCGACCGGGTGCCTCCGTTGTTCCGGTTAGAAGCAAACGCCAGATACTTCCCATTGTTCGAAAACATGGGAAAAGAGTCGAATGCTTCGTCGAAGGTGACCTGCTTCAGCCCGGAACCGTCGAGGTTGATCATGAACAGGTTGAACGGGAACCCACGTTCGCTCCGGTGGTTTGAGGAAAACAACACTTTCTCGCCCGAGGGATGAAAGAACGGCGCCCAGTTGGCATTGCCGAGATCGGTGATCTGCCGCAGGTCAGAACCGTCGACATTACAAACAAACAACTCCATTTCAGTCGGCTGCACCAGGCCTTGTGCGAGCAGTGCCCGATACTCTGCTTTCTCCTCGTCTGTTTTGGGACGCGAGGCGCGGAAGATCAGCTTGGTGCCATCCGGTGAAAAGAACGCGCCGCCGTCATAGCCCAATTCGTCAGTGACCTGCTGCACGTTGCTCCCGTCAAGATCCATGGTGTACAGCTCCAGATCACCGGAGCGGGTGGAGGTAAATACGATCTTGTCGCCCTTGGGAGACACCGTAGCCTCGGCATCGTAGCCGGGTTCCGTCGTCAATTGTTTCAGGATGTTGCCTTCCAGATCAGCGGTGAAAATGTCATAGTCGGCGTAGATCGGCCATACGTACTTGCCGTCGGGGCTGCGTTCGGGGACCGGCGGACACTCGGGATTGTTGTGATGGGTACTCGCATAAACGATCGAGGTGTCGCCAGGCATGAAGTAGCTGCAGGTCGTCCTCCCCTGCCCGGTGCTCAGCATCGGCGGATTGGCGTCAATGCCCGTCTCCTTAAGCAGATCATACATGAAGATCTGATCGCATGATGCATTCCATTTGTCGACCGTGGCCTGAAAGATGAGTTTGGTATCATCAAAACTCCAGTACGCCTCGGCGTTGTCGCCGCCATTGGTGAGCTGCCGCATCGACTTGAAGTGTACCTCTTGCGGGTAGATCAGGCTGCTGTCAGTGGGTGCTGCAAAGACGATCTCCGGCTCAGCGGCCGCACTGTTGTCATCTGTTGAACACGCTGCCACAAGAACGGCAGCAAAGAGAAACACATGGAGTTTTCGCATCTGGTGTATTTTTGCGACGCGAAATTACACCCCACTGGATTGGTAAAATGTTGATTTGACCTTAAAAAATAACTGATGAAGCCAGGCAATTTGTTGTTGATCACCTTTACGCTCCTGACACTGTGGGCCTGTAGCGGCCCGACAGCCACCATACCTGACACCGCATCGATGCGCGCCGAAATGGAAACCGACGTTGAATTCCTGGCCTCCGACGAGCTGGAAGGACGGGAGACGGGCCAGCCGGGCGCCTACCGCGCGGCCGACTATATCGTAGAGCGCATGCAGGAGATCGGCCTGAAACCGATGGGTGACAACGGCACCTGGTTTCAGTCTTTTTCGGTGGGCGGGGCCAACAACCCCCACGAAGTGGATTTTACCGAAGCCAGCGACTCATCGATCAATGCCCGGAATGTGATCGGATACCTCGACCATGGTGCCCAGCAGACCGTGGTGATCGGTGCCCATTATGACCACCTGGGTTATGGAGATGACTTCGGCTCGCTCCACACCGGTGAGCGGGAGATCCACAATGGCGCTGATGACAATGCCTCGGGTGTCGCCGCGATGCTGCAGCTCGCCAGGATCCTCAAGACACAACACACGCAACACAACTACCTGTTTATTGCCTTTACCGGCGAGGAAAAGGGCCTGTGGGGATCGAACTATTTTTCCAAGAACCCGACCATCGATCTGGATCAGGTCAACTACATGCTCAATCTCGACATGGTGGGACGTCTGAACGAAGAGAGGAAACTGTCAGTGAATGCCGTGGGCACGGCTCCCCAATGGGTACCGGCCCTCGATGCCATCTCTGTGGACAGTATCGAGATCGTGACCACGGAAGGCGGGATCGGAGGCTCGGATCACACTTCCTTCTACCTGCAGGAAGTGCCTGCTCTGCACTTCTTCACCGGACAGCACGAGCACTACCACAAGCCGTCGGACGACGCCCACCTGGTCAACTATGACGGCATGGTATCCGTGGTCAAGTTCATTGCCGCGCTGATCGGCGAGCTGGAGGATGACGGCACCCTGGTTTGGCAGGAGACCGACCAGCCAGACCGCATGGCCCGCGATTTCAAGGTGACGCTTGGCGTGATGCCGGATTACCTGTATACGGATGAAGGGATGCGGATCGACGGCGTGCGTGACGGGCGTCCGGCTGCCAACGGTGGGCTGGAGAAAGGAGATATCGTCCTCAAAATGGGCGATGTCGAGGTCAAGGACATGCAGGGCTACATGGAGGCGCTCAACCAGTTCCAACCGGGACAGCAAATCACCGTGGTGATCAAACGGGGCGATGCCGTGATCGAAAAGCAGATCACCTTTGCAAACTCCGAGGGCTAGGCAATCAGAGATCTCCTATCCGCACATGGTCGACCAGTCTCCAGATCTGTGAACTCACAAGGTCCCGCACTTCATGTGCCCGCTCCTCGAGGTCTTCCTGGGTGGCTTCGGGATGTACGGCCTCCCAAATGTCATCTGGCCAGGAGTCCGCAATGTCTTCCCATCCCCTGAAGCCTGTCACGGTACAATGCGAATAGGGATGGTTGAGCCCCCCCGGGAACAGTAACTCGTACAACCCCCAGTTGGCGATCACTCCGCGCTTCAAACGTTCCTCGTGCAGCGGTTTCCAGATGCGCTCTTCCATACGCAAATAGTGCGACTCACGTGCAGGTTCAACCTTCATATAGTCAAGGAGGATGGATTGGGCCGGGTTCTCTATCCGCTCCGGTACGAAAGCGAGTGACTTGAAGACTTCGGATCTGACCAATTTGCGCGAGTCCGTGGCGTATTTATCCACTTCCGCAAGTGTTTTGTCTGGATGCGCTCGCAGCACAATCGTCTCATACTCCTCCAAATTGTCATTCATGTTGGCGAAGTCTGCGAATACAGTGACCGTACAAAAATTGTACTCTGTTCCTGAGCCACTCGGATAGCGCACCTCATAGAGGTACCAGGCGACGATCTCACCGGACTTGATCCGCTCGCGATGAATCGGTTTATAGACTTCCCGCTCCATCGCCACGTAGTCAGCCGTCTTCCCTTCGTGTGGCTTCATATAATCAACCTGAACGTAGACCGATTCGTGATCCTGTCCCTGGATATTGACCGCCATCCAGAGCGTCAGCAGAAGAGTCAGGTACCGCATGTGGCGTCGAGTTTTAATGAACGTGTAATCAATGATGTGCCTTATTAATTTACAACAAATCGTGGGGTCCTGCAATTCACGCAATGTTTGATTTGACAAATCCCCCAGATGCTCGTCGGCGACGGTCAAACACCTTACCTTCATGTCAAACTGAAAACGTCCATTATGTCTAAAATCGGAACCATTGGCTGGATCGACCTGACCGTACCAGATGCCACCGGGGTGCGCGACTTTTACGCTTCGGTGGTCGGCTGGACGCCCTCGGCAGTGGATATGGGTGAATACAGTGATTATAACATGATCTCGCCCGGTACCGGTGAGCCGGCGGCCGGTGTCTGCCATGCCCGGGGCGGCAACACCGGGATCCCGGCATGCTGGATGATCTACATCAACGTTGCCAACCTGGACGACAGCATTCGGGCCGTCAAGGCAGGCGGTGGCAAGCTGATTGGCGAGGCCCGATCGATGGGTGCACACGGCCGCTTCTGCTTCATTGAGGATCCGGCCGGTGCGGTCTGCGCCTTGTTCGAACCACCGGCATCGTGACGTGGCCCGAGCCTGCTCCGCTGCGTAGCGCCGGCTTGTGTACCATGCGGATCCTGCTGGGGCTGATCTTCTTCTGGCAGGGTCACGCCAAAGTCTTTTCCTGGGGGATGGACCGGCTGTGGGAACAGACGTTCAGCGCGTTCTCGACCACCTTTTTACCTGACTGGCTCCTGCGGACAACCATGTACTATACCTCGTATGCCGAGCTCATCTGTGGTGCGTGCCTGGTGCTGGGTCTGGCCCGGAAAAACGCGTACCTGGTCCTGTGCTCCGTACTGATCATCGTTGCCTTTGGTCACGGGCTGCAAGAAGGCATCTGGAACCTGCACCATGTGATCTTCCGCGCCACATTGCTGGTCCCGCTCATACTCCTGCCGATGCATTGGGATCGCTGGGCTCTTGACCGTTTTCTCAGCTCAGCGGTACGGCGTGCGGGATAACATCCCGCTTCTTTGCGCATCCCATTGTCTCCATGTGCACAACCCTGCTACGGCAGCAACCCGAGGGGGCCGACCCTGGTGGGCCGGCCCGTCTCAAGTCATTTGGTCAGGGATGAACTGGATGTCCTCATAGTGTGTGACTGAGGAAGTGGAAACCTCTCCGGGCCGTCCTGATGCAACAGGGTGTATGCCGGGATATCAAAGGGTGACTGCCGTTTGACTGGCTGGGACGTACCCGGAGAGGTTTCCTGGTACTGCGGGTCGCTCTGTTGCCGACCCGAGCGTCAGTACAAGCGTCTTTGCTGAGTTCTTAAATGATCGTGAGATCCGTGACAAGCGGTTCCTGTCCTGACATGGCGGTCAGCGTCCAGCTAGCCGTATCATCTGCCGGAACGGTTGCGGTGGAGAAGTGGTTGTGGAGTCCTTTGACGAGGATCAGGCTCACGACCGATACGACGACGATGATCAGTGCGAGCTTCATTGTTCTTTCCATGGTGGTCCTTGGCTGGAATTGGTTACAGTGGGCAAGATATAGGCGGGTGCAAGCTGAATCAAGAATTCACGATCAACGGATCGAAATACTCGGTGAACCGCCCGGGCTGATCGTCCAATATCAAAACATATCTCGGAATATGAAGGATATGTAAAATTATGTTCAGAAAATACGTCAATCATAAAACTTTATTCTGTGAACTCCATGATCTTTATCATAAAACGTCGATTCATAACCAAGAGGCAACGTTGACGTACCAGCGGCCAGCCTGAACACCTGGTAACACGCCCGGTCATGCGCACGTAAAATTCGGCCATGTTTCTTCACGCGGCGCCCAAAAACAAAGGCCAGCCCGGTCGGGCTGGCCCTGTTTTGAATCATTTGGCAAAAGCGCTCGGGTTCCTCACCGGCGCACGCAGAGCATCAAGGGTGTTCTGCATAAATGAATCGGGTTCTGGTTGGGCGATCGATACCCTGGTCGTGCACCACGGGTGTTCTTCTACCATTTGATTCACGCTGACTGACTGCTGTTGCCTGTTGTTTGACTGACTACTCAGGAGCGTGCATCAGGCAGAATGCAGCACTCCTTGGGTATGGGAGTTGTTGGTTTTTCGTTTGAGTAGCCTTTGAAGACCCCAGCCATCACCGACAATCCAGCGAAATACAGGATGCCGATCAGGATGAGGAAGAAGAGAGAGCGTTTCATGGTGTGCTTGAGAGCAATTGGTTACGGTGTCAAATGTATGGGCCAACCAACGCCATCGCCAACTAATCACGATAAACATGATCAAATACTCGTTGAAATGACATCTGTCATCGCCGAACATCAGAACATATCGTGGAATATCCATGATATACCGAATCATATTCGCTAATTCAGAATATCATAAAATATTTTTTCGATTTCAGCTAATCGACCACGGGCTTCCGGCGGAGCAGTGGGTGGTTTACCAGGTAGGTGGTCCGCTGGCGCATCAGCTCGGCGATCCCGATGATCGAGCGTTCCCGGGCTGAGCGCTTGACAGTTTCGTGCAAGCTCCGGTCAAAATCCTCAGAACTGAAGAAGCCATGGGTCTCACGCTGGATCCACGGACGCAGCGATGCCTGAAGGGTGTCGGCCACGGCGAGGTACCGGTCGTTGGCAAACCAGTCCTCAACCACCTGCCCGAGGCACTGGTAATAGATCTCCCGGAACGCCTCCACCTGGAGAAGGCGCGTAAGCAAGGGGCGGTTGTCCAGTTTCTCACGCGCATGGACGATGGGGCTCAGCTTGATCATGTCGGGGATGTCGACCTTGACCCCCTCCTTGAGTCCTGTGAAGCCGCCGAAAGCGAGGTTGAGGTCCCAGATCAGCGGGTGGTACAGGCCGGCTGCATCCTGGTACATGAAGTAGTTGTGGCTGAAAATGCCCAGGTAGCTGTCCAGATTGACCATGACGTTGTTGAGGGCGTGCATCCACAGCACCTGCTCCACATTGATCAGGTTGCCGACATGCTCGGGATGCTCTTCGAGGGCCAGTGCCAGGGTGATCAGGCCATCCCAGTGCTCCGGTTTGTCGACCTCATACAGTCCTTCATAGCACCGGGCCTCCTCGCCCAGGTATTCCAGGCTGGCAAACGACCCGCGCGGACATCCTGGCGGTGGCCGGTTGACGCGCTGGATATCCCATTCACATTTGATGAGCACCCCGTCGTCCGAGCCAAAATGCCGTTTGAGCATGGGTTTTTCGATGCCCTCCGTCGCAGTATACACGCCGAGGTACTCGTCGTTGACCCATACGATGGCCGCACAGACCCGGGGCACGGGCATGTATGTGCCCACGATCCGGAATCCCAGCAATTCGCGGATCGCCGATGGGTCGCGATAATTGTTGGACAACCGCAATTCGCGATAGCCGCCGCCAAACTTGTCCCCTTTGCGCGTCTTGAGATGGAACGGCAGTTTCAGGATCCCGGCCTTGACCGCGCCGTGGAAAGAACTGTTGCCCTTGTACCGCACACGCACGCTGTCATGCCCATTCCCACCCACTTGCACCGTGGCCAGCAGTCCCGCTTTGTCCTGCGACAGTTTCTGTTGTTTGAGAATGTCGTGCCAGTCGCCTTCCTGGAAATGGATGCGCACCTCCATGATCTCTGCATCGAAGATATCCTGTGCTGCCAGGCGGGCGATCAACATCAGGCACAGGCCGGGGAGGAGAACGAGTTTATGCCAGTGCATGGTTGAAGTTACTGGTTTCCCAAGGTTCGGAGCCACAGATTGCACAGATTAACACAGTATTGTGGCACCCTTTAGCATGTGAGGCATGATTGCGTCAATGAATGATTAATTTTCACATGTGAAAGGCAGACTGAGCATTCTGATCACTCTGGCCTGTGCGCTTGTTACTTCCATGTTGGCCCAGCCTGCTGGAGACCCCATCCCGGTGCAACGCATCAACGGCGAACGGGTATTTGACGGCAAGATCGACGAGCCCTTCTGGCAGACGATCACCCCGCTCCCGCTGATCATGCAGATCCCCACCTTCCTCGGTGAGATGACCGAGCAGACCGAGATCCGTCTCGCGTATGACGACGAGTACTTCTACATCTCGGGGCAAATGCTCGACAGCGAAGCAGACCGCATCATGGCCAACTCGAAGAAGCGCGATGCTCTTACCGGCAGTACGGCCTGGTTTGGCTGCGTCCTCGACACCTACAATGACAACGAGAACGCCCTGGGCTTCTTCACCACGCCCACAGGGCTGCGCCTCGACGCGGCGATCTTCAACGATGCCGATGGTGATTTTCCCATTAATGTCAGCTGGAACAACTTCTGGGACGCCGCAGTCAGCCGGGACGACAAGGGCTGGTATGCCGAGCTCCGCATCCCCTTCTCCAGCCTCGCCTTTCAGCCGGTTGACGGACGCGTGGTGATGGGGATCTCGACCTGGCGCTATATTGCCAGGAAGAGCGAGGCACACATGTTTCCTGCCATCCCACCCTCCTTTGGCGACTGGAGCGGCTGGAAGCCCTCGCAAATGCATGAGATCGTGCTCGAGGACATCGAGGCCAAACGCCCCTTCTACATTACGCCCTACATCCTGGGGGGTGTGACGGACGTCAATGAACTCAATGATGCGGAAACAGCGTATCTCAACGACACGGATCCCACCCTCGATCTCGGGTTGGACCTCAAGTACGGACTGAGCAACAACTGGACACTCGATATCAGCGCCAATACGGACTTTGCACAGGTGGAGGCTGACGACCAGCAGGTCAACCTCACGCGCTTCGACCTGTTCTTTCCTGAGAAGCGCCTGTTTTTCCAGGAGCGCTCAGGCGTCTTCGATTACAATTTCGGGCGTCAGGACAAGCTCTTTTACAGCCGGCGGATCGGCATTGACGAGGATGGCGTGCCCATCCCGATTTACGGAGGCGCCCGCATCGTCGGCCGCACCGGCAACCTCGACGTGGGCTTCCTCAATATGCAGACAGCCCGCAAGGACACCATCAATGCGGAGAACTTCTCGGTACTGCGCGTCAAGCAGCGCATCATCAACGAGCAGTCCGACGCTGGCTTGATCGTGACCAACCGCATGGACCTGAAGGGCCAATACAACACGACCTACGGGTTGGATGCCACGATCAAAGTCTTCAGGAAACATCAGGACTTCCTCAGTTTGCGGCTGGCCCAGACCTTTGCCGACAGCAATGCCAACGAGGTGTTCTCGCTCGACCCGTCGCGTCTATGGATCAGTTTGTCGCGGCGTTCCATGGAGGGCTTCAGCTATGGCACCAGTATCTCGCGTGCGGGGCGCGACTTCGACCCGGCCATGGGCTTTGAGTCGCGGGAAGACTACACGCGTTTTGGCAACCGCCTGAGCTATACCTGGTATCCCGGCGAGGAATCCGGGATCTTCCGGCATGGCTTTTCGTCAGGCGGCACAATCCACTGGAGCAATGCGCGCAATGCACTCGAGTCACTCGGCTGGCGACTGGAATATTCGTTGCAGACCCGGGACAACTGGTTTGTGGGAGCACGCGTGCGCCCAGCGATCGAGCGGATCAACGAGGAGTTTGAGCTGTCCGATGACGTGGTCATTCCTCCCGGCGACTATGCGTTCTGGTCCGGTGAGTTCGATGTCGGTACGCCCTTCTCCGCGCCACTGTGGGCGATTGCGACGTTTGGTTGGGGCAAGTTTTACGATGGCGACCAGTTCTCGGTCTTTCTCAATCCGACCTTCAATGTCTCTCCCAGCCTGGAACTGACCGGTACCTACCAGTACAATCGGATCAAGTTTGACACGCGGGGTGATCTCTTCAATGTGCACCTGGGACGCCTCAGCGTGCTGGCAATGTTCAGCACCAAGCTGTCGATCTCGGCCCTGCTCCAGTACAACAGCCTCGACAAGGTGTACTCGGGCAACATCCGCCTGCGCTACAACCCGCGCGAGGGCAATGACCTGTACCTGGTCTTCAACAGCAATATCAATACTGACCGGTTTCGTGAACTGCCCGTGCTGCCGAAGAGCAACGAGCGGGCGTTGCTTGTGAAG
>JAWWBX010000067.1:0-17360 GCA_033720735.1 Saprospiraceae bacterium
CTTCGAGCTACATCATCTTCATGGAGCGTTCGTTTCACGTGCCGTTCTCGCCGGAGCGGAATACCGGACTCATGGTCTTTGACGATGTCCTGAAAGGAAGGCTTGGCTGGCAGCTGGGCGTCTTCCGCAATGGCCCGGAAACCGGTGACGATGTGTCCGCGGGAGAAGATTACAATGTGACGCTGCGCGTGGGTGGTCTGGCCATGCGCAATGCGGATGCCTCGCGCCTGCTGCACCTGGGTGCAGGTTTCTCACGCAGGTCTCCAAAGGCCGATGAATACAAGATCACCTCACGGGCATCCTCACACCTGTCACCCAAATACGTGTCGACCGGCACGCTCACCGATGTGGACAACGTGCAGCTGTTCAACGCGGAAGTGTCGCTGATGCTCGGCCCCCTGAACATCCAGGGTGAGCGGATCAACGCCCTGGTGGACATTGGCGAATCACAGAATTTCTCCTTTTCGTCCTACTACGGTCAGGTTTCCTACTTCCTGACAGGCGAGCAGCGCGTGTACAAGAATGCCTATTCCGGGTTTGACCGCGTCAAACCAAAATCGAACGTCGGAGAGGCTGGAGGCAAAGGTGCCTGGGAAGTGGCGTTTCGCTATTCCACGATCAACCTCAACGACGGACCGATCACCGGAGGCAAGATGAACGAGATCACGTTCGGTGTCAACTGGTACCTCAACCCCGCAACCCGCATCATGGCCAATTATGTCAATGCAGACCTGGACGGAGTCGGCAACGTCGGCATCATACAAACCCGCTTCCAGGTCGATTTCTAATCATGAACAAACAACGAACAATGATCAAACATCTCAAAGTATGCGTGCCATGCCTGTTTATGGCACTCTTGACCATCACTGCCTGCCAGAGCGATTCGGGTGCCGACAGTGCCACTTCCGAAACGGCCTTGTCGGGGACCATCAATATCGATGGGTCGAGCACGGTCTATCCGGTTACCGAAGCGATTGCCGAGGAGTTTCGTACTGAGGCACGTGACGTCCGCGTTACCATCGGTATTTCGGGCACCGGCGGCGGATTCAAGAAATTTGCCCGCGGTGAAACCGTCATTTCCGATGCGTCCCGTCCGATCAAGGAGAGCGAGGCGGCAGCCTGCCGCGACAACGGCGTCAGCTACGTGGAACTCACCGTAGCCTACGACGGCCTGGCAGTGGTTGCCAACCCGGAGAACGATTGGGCCGAAAGCCTGACCACCGACGAACTCAAAATGATCTGGGAACCGTCGGCGCAAGGCAAGGTGACCAACTGGAACCAGATCCGGCCAAACTTTCCCGACGGCAAGTTGACACTGCTTGGGCCGGGCACGGCCTCCGGCACCTTCGACTACTTTACGGAAGCCATCGTCGGTGAGAGTGGCGCCAGCCGCGGCGATTACATGCCGAGCGAAGACGACCATGTGCTGGTACAGGGTGTCGCGGGCGACAAGTTTGCCCTGGGCTTTTTCGGCCTGGCGTATTACCAGGAAAATGCGGCCAAACTCAAACTGGTGGCAGTGGACAATGGCAACGGCCCTGTCCTTCCCTCGATGGAGACGGTGAAGACAGGCAAGTACGCTCCGTTGTCGCGGCCGATCTTCATCTATGTCAGTTCGGAGGGCGCCACCCGCCCCGAAGTCATCGCGTTTGTCGAATTCTATTTGCAGAATGCAGCCGAGCTGGTACCGGACGTCGGGTACATCCCGCTGCCGGACGAAGAATACAGTGCACAACTGGCCAAATTTCGTGCGTTTGTTGAAACGGCCTCAGTGCAATAGCGCCCCGCATCGTCCTGCATGAGAGTCCGGGAATGGATCATCGAAAGAGCTCTGTGGCTCTGCGCCCTCATCACGGTTCTGACCACCATCGGGATCCTGTGGGTGCTGTTGTCGCAGTCCCTGGTGTTCTTCAGGGAGGTATCGATCATCGAATTCCTGACCGCCCGCGAATGGACCCCGCTGTTTGTCAACAAGCAGTACGGGATCCTTCCCTTGCTGGCGGGGACTGCGGTCACGACTTTTGTCGCGATCGCAGTCGCTCTGCCTTTGGGGATCACGATTGCCATCTATCTGAGCGAATATGCCTCGCGACGGGTGCGCAATGCCTTCAAACCGATGCTCGAGGTACTCGCCGCCGTCCCCACGGTGGTCTACGGATTCTTTGCGCTGACCGTGGTCACGCCATTCCTGAAAGACATTTTTCCGGAGATCGCCACCTTCAACGCGCTGTCGGCCGGGATCGTGATGGGGGTGATGATCATCCCCATGGTGTCGTCGCTGAGTGAGGACGCGCTGCACGCCGTTCCGAAGTCACTGCGGGAGGCGTCTTACGGGATGGGGGCAACCCGCTTTCAGACATCCTTCAAGGTGTTGGTGCCGGCAGCTTCATCAGGGATCATCGTATCAGTGATCCTGGCTCTGTCGCGAGCCATCGGCGAGACGATGATCGTAACCATCGCGGCCGGACAGCAACCCAACCTGACGTTCAACCCCCTGGAAACAGTCGAAACGATCACGGCCTATATCGTGCAGGTGAGCCTCGGCGACGTGCCGTATGGTTCGATCGAGTACCGGACGATTTTCGCCGCCGGCCTGATGTTGTTTGTCTTTACGTTCATTCTCAACAACATCAGCTACTTCATCAGAAAGAAATATCAGGAGAAGTATGAATAGCCGGGTCAGGAATCAAGTGCGCGACAAGCTGTTTGAGTACCTGGGTATCTTCAGTACGGCCATTGGCATCTTCCTGCTGATGATCTTTATCGGCAGCATCCTGGTGGATGGTCTGGGACGGATCGACTGGGATTTCATGACCAGTCTGCCGTCACGCAAAGCCGAAAAAGCCGGTATCCTGACGGCCTGGACCGGATCACTGTGGCTCTTCTTCCTGACTGCCGTGATCGCCATACCGATCGGGGTCGCTGCCGGCATTTACCTGGAGGAATACGGACGAAAAGGCCGTCTGGCCACCTTGCTCGAGATCAACATCACCAACCTGGCAGGCGTGCCTTCTGTGATCTACGGGATCCTCGGGTTGGAGATCTTTGTGAGGACCATGCATTTGGGCGGGAGCCTGCTGGCGGGTGCGTGCACCTTGTCGTTGCTGATCCTGCCGATCATCATTGTGGCGACGCGCGAGTCGATCAAGGCGGTACCCTCTTCGATCAAGGAGGCGTCGTACGGCATGGGTGCCACCAGGTGGCAGACGATGCAGCATCAGGTGTTGCCAGCCGCAGGAGGAGGGATCGCTACGGGTATCATCCTGGCCTTGTCCCGGGCGATCGGCGAAACCGCACCTGTCATCGTGATCGGCGCCCTGGCTTACGTGCCGTTTGTGGCTCGCTCGCCGATGGATGAATTTACCGTGCTACCGATCCAGATCTTCAACTGGACCTCCCGGCCCGACCACGCATTTATCATCAATGCCGCCGCAGGCATCATCATTTTGCTGGCTGTCACGTTCCTGCTCAACGGGATCGCCGCCTACCTCCGCTACAAATGGCAAAAAAATACCCAATGGTAATCATGGAACCTGTAGCTCGTCACGACAAAATGGAAACGAAACCGACCGACAATGCAGGGACGAGCCCAACCGCATTGAAACTGCGCACCAGGAATGTCAACGTGTTTTACGGAGACAAGAAGGTGATCGATAATGTCTCCATGGGCATTGCCGAAAAAACCGTCACCGCTTTTATCGGCCCTTCCGGCTGTGGGAAGTCGACCTTTCTCCGGCTTTTCAACCGCATGAACGATTACATCGATACCTTCTCGAAAGAGGGTGAGATCCTGATCGATGACCGTGAGATCTATGCACCGGGAGTACGGGTGGAAGAGCTCCGCAAACAGGTGGGCATGGTGTTCCAGAAGCCCAATCCTTTCCCCAAATCGATCTACGAAAACGTGGCGTATGGCCTGAAGATCCAGGGGATCAAGAAAAAAACTGTACTGGACGAGGCGGTCGAGGCATCACTGAGATCTGCAGCCCTCTGGGACGAAGTCCGTGACAATCTTAACAAGTCGGCTCTGGCTCTTTCCGGTGGTCAGCAACAGCGGTTGTGTATCGCCCGCGCGTTGGCTGTGAAGCCGTCCGTACTGCTGATGGACGAGCCAGCCTCCGCGCTCGACCCGATCGCGACCTCCAAGATCGAGGAGCTCATCCACGAGCTCAAGCATGCCTATACGATCGTGATCGTAACACACAACATGCAGCAGGCCGGCCGGGTCAGTGACAAAACAGCGTTCTTCTACCTGGGTCGGTTGATCGAGTACAATGACACCAAAAAACTGTTTACCAGCCCGGATCACGAAATGACGGAGAATTATATCACCGGTAGATTTGGCTAACATACCTTTGCAGATGGAAGAGAAGCAGATGACCAATCTCGAACGTGAACTGGCATCTCTGAAAAAAGAGATCGTGGGCATGATGGAACTGGTGTTCAATCAGCTCGAACGCGCGGAGAAAGCATTCACCGAACGGGATATGTCGCTGGCGCGCGAAGTGCATCACTTCGAAAAACTCGTCGATGGCGCAGACCTGCACATCGACAAGGAATGTGAAAACCTCATCGCCTTGTACAACCCCGTGGCCGGCGACCTGCGCTTCGTCCTGGCAGCCAGCAAGATCATCTCCCATCTCGAGCGGGTCGGGGACCATGCCGACAAGATCGCCCGGTACATCAGGAAAAGACAGATCCAGGACCCGTTCGACAAGGCCTTGCTCAAGGCCGTCCGTTTCGCTGATATGTTCGACCTGGCCCAGGAGATGCTGGAGATCGCCACCCAGGCGTTTATCGAGGAAGACGGCGGACTGGCCCGCGAAGTATTCGGCCTCGATATCCAGATGAACGAGATCTATTCGAACGCCCTGACCGAAATGCACAAGCACGCCAGCCAGACCAAGAGCGGCAATGTGCTCTACCTTTTCTCAGTCGTCAACAAACTGGAGCGGGTAGGGGATATGGCCAAGAATATCGCCGAAGAAACCGTCTTCTACCTCGAAGCCAAAGTCCTCAAACACCGTAAGGTGAAGCACGTAAAGGAGCTGTAGCGACGACTACAACACCACCCTGGCCAGGCCGACGGCACTGGTCACGCGGTCGGTGACCTTGACATAAAAGATACCGCCTGCGACACACTCGAGGCGCGGTTGTACGGAAATCGTGCGTCCGTCCGACCCATACCACCGGATCTCGTGCCGCCGGGTGGCATAGTGATCCGGATCTTCACTCTTGGGATGCATGACCTTCAGATGGTACACGCGGCTGGTGTGATGGATCACACAATCTGTCACCGAGATCTTGACGGGCAGGGTGCCGCGCTGCTCCGGGGATTGTGCCGCGATCTGATCGATGATATCCAGGTCGATGTCGGGATGTTGGTCAATGGGCGCTACCGCTGCCTGGCGTGGAGTCGCAAGATCAGCATCGGGCAGATCCGTACAGGCGACGGACGTAAGGAGCACACAGAGGGTCATGAGGACGAAAGAAGTTGAGCGTTGCATTGGCCGGGATTTTGGTGTGTGATGCAGGCGTCCTCATATCGTGCAAATTGCACTGCACATCGCCCCCGTGCCACTCTTTCCGATCAGCCATCAGCGATCGACGACCAGCCGCATATTGTCTCATTCACTGCATGAAGATGCCGCGGCGCATCAAAAACCATCCCGGTGTGTGCGGGCTCAGGAGGGCATCCGGTGAATCAGATCGTAGATATAGCGTGCGACTGGCGACGCGCCACGATGATGGTTGGAGAGCACCGCAACGATCAGGCCCGCATCCGTAAAGATGTCCAGGTTGGCATTCAGACCGGGGAACCCTCCGCCATGACCGACGATACGGCCGGCCTTGCCCTGTTCGACAGAGAATCCGTACCCATAGGCGTGACCGTGGTGATCGGTCCACATGGCTTCACGGCTGGATGCAGACACCAACTTGCCCTGTTGCATGGCACGGGCGTACTTGTGGAGATCGCGCACGGTCGAGAATCCACCGCCGGCGGGTCCGCCCATCAGCACATGCTTGTAGATGTTGTTTTCCCAGCCCAGACCGTTGGAGCGGTTGGGGATATACCCGATCGCCAGGTTTTCAACTGGTTCATCCATCGCGTAACAGTCGGTATTGCGCATGCCGGCGGGCTGGTAGATGTGTTGCCGGATGTAGTCAAAATAGTCCTGACCGGAAGCAGATTCGATCACCACCCCGAGCAACAGCATTCCGGTGTTGCTGTACCGGTAGTCGCTCCCGGGCTCGAAACGCAGGAAGTCACCGCGCACAAGCGGCTGGTAGTCGCTGACCTTACGGAAACGCTCGCGCGAACTTTGCCAGTAGGTCTCATTGAAGTAGCTGCCGAGGCCGGAAGTATGTGTGAGCAGGTGGCGGACGGTCACCCTGGCCGTGATGGTCTCAGGAAGCCAGGAGGTGTCCACGTACATGCTGATCGCATCATCGAGGCTGAGTTTGCCGCGCTCAGCAAGCTGCAGAATGGCCGTCGAGGTGAACATTTTGTTCATGGAGCCCAGGTTAAACTTCGTATCGATGTTGTTCGGCACATGGAACCGCTTTGACGCTTCGCCACAGGCCCTTTCAAACAGAATATCATCGCCACGGGCTACCAGGACTGTTCCAGAGAACACGCCCTTGTCGCAGATCCGTTGCATGAAGGTGGTGATGTGCTCAACCAACTGATCGTCGCTGCCAATCGCCGGTTCGACCACATTGGAGGGCGTACGGGCGGTGGCAAATTGCAGGCTGGTGATCTCGTCCGACTGCGTGTTGTATTCAAGGACGATTGCACGCCAGGCGTGGTAGTTGCGGTCCTTCAGGATGATCACCGTTTCATCGGGACGTGCCGGGACATAGGTGCGGATACTGTGAAAGTCCATACCTCCGGTTTCGTGGTAGGTATTGAGAAACACGTCTACATGTGTTTCCATGGGGGCGATGTCGCGGAACGAAGCAGCGCATCGTTCATTGATGAAGTTGGCAATAGCGGCCGCATCGTTGGCATTGATGGTCGCGAGGAGTTCCGAGATCATATCGCCCAGGGGGCCGTCGGGCATCACCGAATGGTCGACATAGCTGATCTCGCCAGGTGACTGGGAGAGGGCTGGAGGAGCCGGGCCGAGCAGGACCACGAGCAGGGAAAGGAGAAGGAAGGGCTTCATTTTTGGTATTTTGGATAAACATACGAAGAATTTCGTAGTTAAGCGGGGTTAAAACCCCGAGGACACGGAGGTGCCTGCATCCCCGGGCTAAAGCCCGGGGCAAGAGAGGGTCCATGCATTCGTGCATGTCGATACCTGATAACCGGCGGTTGCTCCGGCTGCAAGTCAGGGCTACCGCCGGTCAGGACCCCGAGAGATCCCAACCCCGGAGGAGTTGACCCGACCCTAAGACGAACGTTTACGGGGTTAAATCCCCGAGGAGCCTGCATCCCTGGGCTAAAGCCCGGGGCAAGAGAGTGTCCATGCATTGGTACATATCGATACCTGAAGCCTGGAGCCAGGGGATTGGTTCATGAATCGTTCGCGTTTTGGCGCGGCGCCACACTTCACCCGTACGATGTGCAGCTATTGCCGGCCTACAACTGCCGGGCAAACGACGTGTGCTTGTAATACACCAGCCAATCAAACACATCATCCAGATCCAGATCCCGGTAATAGCGCGACGGCACCCCGTTGTAGATGGATCCGATCTGCAGGAATGACTGTGTCCCGCGGAAATAGTCATACCAGTCCGGCGTGAGGGCAAGGGCATCTAAATCGATCACAAACGCTGCCGGCGCGGCATGGTGCAACAGGAAGTTGGCCGACGTTGGCCGCGGCAACTCATCAATGGTCTGAGTATTCAGGCCGTGGAAGCTGCCGGTGCGCTCGGTGACAGCGGTAAACTGTCCCTGAGAGAATCCAAAGGCGATCACTGCATAATCCTGCCCGAGTGACTGACCGAGGTGATAACCCATCGCACCTCCCAGCCCATACAATGCATTGCGTGCGACGTGTGCATTGTGTGCCCATACGCAGATCTTTGCGGCCGGGCCCATCACCTCGAGGATCCACTCCGTGTTCTCAGCCATAAAGGCATCGCGCCAGTTGGTCGCCTGATCGCCCAGGACGACCGCTACCTTGACCTGCATGACCTGATGGACACTCCGCAGCAGATGCTTGTGCATTTCGAAGGTCAGGTAGTCGCTGGCGCCGATCAGCGCGTTGCGCCGGGCTTCCATGGCTACCGACAGAACCTCGAGGCTGTCCTGCCAGGCAGCGTGCTGGTCTGATGTGGTATTGACAAAGCCTTGCTGATCCTCAGCCGTGATCGCCCAGACCACTTCCTTGACCCGGTCAGCCAGGATGGGATCTACCGGCCGCAGGTAGGCCTCAAGGAGAAAATGTTGGTACGTCAGGTATTGGCAGTCCACTCCGAAATACCGCAGGGGTGCTTCCTCCGGGATGTTCACGTTGTAATCGTACATCCAGGCCAGCAGGTCATGCACCTCTTCTGTGCGCCAGGTCCAGAAATGCATGCGTGTCTCCATGAGATTGCGCAGCTCACCCGAGCCGGTCTGCAGGTATTGATCCAGATAGATCGATTCAGCGAAGTCGGCTTCGAATGCGAAGGCTGCAAATCCATGTTGCTCGACCAGATATCGAAAGATGCGGTCTTTCATCTGGAAGAATTCACGCGTACCATGCGTCGCCTCGCCCAGGGCGACAACCCGCTTTTCGGCAACAGCATCCAGCCACTTCAGATCGGTGTCCGGCGTGGCGAGAGGCACACTGTCCGTTGGCCACAGTGTGGTGTCGAGCGCAGCGACCATGGCGGCCTGTGGTGCTGTAAGCGTGGGCACGCCAGGAGGTGCCATGTCAAGCTCTTCCTTACAGGCGGAAACAATCGCCAGGAGGGCCAGGAGGAAAAAAAGTCGTGGTTGCATGACAGTGATTACTAAAATACGTGGATTGCCATGTAATCAAACGATCGATCGGGGTGATGAGCGGCCTGGATCGCCGATTTCGCCAGCCGAACATTTGTATCTTAACAGAGATATTGCTATGCCACCCAATCTCTTCGACAAGCTGCTCGATGCACTTGGCCTGTTGCCCTATGGCCCGGTATTGGACATCGCGGCCATGCGTGTGCTCTGGAGGAGAATTGAGCAGTTGGGCGTGTCCATGGATCTGCAAGCAGTGCAAGCGCATGGCATCCATGCCGACCTCGAGCAGGTCCGCGCCCGCACGCATACCCTGATGGCCAAACGCGATCAGCACGAATACGCCTTGCGCGCCCTGCGATCTCAGTCCGCAAAAACACATCTGGCCAGCGAACAGGATCGTCTGCAACAAGAGATTGCTACGGTTGAACGGCAACTGCAGCAGGTGCGGGACGACCTGGCGCCCATTGCGGATCAGGTACGACTGGCAGAGCATGCCATGGAGCAACAAGCCGCACGTCAGCAGCAAATGGAGGATCTCAAAGCAGAGATCCTGAACGACCTCCATGACGTCTGTCTTCCGCTGGCCTTGTTCAGTTGTGTGGCACACTCGCTGGGCATCGACCTTGAGGTCCGCAAAGAAGTGCCAGAGCGGACGGCGCTCACGGTGACCGGCGAGTTTGCGCGGTACGACGGCAGCGCACAGGGAGCACAAACGGTGTTGCTGTGCCGTGATCACCGGCCAGTTGCATGGACGACTACGACCGGTACGGGGAGTTTTCGATTTGAAAAGCTCGTTCCTGGGGAATACACGGCGCTGGTCCTGGAGGATACCCTCCTCGCCAGGCGTTTCTCACTGGAAGATGAGAGCCATCATCTGCAAATCGGTGCAGTGCAGTGTGTGCCGCACCTGGTCAGGGTTCGAACGGAAAGCGGGGATCCCCTACCCGGGGTCACCGTGGTGCTCTGTGGTTTTAATATGGAGCGGGTCGAGACCATTGCAATGGGCGAGACAGAAACTTCCGGGAGCGTATCGTTGCCCCGCCGCAAGGGATTGAACACGGCGCTCCTCGTGTACCGAGCATCTCGCGACAGTGTGTCACTCATCCACACGGATCTGATGCCCGCCGACAGCAAACCCTATTCAAATCTCCGGCTGGCTTCGTTGCCATTGCGTGCGATCACGTACCATGCCAAGACCGGCGAGACGATCCCGGGTGTGATGGTATCGGGGATCGCGCTCGATGGCGATCTCATCGCCGGTGCCTTTGGCCGGGTCAGGGGATTCCGGGCACGTGCCGACGCCGCGGGCGCTGTGGATCTCCACGGACCGGGCCCCGGTCGCTATCTGATCAATATCACGGCACCGCATTGCAAACCGGTCACCACCGAGATCGTGGTGGCAGAAGACCGTTCAGTGCACGTTGGTACGTTCAAGATCAAACCCCTCAAGGAAACAGGATCGCTGATCGGCTGTATCCGGGACCCGTCGGGCCGGCCCTGCGGGGGGTACGTGGCGTTGGTCCGCAGCAACGGGCGGCCGACCGGCCTGCGCACTTTTGCCGACCGCTTCGGCAACTTCGCCTTCGAAGGGCTCGCCCCTGGCGAATACATCATTGAAGTACAGGGGGACCGGCCAGCGGAATTGGGCCGGCGGAAGATCACCACGCATCCCAACAAGCGCATGGAGGCGATTATTACCCTTCGCCACAGCCTGGATTTTGAAGTACCCGAATCGTGATTTTGTGTTCCGTGCCATAAGTGATAAATTCATGGCGCCCCCCGGAAAAAAGAACAGGAAACGCATCCTTGACACCCTGAAGTAAGGACCTGTTTTGAATTAACAATTTGTACAAAAACGTATAGCACTATGAGACTACTGTTCACTTCCTTTCTTGCCCTACTGTGCGTATCGCTGGTCGCACAATCGCGGATCAGCCAGAGAGTACAGGCTGAGCGCACATTTTATGAAACTGCCACTCCACAACAACCGTTCACGCTGATCTCGGCGATGGACGAGCGTGATGCCGGAGTGGATGACGTCGTGGGCAATGCCCGTTTTATCCGTCTGGATTACCAGATGGTCGGCCAGTTGCGGACCGCGTCACCGGAGTTGCTGGCACTTCAATTGCCGCTCTCTGAGGACCGGGTCATTCAACTCAACCTGTACCGTACCCAGGTACTCGCCGAAGGTGCTATCGTCCGTGAAAGCGCCAACCCCGGCGTAGTGATGGACTACGAGCCTGTCCTGCATTATCGCGGTCAGGTCGATGGGGATCCTTCATCGGTGGTAGCGATCAGCTTCCTGCCCAATGAGGTGATGGGGATGATCGGCACTGATGCGGGCAACCTTGTCCTTGGAAAGATGGAGGGAGTGAAAGGAGACTTGCACATCCTCTACAACGATGCCAATCTGAAAGTGACGCCCGATTTTGCTTGTGAGACTCCGGACGATGGACGTGGGTACACCCCGGAAGAATTGTCCAATCAGTTCATGCAACGGGATGTCGGCGACTGCGTCAAGCAGTATATCGAGATCGATGACGATATCGTTACGCAGAAAGGCGGCGCCACCAATGCCGTCAACTACATCGAAGGCTTGTTTAACGAGTCGTTCACTCTATTCGCCAATGATGGAATTACGATGGAAGCGTCGGAGATCTTTGCCTGGAGCACCCCAGCTCCCTACAGCGGCAACTCCTCCTCAGCAATGCTGAGTTCATTCCAGTCCAATACGGGTGCCTTCAACGGTGACCTGGCGCAACTCGTGTCCTACCAGGCGTCTGGCGGCATCGCTGCCGGATTTTCCGGCCTGTGCAACAGTAATCCCGACAACAGTAAATGCTTTAGCAGTATCAATTCCAGCTACAACACCGTACCGACCTACTCATGGTCGGTCATGGTGGTCACCCACGAGATCGGCCACCTGCTCGGGTCGCGCCACACGCATGCATGCGTCTGGAATGGAAATAATACGGCGATCGACGGCTGCTACAATACGGAAGGCACGTGTTCGCAACCTCCGATCCCGCCGCAGGGTGGTACCATTATGAGCTATTGTCACCTCGAAAGTGTCGGGATCAATTTCAATGAAGGTTTCGGGCCGCAGCCAACGGCTGTGATCGTCAACAATATCGAAGCGCCGGGCAACTGCCTGGACGTGTGCACTCCGCCACAGCCGGATGATGCCGGTATCTCGGTGATCATCGATCCCAATGGATCGTATTGCAGTACGACGATCACGCCTGTGGTGACCCTGCGCAACTATGGTTCGAATGCACTGACCTCGGTCAACATCAACTACCAGGTCGACGGCGGAACGGTGAATTCAGAGTTCTGGACCGGCAATTTGGCTGCAGGGGCATCCACCAACGTGACCCTTTCAAACATTACCGTTTCATCAGGTACCCACACCTTTGATGCCTATACCAGCAGTCCCAACGGCAATGCCGATCCCAACACAGCCAATGACGATGCATCGTCATCATTCGCCTCCGGTACCAATGCCCTCACACTCACCATCGTGCTGGACAATTACCCGGAAGAAACCACCTGGGATGTGCGCGACGGCTCCAACAATGTGATTGCCTCTGGAGGGCCATACGGTGCCTTCCCCGACGGGTCGACCGTGACGGAGAATATGTGTGTGCCCAATGGATGCTTTGACTTCACGATCTACGACTCGTTCGGTGATGGCATTTGTTGTGCTTACGGCTCGGGGTCTTATACACTGACAGAAGATGCCTCGGGTACCACATTGGCCAGCGGCGGATCATTTGGATCCTCTGAGACGACCAACTTCTGCGTGCCCGTCAACACCGATCCACTGGATGTCACGATCGTGAGCAGCTCAAACGTCTCGTGCGGAAGCACAAATGATGGATCGGCAACTGCGCAGGCTACCGGAGGGACTGGCAATTACAGCTATTCCTGGAGCAATGGTGAGCAAGGTGCCACCGCGACAAGCTTGTCGGGAGGAACGCACACTGTGACGGTCAATGACGGTGCGGGCACAGCAACCGCTTCTGTGACCATCAACGACCCCAATTCCACCTGGTACGCGGATGCAGACGGAGATGGCTACGGCGATCCGTCTGTCTCGCAACCCGCGTGCTCCCAGCCTTCCACAGACTACGTGGCGAACGCCGATGATTGCGACGACAGCAACACCAACGTGAACCCCGGTGCACCGGAGGTGTGCGATGGTATCGATAACAATTGTGACGGTAATGTTGACGAGGGCTTGCTCAGTCAGACCAGCTTCAGCCCCAATCCACTCACCCACAGCGGGAGCAATGCGTCAGCCTCCGTGGCGAATCTCGGCACAGGTGCCGCCGATGCGTCATTCACGGTGTCCAATCTCAACGCCAGGATCAACGGCAACCCCAACAGACGCTTTATTGACATCGTCAATATTGAGTATTTCGATGGGACCAATACAACCCAACTCGGGCCGTACAGCGGTCAGAACCAGAATAGCATCACGATCAATATTACGGGTCCGGTTGAGACCATCACGGTTTACCTGTCTGATGGCTACAACAACGGAAGCAACGGTCAGACAATCTCGGTCGACATGTCGCCAGTGGATCACTGCGGTGGTACGCCATGCACGGATAGTGACGGCGATGGCATCTGTGACAGCTCTGACAATTGTCCCAACGATCCGAATCCAGGCCAGGAAGATTGCGATAACGATGGGGCCGGAGATGCCTGCGAGGTAGATACCGACGGTGACGGCGTCCCGGACGATTGCGACAACTGTCCCACGGTCCCCAATCCCGGTCAGGACCCAAGTGCTTGTCAGGGCTGCTCCAATCCGTCCCCAAGCAACTGGACGGATCCAGTGCTTTCCGGTACTGGAGCACCTGCTGATAGCGAAGCTAAAAGTTGGACACCGGACCAGATCGACGTTACGTTTACGCTGGACAACATGGATGCCAAAACCAATGGCAATCCGAACAACCGGTATATCGAACGCGTGACCGTGACTTACAATGGCGGGAACGTACACGGCGTATACGATGGTGTCAACGGTGGCACGTCCTATACCGTGACCATCCCGGGTCCGGTCTCAGATGTCACCGCGACCCTTGAGGATGGCTACAGCGGGAGTTCAGGCTCGATCCAGCTTGAGGTGGATCTGGGCACGATCACCTCCTGCGACGCGCCTGCACTACCGGAGGCCACTGCGATCAGAACGGATGTGCAGATCTATCCGAATCCTGCGACGGGTGCGGCCTTTGTGGAGTTTGCGGAGATGCAGTCTGGAACTACGGTAACGGTGACCGACCTGCTGGGCCGGGTGATCGACGTCGTAAACGTTGAGAAAAGCCGCCTGGTGCGACTGGATCTGGCCGGCGCAGTGCCAAATCAGCTGTACCTGGTGACGGTAGAAATACCGGGCCAGGCACGTCAGACTTTCAAGTTGCTTACTATGGACTAAGGAATAATTGGTCATTCATAAGAAACAGGCCCGTGCGTTTTGTCCGGGCCTGTTTTCGTTTGAATGGCTTCGTCTTTACGCCAGAAGTTGGGCGCAGGCTCACCTGCCCTCATGCTGATCACAAATCAGTCGGAGTGTTGCCTGCCGGGGCAGGTTTGATGAGTTCGGCACGTGCGGCTGTAAACACCCGTTTGATCTTGTCCTTGGTATACATCCATTCGTGGTGCGGTGCACGACTGTAGTACGCCAGCAGGTCCTCCAGTTTTTTGCGATGTAATTTCAATCGATTGATCTTCTCTGTGACGAGCGTATCGCGTTGGCCATCTTCGATCATTTGGTACTGGGCAAGGTTGGCAATACTTTTATTGATGGCATCAAGAAGCGCTGTGTATTCCTGCACAAAGCTTTCCTGAGATGTGATACGTTTCATGTTCGATGATTTATTGTTTAAACAGTGAACGGGTTGCTGAAATGATTGTGGTGTTTATGCTGTCTATGATGAGTGCATCCTGCACCAGGTTGCGGTTGTGATAGATTGTGCCTGTCATAGTTTGTCCTATTTAAATTGAACAATTTAATATATATTTTGTTTAATATTTGAAATGATGACCGCATAAACGACCAAATAACATTTTTTAACCCAAAATTCTGAAATTTAATATGAGATGGTTTGGACAAGCGCCAGCCTCTATGCATGATCGCTCAGTTGATCAATTCTTTAATCGCAAATACCGGCAGATGCTGGACATGGACAATGATTTTCAGCCGGCGCTGAATGCGCGGGAAGATGACAAGGAATATACGATAGAGCTGGCAATGCCGGGTCTTGACAAGAAAGACGTGGACGTTTACGTGCACAACGGTGTACTGACTGTCATGTGTGATACGCAGCAGCGTAGAAAACACGATGACGACGGCTACGTGCGACGTGAATTCAATTACACGACTGCTCAACGCAGCTTTTCACTTCCGAATGATGTACAAGAAGACAAGATTGTCGCAGATTACGATCGCGGTATTCTGCGCATTTCGTTGCCTCGCGCCGAACGGAATGACCTTGCGGAGAGCATTTCAAGAATAGATATTCGCTAACGACCCGAAATGCACAGAGCGGGAATGAGCCGCTCTGTCATCTCTTTGCCCTCATTAATCTTTACCCCTTTTAAGGCCGCTATGAAGGCCGCGGATCACAAATTTTAAACAGTGAGTACGAAGATCATGAACTATCAAGGATATCATACTCTGTCGATGGCAACCAACGCCCTTCGGGAGCGGGGGTTCCGAAACAGTTTTACACTCGAGAAGGATCATTTGGTCTGCCTGGAAACAGGTCAACGTTATCAGGCGAAGGACCTGCAGATCGTAGAGCATTACCGCTTCGAGGGAGTGAGCAATCCTGCAGATATGTCGATCCTCTTTGCACTCGAATGTGATGATGGGACGAAGGGCACCGTCATCTCCGCGTACGGGACGTATGCGACGAATGGGGTGCTTGAGTTCATGGAGCAAGTTCCCAGAAAGGATCGTGCTGAAAGCAGCTAGCGCTCAATACGCCTCGAATCGTCATTGCCGCAGCGCGAGTTGCGGAATGTCATGATCCGCCACCTCACACATTTTACGATAACCAAGTACGATTTAACACATGATGAATGCAATAAAGAATCTTAAGCAATACGCGCTGATTCTCATGGCCTGTAGTCTGGCCTTCACGATCAGCGCGCAAACGAAAGACACAACAGACTATATCAAAGTAACAGAAACGGGTATTTCCTATGAGATCATCGATTGGCAAACGCACGTTGAGTACAACCCGTATACGTTTACCTGGTTCGCTTGGGAAAAGCCACTGGTCGAAACGACCGCAGCCAGATTTGAACGGATGATTCCAGTCGCCAAATTTGACCGTCCACCGTTATTCGATGCGGCCTGCCTGACAGCTCGGTCGAACAAGCAGAAACTTGGCTGCTCTAACGAACAGATGCAACAGTTTATCGAGCGTCGCTCGGTGGACTATCCTGAGGCAGCCAGGAAACTGGGTCAGGAAGGAATGGAATATGTCACGTTTACACTCAAGGCTGATGGTACACTGGCAGATAACTTTAAAGTTGTTTCCAAGAACAAACCGTGCATCGGATGTGCCAGCGCTGCCGTCGAGATTGTAGCTTCGATGGAAGACAAGTGGTATCCGGCTATCCTCAATGGCGAGCCAGTAACCACCGAACTAACCGTCCCGGTCAGATTCAAGCTCATCGATCGATGACTTCTGCCCGGAGATATCCGCGCGTCTGGCCTTGATGCCAGGTGAGTTGATCTCTTACAATTAACAAAGGAATACCGCCTGCTTAACTGTTAGCGAGGCGTTATTCCTTCTTCGTTTTCTTCCTCACTTTTAAATTCAAAGATATGTACATCATCACCAGAGAAATATTTGCCGAGCTCGCCAAAGTGCGCAACGATCATTGCGTCTCTCTATTTATTCCCACGCATCGCGCTGGACAGGAAGTTTTGCAAAAAGTAGATGCGATCAAATTGAAGAATCAGCTTGCTGCAGTGCGTACGACCCTGGAAGAAGAAGGGATGTCCGTGCGGGACATCGATCACCTGCTTGCACCTGCAACAAAATTGGTCGATGACCAGGAGTTCTGGCACCATCAGTCCGATGGCCTGGCAATCTTCCTGGCACCCGGCTTTGCAAAGCACCTGACCCTGCCGTTGGCGTTTGAGGCATTTTACTACATCGGAAAATCCTTCTACCTCAAGCCATTGATGCCCATGTTTACAGGAGATGGTCGCTTCTTTATCCTGGCGCTCGAATCGGAGCAGGTCAGGATGTACGAGGCCACCAGGCATTCCATTGCCGATGTCATCATCAAGGATCTGGTGCCGTCAGATCCCGGAGAAGTGGTCGGATATGATCATGAGGAAACACAGCTCCAGTTCAGGTCCCAACAAGAAGGACAGGGCAATGCCATTTACCATGGA
>JAWWBX010000068.1:0-17339 GCA_033720735.1 Saprospiraceae bacterium
AGCAGTTCCTGCACGATCCTGAAGATATTAAGGGAGACGGTTTGGTCAAGCTCACCATTCAGTCCGAAATGCTGAAATTCGATCTGGGCTGTGGCATCGCTCTGCAACCTGTTGATCAGGTCATTGATTGCCGGAACCACGCCCAGCCGCAGCAACGCTCCCGGCTGCATGTTGTTCGAAATATTGCGCACCTCCCTGCATGCTTCATCGAGCAGGGCGTGGGCCTGCCGGTACTCTCGCGTCTCCCGGATCGCGGGTGAATGCGTCTGGACCGCATCGAAGTGCAGCTTGACCGTCGATAGCAACCCGCCCAGGCTGTCGTGCAGGTCGCGGGCAATCCGTTCCCGTTCAGCTTCCTGGCCCAGGATCATGGACTGCATCGTTTCGATCTTCAGGTTGTTTTCCAGTTCGGTAATGCGCCGCTGGTTGATCTCTTCATTCTGCTTATGGATGATCTGGTTGGCGTTGAACCGCTGTTGGTAGTTGCGGATGGTGAGGTAAGCACCGAGCAGCACGATGACCGATCCAAAAAGCAATGAGAAGGTGAGGATCTTCTGCAGTCTGCTGTTGATCGTGGCGATATTCCGGTCTTTTTCCAACTCGCGGATCTTTGCCTGCTGTTCGAGCGTGTTGTGACGGATCAGCAGTTCGTTGATGATGCGTTGGCGGCGAGCATTGAGCAAGCTGTCATTGAGCCGGGAGTATTCCTGGAGGTACATGTAGGCGTTGGCCAGATTGCCACGCCGTTGATTCAGTTCGGCGAGATGCATATAGGTGTCACGCAGCAGCTCACCGTCGAGGGTGGCCGTCTCGATCACCTGATAGAGATAGTACCCGGCCTCGGTGAGTTGGTTCCTGGACAGGTGATATTTTGCGCTGTTGACGAGGACCAGGCTGTAAAAATCTGGCGTCACGCTGGTCGGCGGCTCCAGGTTGGACGAAGTGTCGACCGCCGGATCGATCTTGATACCGCCGCGACTCAGTGCCTGGATGCTGGTCGTATTGAGCGATCTGAGCAGCGGGTCCTGGAACGCATTGGCGATGGCGCGTGCCTCACGGATGAGACGTGTGCCTGTTTCGATCGAATCAATGCCGAGGTAGGCATCGCCCATAAAATTCGCGATCACCCCCAGCAACACCGAATCAACCTCGGCCGCATAGTATTGCTGCGCTTGCTCCAGCAAGTTGATTGCCTCGCGTTCATAGCCCTCCGCGAGATAGAGAAGGGCGAGATCGATCCGCAACCCGGCCACCCGCTCATGATCATTTAGCTGGTCGTAGATCCGTATCGCCTCCAGGTAATCTTTGATTCCCTGGTCCGCGTCCTCATGACGCAGCAGGTGTCGCACCGCGAGCGCACTGACAGCCTCGCCCAGTTCCGGAGATGCCGGCCCTCTTCGCAATCGCTCGACGATATCCGTCAGCACATCGTAGGAAGTGGAATCCGTGATCTGGCCCGTAGCACTGTACGTGGTGAGACAAGCGCATAGCGCCAACCACCCGGCAAGGGTGCCGGTGTATCGCAAGTATTTGCGTACCAAGCGCATGATCAGTCTGTGTTACGCCTCAACGAGATCATTGGCGACGGCGACCCGTACCAGTCCCGCTGTGTTTCTCACATTTAATTTCGTTAAAAGGCTTCGGCGGTGAGACTCGACTGTTTTCTGGCTGATGTGCAGTTGTTCTGCAATTTCCTGGGTGGTGTACTCCTTGACGATGAGTGAAAGGACTTCTCTTTCCCGGCGTGAAACGATCGGCGTCAGCATGCTGTTCTTGCGCGTTGCCTTGCGCTCGTTGACCAGGCTGCGCATGATGGTCTCGGTGACATCCTTGCTGAAGTAGGTCTGACCTTGTGAGATCTTGTTGATCGCCGTTACCAACTCAGCTTTGCCGGTATTTTTCAGGATGTAACCCATCGCCCCGTTCTTCAGGATCTCCGACACGATGCTTTCATCATTGTGCATGCTCAGTGCCAGTACCCGCACGCCCGGGTGCGTGCTGGTCAGCTTCTTGCATACGTCGATGCCATTCATCTCCGGAAGATTGATATCCAGCAGGAGCACATCGATATCATGCTGTTCGATCATGTCAAATACAGACAGCCCGTCATAGCACTTGCCGACGACATCAATACCAGATTCTGTCTCGAGCAGTGACTCGATCCCGTCAGCAAACATGGTGTGATCATCAGCAATCAGAACGCGTATCATATACAGATTTCCTGATATGCTAAGGTACAAATTTCGCTGCGGGTCATTTTCGCCATTTGCGCAGCTGATTGACCGTTGCCCGCAAGTCCTTGGGCCATGGTGCATTGAATATGACCTGGCGACCGTCCGGATGTTGCAGCTCCAGTTGCGCAGCATGTAATGGCGTGCGCGCCAGCAGAGGCCTGAGGGGGCGGTCTTGAGCAATATGTGCGCCGGGCTTGATATCCGTAATCGTCAGAGGGGCCGTGGAGTGATACCTGGGATCAACGATCAAAGGGTGTCCGGCATGCTGCAGGTGTACTCTGATCTGATGCTGTCTGCCCGTCGTGGGGCAAGCCTCGAGGAGCGCATACCCACGGAATTGCTCCATGACTCGAATGCCAGTCCTGGCGGGCTTGCCTTTGGGATCGACAACGACATTGCCGTTGCCAGTGAGCCGCAAGGGGGCATCGATGACCTGTTCCGGCGGTGAAAGATGGCCGATGACCAGCGCGTGGTAAAGCTTCCGTACCGCACGCTGACCGAATTGCTGCGAGAGATGGCGGTGTGCCTGAGCGGTTCTGGCAAACACCACGACGCCTGAAGTTTCCCGGTCGACCCTGTGTACGGTAAACAGCTCGCCAAACTGTCTCTTGAGGAGATCGGACAAAGCGGGTTCGGTGGTATCCCGTCCGGGTATGCACAACACCCCGGCCGGCTTGTCGACGACAAGCACTTGTTCATCACTGCTGATGATCCCGAATTTCACTTTGCCCGACATGCGCAGAATCTGTAATGGCGCTAAACGTACGTCGCGCCATGAGATAATATTGTGCCAGGATGCTCACATTGAGCCAGCCTGTCATGTTTGCCGGGCCAACAGCCATCTCACGGATCCGGCGATGCAGCGCTTTTCTCTTCCGCAGAAGGCCTGGAAACCATCCGATGACATGCAGGTACCCTTTGACTACGGCGAGCGCATTGTTGAGTTTGCCCTGGGTCATGAAGTTGACCGCTGCCATCATATCCAGCATGCAACGGATCACGAGCGTCAAGACGAGTCGGGGCCACGGAAGATGTTTGACAAGTGTTGCAACATTATTCCTGAAGTTGAGATAGACCTTGCGCGGATTGTCGTACGGCAGTGTGACACCCCCGACATGGTATACCACGCTCTGCGGCACGCTCACAATACGATATCCTGCACGCTTGATGGTCCAGCACAAGTCGATCTCCTCCTGGTGTGCGAAGTAGTCCTGATCGAATCCGCCGGCGCCGTGAAAGACCTCAGACCGGATCACAAAGGCGGCGCCGGAAGACCAGAAGATGTCGGACAGGTGATCGTACTGACCGCGGTCGGCCTCGACCTCATTAAGGATGCGACCGGCACAAAACGGATAGCCGATGATATCCAGGAAGCCTCCGCATCCGCCGGCATATTCGAAATGATCACGCCGGGAGGCCGCCAGGATTTTGGGCTGACAGATCGCTACGTCGGGATGCTGCTCCATGAACTGATAGATCGGGTCCAGCCAACCAGTCGTCACCTCGACATCAGTATTGATCAGGGCGAGATACTTGTGATTGACATGCTGCAGGGCACGATTGTATCCTCCGGCAAAACCATGGTTTTCTGACATCTTGATCACCGCAACATCAGGATGTGCCTGCGCCAGCCAGGCCCGGGAGGTGTCGGAAGAGGCGTTGTCAGCAACGTATACGGTGGCCAATTGACCGCTGCCACGTTGCCATCCGGTCAGATACTGCTGGAGGAGCGCAACGCCATTGTAATTGAGCGCGACAACCCCGATGGGGGTAGCACTGTTCCTGCTTTCCGCATGCAGCGCATCGAGTACGGCATTCCGATCAGCGTCGATTGCTGCACGCAATTGTTCGAGATCCTCCAGCTTGCGGTCCGGACGCATGAATCTGACCAGTTCGACATCGATCTCGGTTTCATAGATCTGATCATCGAAATCGAGGATATGGACTTCGATTGACAGGGCATCACTGCGTTGTACTGTCGGGCGGTTGCCGATATAGAGCATGCTGTCATGCCGCACACCATCGATCCAGGTAAAAGCGGCATAAATGCCAGCAGGCGGAAGCAATTTCTTGGGAGACGTGAGCTTCAGGTTTGCGGTTGGATATCCGATTTGCTTGCCGATCTTCTCGCCATGCACGACCTCTCCCCGGAGCAAATAACGATGGTTCAATGCCTGGTTGGCCTGTTCGATCTGCCCGGCTGTGATCGCCTCGCGAATGCGCGACGAGCTGATCGCGATACTTTCAATTTCATGTTTGTCAATGCGCACCAGATCGAAGTGCCCGGCACCGGCGTACTCCTGCAGCAATTGAAAGTCTCCCTCACGATTGAGTCCGAACTGATGATTGTACCCGACAACGAGGCAGCGAGGTTGGAATTTTTCAATCAGAAATCGCTCAATGTACTCGCGCGCCAACATCTGACTAAACTCGATGGTAAACGGCAGGATGACAGCGTTGTCGACGCCATACTGTTTGAGATAGGTCAGCTTCTCGCTGGTAGAGGTGAGCAGGCGCAATGAGTCGTCACGGGGGTAGATGACCTCCCGGGGATGCGGATCAAATGTAATGACCACTGATTCACCATCGTACTCCCGGGCAAGTTGCTGAATTCTGGCCAGGATCTTCTGATGTCCGGCATGCACACCATCAAACGACCCGGTCGTCACCACAGCATTGCGAAATCGCGGAAGATCTGCCAGATCTCGGATGATGTTCATTGGAGTAAAAGTAAGAGAAAAAGGCAACCCATTAGGTTTTCTCGTCATGCGATGCCCCGCCCGTCTTCAATGCTGATTGGAGGGAGAACAATACCTTTGTGCCGAGTGTTTTGAACCAGGACCATGGAAATAGACAATAATGCCGTCGTAGCGGCGCTGCGCAATATCGAAGATCCGGCCGCGGGCCAGGATATTATCTCGTCGCGCCGGATCTCTGACCTCCGGATCAGCGGGAGCGACATCCAGTTTACGCTCAACACAACCGGAATGGCAGAGGAGGTAAAGTCCGGCATTCACTTCCGCTGCATCGAGGAAATCCAAAAGGTGTACCCCGAGGCTCAGGTGCACGTTCACATGCAACAAGGCGGGGGCCCGGGCAGTGCGTCAACGGCCGCGTTGCCCCAGGTGCAAAATATCATTGCCGTGGCCTCCGGAAAAGGGGGCGTCGGGAAGTCCACCGTAGCCGTCAACCTCGCTTGTGCACTGCAGGAGAAAGGGTTGCGGGTCGGGCTGATCGATGCGGATCTGTACGGACCGTCGATCCCTACGATGCTCGGATTGGCCGGGCAACGTCCGAAAGTCGTGCAGCGCTACGGCAAGAACAAGATCGTTCCGCTCGAGGCGCCCAACGGCATGCCTGTCATGTCGATCGGCTTCATTGTCGACCCTGAACAGGCAGTCGTGCTGCGTGGTCCGCGACTCGCCGGCATTATCAAGCAATTTATGTTTGAGTGCATCTGGCCTGCCCTGGACTACCTCGTCATTGACTTGCCGCCTGGGACCGGAGACATCCAGCTCACCCTGGTGCAGACGGTACCGATCACAGGGGCAGTGATGGTCACCACGCCCCAAAACGTAGCCGTCACCGATGCGCTGAAGGCGATGAATATGTTTCGCATGGAGAATATCGCCGTGCCGATCCTGGGGGTCGTCGAGAATATGGCCTGGTTTACACCCGCGGAGTTGCCTGACAACAAGTATTTCATTTTCGGAGAGGGTGGAGGTGCGCGCCTGGCAGAGCTCGGTGATTCCGTGTTGCTGGGGCAGATCCCCTTGGTCCAGGCCGTGCGGGAAAGTGGTGATCGCGGCACTCCTGTGGTGATGCAATCGGACGCGTCCGTTTCGGAAAATTTCAAATCCCTGGCAGACAGCCTGATCGAACGTGTTGAGCACCGCAACCGGACGATGGGACCCACCTCCGTCGTTCAGGTCGAGCGTCCCTGATTCAGGTAATTTTTTCGCGATGTGAGACGGGATCACCATGGGGTGATTGTTGCATTGAGGTGTCATAAGGATCACATTTTCAATATTTTGTATGTGCACATGCACAGGCGGTGTTTGGTTTGAACTCGGGGTGTAAGTTCAAAGCACACGACACCGTTGCGGTCACACCTAGATGACGCTTCGTATTTTACGCGCCGTGGACAGAACCGAACTCGTACAGCACATCCATCGCAAGCAATCCTTTCTCTGCGTGGGACTGGACCCTGACCCAGCCCGTATCCCCGACGTATGCGGCACCGGCATCGACGGGGTAGTCCATTTCTGCAAGGAGATCATCTCACACACGCGCGACTACTGTGTCGCATATAAACCAAACATCGCCTTCTTCGAGGCGCTGGGGCGGCGCGGCTGGGAGGCCCTGTTCCGTGTGCGTGAAGCCTTGCCGGATGATTGCTTTCTCATTGCTGATGCCAAGCGGGCGGATATCGGCAACAGCTCCCGGATGTATGCACGGGCCTTCTTCGAAGAGCTGGACTTCGACGCGATCACCGTCGCACCGTACATGGGCGCGGATAGCGTGATGCCGTTTCTCGAGTATCCCGGCAAATGGACGATCCTGCTGGCGCTGACCTCCAATTCGGGATCGCAGGATTTTCAGGTGGTGACCGATCCTGAGGGGATCCCGCTTTATCAAAGGATGATCGCACGCTCAGGAGCATGGGGGAGTCCGGAGCAATTGATGTACGTCGTGGGCGCGACGCATCCCGACCTGCTACGCGGGGTGCGTGAGGTGGCGGGAGACTACTTTTTTCTTGTGCCGGGGGTAGGCGCCCAGGGTGGTGACCTGCGATCAGTGGCGGAGGCTGCCATGACCGATGACGTCGGATTGCTTGTGAATGCCACCAGGGCGATCATTTATGCCGGTGACGGGATGGACTTCGCCGAACAGGCGCGCCTGAAGGCACACGCCTATCAAGCAGAAATGGCTGGTTTTCTCAGCCGCTGAAGGAGATCACGCGCTCCAGCTTGTTTGAAGAAATGAAATGCTCAATGATCTTGAGAGATTCGGGTGTCTCGGGATAGCGCTGGATATGATCAAAGGCCTCGTCGAGGTGGCGCAGATTGGTCGTTTCGTCGATATATCCAAATCCGCAATACTTACCGTCTTCGATGGCGATGAGCGCCTTCTCACCCGGCGTTCTGCCCTGGTCGATCAGGATACGTGATCCGGCGACTGATTTTTTGATCGAGGAAATGGCTTCGCGTACCCGCTCATTGTACTCGCCAGGCGATTCGATGCCAAGGCAGGCCCCGAAGCACTCACCGATCTTGTGCCGGAAGCACCCGCCCGGTCCCGTTTCCCGGTCCGTTTTGTTCAGGCAAAGGCCAAAATCCTGCACCATCGATCTGAGCCGTCCTTTGGCACTCGCAATCCTGGGGTATTCGCCGACGATCTCAAACTGGTCATGCGGGATGCGGTTTTTCTTGTGGATCGCCAGGGTACAATAGCCCGCCGAGTCATGATAACAGTACAAGGCATAGGGATACGCATTGCGACGTTGGGCGCGGTTGATATCCGGTTGGTGCAATTTGATCTCGTAATTTTCCAACAGCAATGCGGCAAGTTCACTCCCTGTGATCACATAGCTGATATCGTGCACGCGCTGTTGCATTTTGGACGCCTTGTTGGTGATCTTGGCAAAGTGTTGCATCACGCGCTTGCGGATATTGATGCTTTTGCCCACGTAGATCACCTGTCCAAACATATCATAGAAGAAGTACACACCCGTGGCCTCCGGCAGGCCATGCAAGCGCTCCAGGCTGATGGAATGTGGGAGGCGCGATTCCTTGATGCCGAGGTTGACCAGATCGTTGATCCCTTCGGCACTGTCTTCACATGCCATGATCTTCTCAAATACAGCGACTGTCGCCTTTACATCGTCCATGGCCCGGTGGCGGTTGGCGACTTGAATCCCGAAGTAACGGATCAGCGCGTCGAGTCCGTATTTGCCGATCTCGGGAAATACTTTTTTCGCGAGCCGGACGGTACAGAGCTGTTTTCGCGAGTAGGTGTAGCCCAACCGCTGAAATTCCTCGCGGATGAAACTGTAATCAAACCGCGCGTTGTGCGCAACAAACACCGCCCCTTCGGTCAACTCCACGATCTGCCGTGCGACCTCGTAGAATTTCGGGGCGTCTGCCACCATCTCGTTGGTGATCCCGGTCATGTTGCTGATGTACTCCGGGATACTACGCTCAGGGTTGATCAGCGTTTCAAACCTGTCGATCTCCCTGGTGCCATCATGCAGGACCACGGCAAACTCGGTGATCTTGTCACGTTTGACCAAACCGCCGGTCGTCTCGATGTCGATGATTGCGTATGTTTTCAGAATTGAGGATTTTACGGCAGAATGACTAAAGTAGTGAACATATTTAACTTTTCATGTATATGTCTGATCTGCCTTGCACACTGGGCATGTGGCAACACGGATGCCTCGTCAGTGGCCTCCGCACCGGTCGCTGAGGTAAGCGCGGAACAGACACAGGAGATCATTCCCGGCGCCGATCGTTTGTCGCGCTATGTGCCGATGCTCATGGGCAAGCGCGTGGGACTCACGGTCAACCACAGCTCGGTGGTCGGCAAGCGTCATCTGGTGGATACGCTGCGCACACTGGACATCCAGATCGCACGCATATTCGCCCCGGAACACGGTTTCCGCGGAACCGCCGATGCCGGAGAGCATTTGCAAGATCAGAAGGACCCAGGGACAGGGCTGCCCGTGATCTCCCTGTACGGCAACAAACGGAAGCCGTCGGCCGAAGATCTGGCAGGCATCGACATCATGGTATTTGATATCCAGGACGTGGGTGTGCGCTTTTATACCTACATCTCCACCTTGCACCTCGTCATGGAGGCCTGCGTCGGGACCGGCATCCCGGTTCTCGTGCTGGATCGCCCCAATCCAAACGGATACTACATCGACGGGCCTGTGCTCGACACCGCGTACCGGTCGTTTGTCGGGATGCATCCGATCCCGGTCGTGTACGGACTGACCATCGGCGAACTGGCACAAATGATCAATGGAGAAAGGTGGTTGGCAGGCGGGGTGCAGTGCGACCTCACCGTGGTGCCCTGCGTCAACTACGACCATACCATGACATATACCTTGCCGGTGGCCCCTTCACCGAACTTGCCAAATCTCCGCTCCATCCTTTTGTATCCGTCGCTGTGCTGGTTTGAACCGACGACGGTTTCGGTTGGCCGGGGGACTGACAAGCAATTCCAAGTGGTGGGACATCCGTCGGCTGATTGGGGAGACTACGCATTTGTGCCCGAGCCCAAACCCGGGGCATCCAGCCCGAAACATCAGGGAGTAACACTCACCGGGCACGACTTGTCAAGCTTGACCATCGATGAGATCCGCAGTTGGGGGCGCCTGCATCTGACGTGGCTTCTCGAAGCGTACGTTGCGACAGGGGAGAAGGAGCGCTTTTTTGCCAACCCGGGGTTCTTTGACAAGCTGGCAGGGACTGACCTGTTGCGTACGCAGATCATGGTCGGGGCGGATGAGGATGAGATCCGCAGGTCATGGTCCTACGGTCTTGAGGAGTATAAACAGATGAGGAAACAGTATCTGCTCTACCCGGACTTTGAGTGATCCAGAACACTGGTCATTTGATCAACCTGAGCAACTTGGCGCCATAGACGAGCAGGGCCAGGGCGATCAATGCGAGCACCACCTTTCCGATGTTGGCAAACAGCAGATTGTCGATGAGGTCATCGAGCGTGATCACCACGCCACTTTGTCCCAGAATGATCGCCAGGATCAGCGAGAAGCCGGCGATCAAATAGAGAATACCGCGCGTGCCTTCTGCCCATCTGATGATACGTCGGCTCCGGCTGGTAGAAGGGACGGGTGGCCGATGTCCCGCTTTGAACGCCTTCTTTTGACGTTTGAGTTCGGCTTTGATCCGTTTCTTTTCTGACTTTTTGATCGCACCGGGCTTTGACAATGAAACAGCGTAGTGCTGAAAGAGATCACACGTTGACCAACAGTTTATTTGTCGTGATAGGTCCGGTAGTGTTCGCGTAGAAGGTCGCGACCAAAGTCTCCGTCAAAATCGCGCCACACTGTATGGATGTGATTGGCGCCACTTTGAATATTGTCATACTCGACGACAAACGACTTGCCCTGAATCCGGTAGTAATGCGGTTTTCCGGGTTCTGTGGCTCCGGCCCACCCAAAACGGATGTCGTCAAAGGATTCGGTACGCAAGGCTGCCATGCGGCTGTTGGCCAGTGCCTCGGGCATCGCCGACAGGTAGGCCTGCAGGAGTTGCTCCAACAGCTGCCGTTGACCGGAAGTCATGTCCCTGGCAGGGATACCCACCGGGTCGAACGGTTTCACCTGGCTTTCGTTGGCAGTGACGATGTCCGGCAATGCCTGCTGGCGAAAGATCGCCATGCTCCGTTGTTCTTCCGTAAGTGCGTTGAGCAGAGCGAAGCCCAGATCCTGTTCCTCAGCCAGAGTGCGTTCGCCTTGCCTGGAGCCGGCAGGTACCGTCGCCGGATTCGCACCGAAGAATCGGGGAGCCATGGAAACCTGGTCGCCGATGTGCGTGAAATGCAACGCCACATGATGTCCCTCGAAGGACCACGCCCAGATGCTGTCTGTCTCCGGATTGCCGTAGAATTCCACATGATACTTCCCGGGGTCTCTGAAATCCGCATCCTGGCCCATTTCAATGAGGACCAGTTCAAGGCTCATGATCTGCATGGTCTTGGTATATCCTGAAGCACTCAGAGAGGCGCGGAGTAGCTCAAGAAACTGCACCTCCTGCTCCGGAGATAGCTGTCCGAGCATCAGACCGGGTCGTTGCACCATGGCACCCGGCAGGAAATGCCAGTCGTCGCGCAGATCATGATCGAACGGTAGCATGATACTGGCTCGTTGCGCATCGCTCAGTGCCGACAGGAACCGGACAGCAGGATCTTCACTTTGCTGAGCCTGAATTTGAAATGCGGCCAGAATGATGGCGAGAAGTGTCACGTATTTCATGGTGATAAGGTACATAAAGATGGATGATCAGAACACCCACTTCACTTGTGCCTTGAGGTCGGTTCGCTTGTTGCCGGCAATGAGGTTGTTGCCACTGCTGATGAAACCCCGGTTGGTCAGCCGGGTCTGTGCGATACGGAATTCGAGGGTGATGTCCCGGAATCCCTGGTACTTGAGGTTGACGTAATAACGCACCCCGCGGTAGGTGTAGGCAGGGATATAGAATTGATTGATCAGGTCATTCTCAAAAGCGTAGATCCGGGAGTTGTAATCATCAGTATCGAAGTAGGCGATGCGCGTGGTGAAGGAGAACGGGGAGCCAATCGGGCGGTACAGGACGTCCTGGTAGATCAGATATCCGCGACTCTCAGGGCCCTGCCCCTCCTTGTAAAAGGACAGCTCCAACCTGTTGCGCAGCGCAATCCCGTCTCCCAATTGATGATCAAAGTGCACGCGCAGGTTGCGTTTGCGATGGGGGACCACGTAGTCCGTCGCCGACGTATTGCCCGACTGATTGCGTTCCTTGATCTCGTTGCGGTATTGCAGGTACCATTCAAATTTGCGCCGCTTTTGGTAGGTCAGCCGGACCAACTGCTCATTGCCCGTGCTGGGCGCATCCACGTTGAAGCGCAGCCAGGGATGTTGCCAGGTGTCGGCATACGCGCTGACTGTCCAGCCATCCAATGGCCGCACGACAACCCCGAAGTAGATGCCAGATTCATTGAAGCCATCGGAGGTCTCTCCGAAAGTATTGCCGGCGATCGTGTGAAAATCGCGGGCAAGCACGCGTGAGAGGATGGCGAGGTCCACGCGCGGGTGCAGTGCCATCAGCAGGCCGTTGATCGTGGCCAGTGCGCCATTGTCGCTTCGGGCCGTTTCACCAAACACATGCAGATTGCGCCACAACCACGTGTATTCAATACTGACCTGACCCAACCGGGTGCCGCTAAACCGGTATCGATTGTACGCCTGCTCTGCGCGGATCAGCGGCTGGCTGAATGTCTGACAGACAGCGTTGATCCCCACCTCCAGGCGCCCGGAGGTGTACGTGGCGTTCATTCCCGCTACCGTATGATCGATTTGCCGTTCGTCCTCGATCTCCGCATCCGTGCGGTGCAGCCCTGAAGTCTGTAGTGACGAGAATGAATTGGCAATCAGGAAGCTTGATCCGGTATCAATCGTGTCTGTGCGGGTGTTGGCATCGCGGCGTTTCGACGATCCGAAAATGGTGATCTGAAGTGCTTCCCGCGGCTGGATGACCATTGCTCCACCGCGCAGAAAGTCGACCTCGTTGACTGAAGTGAAGGGCCGGACCTTGTAGCCACCTTTCTTGATCTGGGTGACAAAGGCACTCTTGCCGAATCCAAAACCGGAGTGGAGCAGCAGGCCCTGGCCGAGGTTGACGGAGTAATCACCGAGCGCAACACGCGGTAACCAGGAGCGGTAATCCCGCACAAAGAAATGCGCAGAATAAAAATCAAATCCATGGGCAGTGCTGCCCCCGAAGAACGCCTCTCCCGGATCTTTTTCCATGGTGATGCCATAACTCAGGCGTCCTCCATTCCGGTGGCGGTAGCGTACGTACAGCCGGTGTTTGTCTCCTTCAAACGGAACGGTACCGTCTTCCCGCGCTTCGAATCCGCGTTGATCCTCGAGGGTGTATCCCCAGCGCATGAACAACTCATTGATCCCGCCGGTGAGCAGAGACCCGCCGCTGATCTCATCGCCGGAACCTTTCTCGCGGACTGTGATAAAGGGGCGGATGCGGCTGATCACCGCCAGGTCGAATCCGGGAACGGCCTGCAGTTCGTAGATCGATATCAGCGCTCCGTTTCGGGCAATGTAGAGGCGCAAAGCCAGCTGGTGGGATGCAGTGATCAAACCAAGACCAACGAGTTCTTCAAGGTCGCCGTCATTTATATTGATGGGGCTGGCAGCCAGGAATTCGAGCTGCTCGAGCACCGTGTTGTAGTCGAGCGCCCCGTCGAGTTCCAGGCTTTCGGCCAGTTGCTCAAGCAATTCCGAGATGGTTTCGACAGGCTCCTGGGCATCCACTGCAACAGCGCCGAGGAGGAGGGCCAAAAGAACGGCAATGCGGGAGGGTCGGGGCATGTCTAAAGGTACGTGTACGTACCGGAACCTGGCAAATGGATTCCGCGATATCCGCCGATCGGTTTGACATCTCGCTGGCAGGGCGTTGCCACGGAATAAAAAAAGGGGCCCGTAGGCCCCTTCGAATGGTTGATGATCCCTTCTCAGTTAATCAACCATCTGTTCTTCTGGTACCATTGCCTCCTTGACCGTGCGCATGATGCGGGCAACCAACCGGTAGGGATCGGCGTTGGATGCCGGACGGCGGTCTTCGAGGTAGCCCTTCCAGTCATTCCGCACGGTGCCGATCGGAATACGGATCGAAGAGCCGCGATCACTCACGCCATAGGAGAACGTATCGATGTGCTGCGTCTCGTGCAGCCCGGTCAGACGCTCATGATTGTCTGATCCGTACACGGCGATATGCTCCTGATGGTATTTGGCCATCTTGTTGAAGATCTTGTTGAACATCTCCTCTCCACCGATCTCGCGCATTGCTTTGTTGGAGAAGTTGGCGTGCATGCCCGAACCGTTCCAGTCGCCTTTCACGGGTTTCGGGGCAAACTCGATGTGCACTCCGTACTTCTCGGAGATGCGGAAGAGGAGGTAGCGGGACACCCAGAGGTCATCTGCAGCGCGCTTGGCGCCCATTCCGAAGCACTGGTACTCCCACTGACCGAGCATCACCTCGGCATTGATACCGGTGATACTCAGTCCGGCATCGAGGCACATGTCAAAATGCTCCTCGACGATGTCGCGGCCGGCCACGTTGTCGCTGCCCACCGAGCAGTAATACATGCCCTGAGGGGCCGGGTAGCCATTCTTCGGGAATCCCATCGGGCGACCGTTTGAGACGAGTGTGTACTCCTGCTCAAAGCCAAACCAGAAATCGGGATCATCCTCGATGAGTGCCCTGGTGTTGGAGACATGGGGCGTCTCGTCTGGATTCAGAACTTCACACATGACGAGCCACGCATCACGGCGCGCCGGATCACGGTAGACTGTGCATGGTTTGAGCAACAGGTCGGATGAGTGGCCTTCGGCCTGCTTGGTGCTACTTCCGTCAAATGCCCACAGTGGCAGCCGATCCACCTCTCCCGCATAGTCTTCAAACGGGATGACCTTGGTCTTGCTACGCAGATGGGGTTCGGGGGTGTAGCCGTCCAGCCAGATGTACTCAAATTTGTGATTCGTCATGCTCATGAAGTTTTAGTTATATAAATTTCCTCTAAATGTAAGTCGCTGTATTTAAGCAAGTTAAATTCAGCGACCGGGACAAATGTAGAGATACTCTTCGCCCGCACAAACTCGAAATTTTCATATTCTGGTATCCTCAAAGTTGTGTTTCTTTGCGTAACGCATTGAAAATAAAAGAGTTGTGCCCTAAGAAAGTGTGATGCCTACACCGCGAAAAGACCAACTGTTCAGCCTGATAAAAAGCCTGACCAAGGCCGAGAAGCGCAACTTCCGGCTGTACGTGCAGCGGTTGCAAAGCAACGAAGACGTCAAGTTTGTCCGCTTGTTTGATGTCCTCGATAAAATGGACACGTACGATAGCGCCCTGCTGGCCAAAAAGATGCGTGGGGTGACGCGCAGTCAGCTGGCCAACCTCCGGCGCCACCTGTACACCCAGATCCTCAAAAGCCTGCGCCTCATTCATATTGAAAAGAATGTGGACATCCAGATCCGGGAGCAACTTGATCATGCCAAGATCCTGTACGAAAAAGGCCTGTACCTCCAGGCACTCAAGCTCCTTGAGCGCATCAAGGGTGTCGCAGACAAAACGCACCAGGACCTGTTGCGCATGGAGATCATCGAGTTTCAAAAGTATATTGAAGAACGCCATATCACGCGGAGCCGGCGGGTCAGGGGAAAAATGGAGCACCTGCTGCAGGAAGCCGATCTGCTCGAACGCAGCATATCAAACATGGTGCGGCTGTCCAACCTGAAGATCCGCATCCACGGCCTCTATATCACCATGGGCCACGCACGCAACGAGAAGGACCACTATGTCGTCAAGGAATACTTCCATTCAGAACTGGAGAAGATCAGTGAAAAGACCCTGTCGGTCACTGAACGGGTCTTTCTCGAGCAGAGCTACATGTGGTACTACTACATCCTGCTCGACTACGAGCAGTGCCACGCGCATGCTGCGAGGTGGGTGCAACTGTTTGAGGCCAATCCGCAGATGAAGGAGGATGACCCTGTTTTGTACATGCGGGGTCTCTCATACGAGCTCACCACCCTGTACAGCCTGCGGAAGTACCAGCTCTATCTCAAGAGTCTGCAGAAATTCGAACAGTTTGGAGAGGCCAATGAGAAACGGTTTACGACGACCCAACGGATCATTCATTTTCTGTATCTGACCACCGCCCGCATCAACCGCCACTTCCTGGAAGGCTCATTTTCGGAAGGGATCACCCTCGTCCCGCACATCGAACGTCAGATCCGCCGGTATCGCGAGCACATGGACGTCCATCGCATCATGGTATTCAATTACAAGATCGCGTGGCTGTTCTTCGGCGCAGGGGACTATGCCAGATCGATCGACTACCTCAATGAGATCATTCAGCTCCGCGCAGGTCATCTGCGTGAAGACATCCAGTGCTATGCCCGGCTTCTTCACATGATCAACCACTATGAGCTGGGGCACCGTGACCTGCTGAAGTATCAGATCCAGTCGGTTTCCCGCTTCTTCGAAAAGATGCAGGATCTGAATCGCGTCCAGGCAGCGGTGTTGGAATTCTTCCGCAAGGACATCGCCTCCGATGGCCCGGCAGATCGTGCAGAACTGGAGCAGTTGCGGGCCAGGATCGAGGTGCTCAGCAGTGAGCCCTATGAGCGCCGAGCGTTTCAGCACCTCGACATCCTGTCCTGGATCGACAGCAAGATCTCACGGAAGTCACTCGCACAGGTGATCCAGCAACGATTCAGGAAGGACCGGAAAGGGTGACCCGGCGGTCAGGAATGCCGGCTACCGCTCAAATTTGGAGCGGGAGACGTACATCATGACGACACCGCCAAAGATCATGACCAGCCGGACGGCCAGGCCGAACGCCGGCCCGGGTGCGTCGATAAAAACAAGAAAGCTCAGTTTCAGTCCGACCAGCATCAGGATCAGTGCCAGAAAGCCAAACAGGAAAAGAAGGAATCCCAGGACGAGGAAAAACGTAGCGCGGTACATCTTGCGAAGGTAAATGGACTCGATTGAAAATCAACAAGTATCCGGGGCCGGGGTTTCAGGCTTCAGACAGCCGGAAACACCTCCGATACCATGCCCAGGGCCGTAATAAACGCGTCGCGGTCAATGCCCGGGTCGATCCCCGACTCCGAGAGGAAATACAGCAGGTTTTCCGTGGGCATGTTTCCGGTCAATTCGTCCTTGGCCATCGGGCATCCGCCATATCCTTTCATCGCCGAATCAAAGCGGCGGCATCCGCTGTCATAGGCAGCCTGCACCTTCTCCCGCCAGGTACTGGGTGTGGTGTGCAGATGTGCGCCAAATTCCACATCCGGATAAGGGGGGATCAGATTGCCGAACAGGTAGGAGATGCTGTCGGGGTTGGAGACCCCGATCGTGTCCGACAGAGCCATGATCCGCACGCCCATATGCGCCAGTTCGTCCACCCACTTCTGGGCAATTTCGACATTCCAGGGATCACCATAGGGGTTTCCGAATCCCATCGAGATATAGATCACCAATTGCTTGCTGTGACGGGCACAGATCTCCTGGATCTCGGCAACGCGTTGCAGTGATTCACCGATGGTGGCGTTGGTATTGCGGATCTGGAAGGTCTCCGAGATCGAGAATGGATAGCCCAGGTAGCTGATCTCTTCGAACTCGGAGGCATCCTCGGCCCCGCGTTTGTTGGCCACGATCGCCAGTAGTTTGGTATCGGTTTGAGAGAGGTCAAGCCTGGCAAGCACATCTGCCGTGTCCCGCATCTGGGGGATCGCTTTCGGGGAAACAAAGCTCCCGAAATCGACGGTATCGAAACCGACTTTCAACA
>JAWWBX010000069.1:0-17122 GCA_033720735.1 Saprospiraceae bacterium
ATGTGGTGGGGTCGACGTCGCTCATGTACGAAGCCGAGCAGGTGCGCATCTACGACGAAGTGTTTGCGCGGCTCGGACTCCCGGTGACCATCCGTGTCAACCACCGCAAAGTGCTGGCGGGCCTCGGCCAGGTATGTGGAATCGGTGACCAGCTGACTGCCATGACGATCGCTATTGACAAACTGGACAAGATCGGTCCGGAGAAAGTCCGTGAGGAAATGCTGGGACGCGGTATCTCCGCTGCCAGCGCACAGCAAGTCCTTACCCTGCTGGAGAACAGTGATTTATCTGCGTTGCCTGAATTGCTCGCTGGATCTCAGACGGGACTGGAGGGCGCTGAGGACCTGTCCGGAGTCTTTACACTCATGGAAGCGCGCCCACTCACCAATCGATGTGTCTTCGACATCCGTCTGGCCCGTGGCCTGGACTATTATACCGGTTGCATTTTCGAGGTGGATCTGGATCTGCCGGAGGTGCAGATGGGCAGCCTGGGCGGTGGCGGGCGCTATGATGACCTCACCGGGATGTTTGGCATGCCCGATCTGCCCGGGGTGGGCGTGTCGTTCGGTGCCGCGAGGATCTACGACGTGCTGGAGCAACTGGGCAAGTTTCCGGAGACCCTGGAGCTGGCGCCGCGTGTGCTGTTTATCGCGTTCGACCATAAGACCTTTCAACTGGCCTTCGAGGCGCTCACCGACGTGCGGGCAGCCGGCATCCGGGCAGATCAGTATCCGGAACCCACAAAATTGAAGAAGCAAATGCGCTATGCTGACGCCATCGGCGTACCATATGTGGCGTTGTGCGGTGAGGAGGAAGCAAATCGCGGTGGATTCACGTTGAAAGACATGCAGAGCGGACAACAAGAGTTTTGTACAGTTCCGGAACTGATTGACCGCATCAGATAGTTTATTCCTTCCTAAAACTCCCCGGATAAAATGTTGGCATTGAATTTGAGGCTGTTATGCATTATAAAGGATTGTAATGTCAAAAAACTTCGTAGTTTTGTCGACCTTTTGTGATCGCGGTAAAATAATTTTGCGCTTTGCGCATTATAGGTTACCGCAATCTTAATTGTGCACCATGAACATATTGAAGTCGATCCCCGTCGGCCTGTTGTACTGTGCTCTCCTTTCACCAACAGGCTCCCTCCAGGCCTCTGAGTCCGGGCACCGGTATTCCATCGATGAGATGGAAGACCGGATCAAGACCGGGATTGAGTCGTCCGTACAGATCGTTAGACCGACGTATGACGCGCGCGTCCGCTCGTACCTGCGGATGTATATCGAGTTGAGTCCGCAGCAAACCGAGATCATGATGGGGCGTGCGGACCTCTATTTCGATCTCTTTGAGACCTATCTTGACAAATACAACATGCCCCGGGACCTCAAGTACCTGGCGGTTGTCGAGTCGGCGCTCAAACCGGGTGCCACATCGCATTCGGGCGCCGGCGGTATCTGGCAATTTATGCGTGCTACCGGCCGTGAATACGGTCTGCGCATCACCCAGTACATTGATGAACGGCGCGATCCGGAGAAATCCACGGACGCCGCGGTGCGCTATCTCCAAAAACTGTACGAGCGGTTTGGCTCATGGGAACTGGCGATGGCCGCCTATAATGCCGGTCCTGGCCGGGTGAGCAGTGCGATCCGTCGCAGCGGCACCACCGACTACTGGAAGCTCAGCCGCTATCTCCCGCGGGAAACGCGTGCCTACGTGCCGGGGTTCATTGCCGTCAACTACCTCTTCAATCACTACGCCGCGCACAACCTGCAACCGCAGTCACCTGATCCCGATCTGTTGCATACGGCTGAAATGCCGGTGTTCGACGGTATCAGTCTGGCAGAAGTGAGCAAGGTGACTGGCGTACCGTACCGCACGATCAAGTGGCTCAATCCTGTTTATGCCCGAAACTGGATCCCGCGCTCTACAGCCGGATACCCCTTGCGGCTTCCTGAGTATGCGATTGGGGTCATGGAGGAATTTCTGGGATATCCCAACGAGGAAGTCTCCCACCCGGTGGCGGACACAGATGAGCCGTTTGAAGAAATCCGCCGTACGATCCTGCACGAGGTCAACGAGACCGATGATCTGTACACCATCGCGCGCACCTACGAATGTGCTGTGCGCGAATTGATGCAGTGGAACGGGCTGAAGACCGCGCAAATCACACCAGGGTCAGATTTGACCATCCATTTGGTTGAGCGTATTCCGGTGCGCCCGAGTCTCGAAGAACGGCTGGTGACACCGGTAGAGCAATTGGCTCCGGTCACCACCCCGCCGCTCACGGTACCCGATCGTCAGGTACCAGTGATGACGGCGGAGTCGTTGCTGACGAGTGCGATGTTGCACCAGGATCCCGTGCTGTCACGTCGCAGAATGCGCGTACGTGATGCGATCCGTGCCGAACGCCGCAACGCCCAGCTAAAAGACCGCGGGCATCTTGTTTCGCCGCCTGTTTCTGCGATCCGCTTTAAGTAATCCTGTCTTGTTCGCTGCGGAAGATAAGCCCGTCATACAACAGGCTGTTATTGGTGCAGGCATCGACAAATAAAGCGGATCAGCCTGATGACTGATCCGCTTCCATGAAAAACCCAAACTCCGTTTTCGTTCAGGCGAGGACCGACCGGCAATTAGCCGATCTCGATGGTCCGTCCTTTCTCTTCTTTTACGATCTCGGCTTTCTTGGGCAGTGAGAGCCTCAGAACACCGTTTTCGTAGCGTGCCTCGATGGCATCCTTGTCGATGGTCTCGGGCAGGTAGAAACTGCGCTGGAAGGAGGCGTAGTTGAATTCACGACGGGTGAATTTGTCCTCGTTCACTTCTTCCTTGGCCTCTTTCCTGGCCGAGATGGTCAGGCGGTCCTTCTCCACTGAGATGTCAAAGTCCTCTTTGGCCAATCCCGGCGCAGCGACTTCAAGCCCGTAGCCGTTGTCGGTTTCCACGACGTTGACCGAGGGCATGTTCATCACAAAGTCGGATCCCACGAAGTCCGAAATGCTTCTGTTGAAGAAGTTGTCGAACATATTGGAGAAGGTGCGTGGCATCATCGGATCGAATTTAATCAGGTTCATGGCTTGTATTTTTTTGGTTAAGAATCTGGTTTCCGCTACTTGACTGAGATCCTCGTCCGCAACTCTTCAGGGTCGCGTTTCGGCAGTCGCACGATCAGGATACCCTGCTCGTACAGCGCCGTGACCTTGTCACCATCGATCTGATCTCCCACCTTGAAGGAGCGTTTGAACTGTGTGTAATCAAACTCACGCCGTGTGAATTTACCCTCCGGGCGAGGCGCATCGGCAGTGATCGTCAGCACCCCCTCCTGCAGCTGGATGGCAAATGCATCCTTCTGAAGGCCTGGTGCAGCCACCTGGATCTCAAAGGCCGTTTCCCCCTCAACAATGTTGACGGAGGGCCTGGTGTAGACAAATTCCCGGTCAGCAATGTCTGACAGACTTGCGTTGGCCAGGTCGTTGACAAACTTCCGCAAAGGCGGGTTCATCGTATCCCGTGGTGATGTTGCATGTTTGAATCTCATGGCATTTCATTTTTCTACTTATTCCTGATCAAATCACATTCCACCAGCAATTTGATGCCAAAACGGCCTCATGGCACCTTTGTCGCACGCCATAATGGCACTCATCGACTCCCTCGCATGTCATTGTGGCCGAATTTGTGCACAGTGCATCTGTTATACGAAGACGCGTGGTCCTCGAGGCCTGGCACGGAAGGAGATGCGAGATCGCGTATTTCGGGCACAAGAAAAGCCCCACCTGCAAGCGGGGCTTCTTGTTTTTGCGATGTTGAATGGAGTGATCTATCCCTTGCCCATCATAAACCGGACGGGCAGAGCCATTTGGACCTTGACGGTTTTGCCCTGGTGCTTGCCAGGTGACCAGGCCGGCATACTGCCAAGGATACGCAATGCTTCTGCATCGCACTCCTTACTCAGGCTCTGTGTCACAATAGCATTGGTCACCCGGCCTTCACGATCGATCACAAACTCAGTGATCACTGTCCCTTCCACGCCGGCTTCCTTGGCCTCTTTCGGATACTTGAGATTGTCGATCATAAAGCGCGTCAGCTTTTCAAACGTACAGGTCGACGCCTCCTGCCCTTCCTTGTCTTCACACCCCGCAAATGTCGGCATCTGATCAACCACCTTGAATACGTCGGGTTCGGGCTTGGCTTCTTCCTTCTCTTCGGGTAGTTTGAACATGACCGGTACATTCATCCGCACACTCACCTTTTCCCCTTTGTTCATTCCGGCCACCCAGTGCTTGTTCATTTTCTTGACCGCTTTTAGCGCGGCTTCCCCCATGCCATAGCCCGGATCTTCCACAACCTGCACGTCATCCAGGCCGCCTTTGGCGGTCACAACAAACGAGACGATGGCGTGGCCTTCCTTGCCGGCAGTCTTTGCCTCCTCGGGATACCTGAGGTTGTCCGCGAGCAGGGATTTGAGCTTTTGTTGCGTGCAATTGTGCCGCTCCTGCAGGTCAGCGATGTCCTCACACCCCTTGAGGGTGGGCATCTCCTGCGCGACGGGATAGATCTTGTCTTGCGCCATCACCGACCCGCAACACAGGAAGGTGATGAGCAGCATGCAAACAGTGTTGTTCATGGTTTCAGTCTTCTTTGTTCAGCTTCAAAACGATCGCAAAAGTAGTAATCGTGTTGCGCCGGGTCTAACGTTTGCGCGTTTCTTATCCGATTTCTGCCATCTACAGCTTGAACGACACCGGCAATGTCATCTCGACACGGACGGCTTGACCGCCTTGGCGGCCCGGTGTCCATTTCTCCGACATTTCGTTCATGCTTTCCATTAGCCGAATCACTTCAACGTCGGTTCCGTAGCCGAGCGACCTGACGCTCTGGATCGAAGAGATCAGTCCGTTGGGTTCGACGACGAATTTTACGACGACACGTCCTTCAACCCCCTTGGCACGCGCCTCCTCAGGGTACTGGAGGTTTTCACCTACATACTGCATCAGCTTTTGCAGACTGCAGTTGAATTTCTCCTGGTCGGTCCCGGCCATGTCCTCGCAACCCGGGAAGCGCGGCATCTGTTCCACGACCTTAAAGGGTTCTCCCTTGCTGTCATACGTGCCGGCTTTGTCTTGTTTGCCGGTCTTGGGCACTTCCTTGTCGAGTTTGAAGGCTACCGGGATGGTAAACTGGACTCTGACCGCTTTCCCGCGCTGATAGCCCGGGCGCCAACGCAGGCCGTTTTCATTGATGGATTGCAACACGCGCTTGACCTCTTCACCGCAACCAGCTCCGATGTCACGCACGATGTTGACGTTGGAGACCGAGCCGTCACGTTCGATCACAAACTGACCGACAACCCGGCCTTCTACTCCGGCTTGCGCAGCGGCTTCCGGATACTGGAGATTGGTATAGATGTATTCAAGAAGTTTCTTCTGTGCACAATTGGAGCGATCCTCCCTGGACAGTTCCAACTCCTCACAGCCCGGGAACCTGGGCATCTCTTCAACGACTTTAAACAGCTCCTGAGGTACGGTGTCTAATACCGATACGGACTCGTCTGAACTGACGGCAGGGCCGGACGCACGAAACGAAAACAGCAGGACCGAGACTGCAATCAGAGGAAGCGCGAGGAGGTACTTCCACTTCCTCAACCGGTGTGATGGTTCTTTCATCATCATGGCAATACGTGATTTGAGTTGTGATTGATAAAATTGATGAGTGAGTGCCAGCCGCAGTCCGGAATGCGTCTGAGCGATCAGGAGATTGGCATAATCGACACGCCGCTCCCGTGTGACAATATTGTCGGCTAAATATTCATGTGTGGCCCGGATCGCCCGCCGGTAGAGATAGACGAAGGGCGACAGCCAGAAGACCGCGCAGAGCATCTCCACCAACAACACATCCAGGCTGTGGCGGCCGCGCACGTGCTGCAACTCGTGCTCAATGACATGTGCAAACAATCCGTCGTCGCGCAATGTCTCGTCGGATACAAACACGGCGCGGAAGAAGGAGAAGGGCGCTGCCGCGCGCGGATGAACGACCAGAACAGCTCCCGGCAGGGCACGACGCTCGCCGGTCCGCCACATGCGATAGATCGCATAGACATCCCGTAGCACGCGGAGCAACAGCAGTCCGGCGATTGCCGCGTACACGGTCGCTCCGATCCGGAGCCAATCCAGACCGCCCGCCGTCGACGTCGGAGCTGACAGAGCGCTCAGCTCGTTCAATTCGATGACCGGCAAGGTCAGCAGAACAGGATCGGTGACCTGGATCCACCGCGGCAGGAACGGTACGGTCGCACTGACGAGCAGCGCCAGTAGCAGGTACCCCCGGTTGAACCCGAAAAACGTCTCATTCCTGAACCAGAAATGATAGGGCAGATACAACACTGCCATGCACAGAGTGGCTTGCAACAGATAATCCCACATTATGATCCGCGTTTATTCAGCATTTGTCTGATCTCTTCGAGGTCGGACAGGCTGAGATCCTCTTTCTGGACCAGGAAGGACACCATCTTGTTGACGGATCCGCCGAAATAGTCCTGGGCAAACTGCACCAGGCTTTTGCGGCTGTATTCATCCTTGGTCACCAGTGGAAAATATTCATACGTCCGGCCATAGGCCTTGTGGTCAACAAAACCCTTCTTCTCCAAGATGCGCATGATGGAGGAAATGGTGGAATGAGGCGGCTGCGGATCCGGCATCAAGGCGATCAATTCGCTCACCATGGCCCGCCCCTTTTTCCAGAGCAGGTGCATTACCTCTTCCTCCGCTTTGGTCAATTTCTGCATAGTTCCTGTTTCAACGAACAAAGGCAAGTATATAACGTATTTTTTAGTTATGCAACTAATTTTTCAAAAAGAACAGTAATCGAGCTCCCCGCCTTACTTTCAGTTGCACAAAAGATCACGTCATCATGATGAGCAAAGACACCATCCGGCAGCAACTCCTTGCGGCGGCCTCTGATGTCGTTGCCTGGTTCGACACGTTTGGACCAGAACGTTGGGATCATGCTCCCCCGGGCAAATGGACAGCCGGGCAGCATCTCGAACATTTGATCCGCAGTGTCAAGCCACTCAACAAGGCCTTGAAAGCCCCCAAAGTTGCCCTGCGACTTTCTTTCGGGAAACCCAATCGCCTGGTCAGGGACCTGGAGACCATCCAGGCCAAGTACGAAAAGGGGCTTGCCGGCGGGTTTCAGGCAGTTGGGCCCTTTATTCCACCGGACACCAACAGTGCAGACCGGGCGCAGATGCTTGCGGACGACCAGGCACATCACCGGAAGCTGGACCGGATCATCAGCAAATGGTCGGAGTCAGCCCTCGACAACTACCTGGTCCCCCATCCGGCGCTGGGCAAGATGATGATCCGCGAGATCCTGTTCTTCACGATCATCCACACCAGGCATCATCTGCGCATTTTAAAGGAGAAATACGAGAATGTTTAAGGTTTAAAGTTGAAGGTTGAAGGTTCTGAAGCACCAACTTTAAACTTTAAACCTTAAACCTTTCAACTAGTCGATGTAGGTGATCTCATGCAGGAACCGGAGCCCGAGCGAGATCTCGATGACAACATTGGAGATCTCCTGTTGTGGCAGGATGATGGGTGCCCCGGAGAAACCGTCTGTAAACCCGGTGTCCTGGGGTGGCAGGAACATTTGCCTGGTCAGGTCGGGTGAGACGGTCGCCTCGATGATGCCCGACACGAAGCGGCCCATTGGCAGTTCCAGTCCGCCGCCAATGGTGACCCCAAACAGAAATTCGTTGTGCAGACCGTCGTAGATCGACAGAAAGCCCTCCCCTTTTGAGTCGATCGTATACTCCCCGCGCACCCCAAAGAGCCAGTAGTATTTTGCCTGCAATCCCAGGTCGTTCTTTTGCTTGATCCCGGCAGTGAGCGACACGTTTTGAAATTCGATATTCGAGGTGCGGGCTTCGATGTTCTGCATCAGGAACGGGCTGTAATAGGCGCGCGTGCGCAGGGCACTGCCCTTGACATGGTAGCCCGCCTGTGCAAAGACCGACGCACTGTTTTCATGGTTGTGCGATTCGATAAATAACGCGCCGTGGTAGCGCAGCAGCGGATCCCGGCCGTTAAAGCCATTCCACTGTTGGATCCCGACGGTGAGCCCTCCCTTGACCCCGAACGCATAGCTCTGCGCATCCACCTCGTGGACACCCAGGCACAGGACGAGACAACACCAGACGATTTGCTTCATCGCTCTTTCATTTGATCAACGGAGATTCCGGATGCGCCAAATTATCACTTTTTGATTCGCTACCCGCCAAGCTTTAGTCGCTGCCCCGGATGGATGGTGTCGTGGGTCAGGTTGTTGAGTTTCTTGATCTGTGCCACAGTGAGCCCGTGATCGCGCGCGATGCCATAGAGCGTATCCCTGGGCTGCACAATGTAGGTCAGTTCCAGCACCTCAGCCGGGTTGATCACTCCCGCAGTTTCGGTCCCGGGCTGATCGGAGACTACTTGCTTCGTATGATCAGCAGACGTATCAGGTGCATGCGCCACGGTTGCCGGCCGTTCAACCGCGCCCTCTTCTTTCGGGGTGATCGGCTCAAGCAGCACGGGATGACCGGGTTGCGTACTCACGTGAACGGGGGTTGTTTGCCCGGCAGGCACGGTCATGACCGGGTCCTGATTCTTCTTCTGCAGTGACAGTCGTGCACCGGGCACCGGTTCGTAGCCGTCGTCGATACCATTCAGTCGTTGCAGCGCGTTGAGCCGCATCCCATACGCCTGAGCGATCTGCAGCAGGGTTTGACCTTCGCTGACGACGTGGTACTTCTGATTCCCCTTGTACTTGCCGCGTTTGCGCTGCAGATAGATCCGCTCACCGGCAGTCAGTGGCTGATAACCGTGAGAAATATGCTCGTTGGCCTGCTCGAGCCGCTTCACTGGTATGCCCAGGTCGCGTGCCAGCGATTCCGGGGTATCCCCTTCTCGGGCCAGGGCAAACTGCCGTTTGTTCTGATACTGGATCACGTACGAGCGGCGCGCAACCGCGCTCGCACGCGGCCGGTCAGGCTCCCCGCTGGTACGGCGCGCAGTGCGCTCCTGAGGGGACGATGTTTCGGTGTCGGCGAGCATCCCGGTCGACAGTACATCAAAGCGGTGAAGAGCGTGATCTTCAATGATCTTGATGAGCAATTGGGGATAGCGCGGATTGGTGGCATACCCGGCCCGCTTGAGACCTCGCGCCCAGGCCGCATAGTCTGTCGGATCCAGGTCGAACAAGAATCCGTAGCGGTGCTTCTTTGCAGGATCCATGAGAAATGCGCTATGGGCCAGAAAGGACTCTTCCGGAGAGCGAAACACGCGGAAACAGGACTTGACCAGCTTGCCCCTGGCGTTGCGATCATCATCCTTTTTCATGTATTGCCGGCCTCGCCAGTCACCGCCACACTTGATCCCGAAGTGGTTGTTGGCCTGGAGGGCCAGTTCGCTGGAACCCGCATTGGACTCAAGGATGGCCTGGGCCAGTTTGATGCTGGCCGGGATACCGGTCCGTCGCATCTCCTCCATGGCAATCCCGCTATAGGTCGAAATATACAGGTCCCGGTCCTGAGACCAGGCTGGTAAGACAGCCGTCAGGCACACCACCGCGATGGTGTATTTCATACACAAGTATTTCATCACGTGAAAATAACACATAGTAATTAATTATAATATATTCTGCAACTGTGTTATTGCCCGGATCATTCGTCTCACTCCTGAGACATGATAAAGCCTGGCTCCCCACGCGTTACCGCGCGCAATGCGTAATTTGGGCCAGGCCCTGTTTCCATTTCCAAACCCTGTATAGAGTAACTATGAATCTGATCGAATTAGTACAAGATCATCTCTCTGATCAGCTGCTTGACAATCTCGGGCAGCAGATCGGCAGCGACCGCAAACAAACCCAGGCGGCTGCCACCGGCGCTCTGTCCACGATTGTCGCCGCACTGTCCAAGAACGCTGCAAGGCCTGGTGGCCTCGACGCACTGGTTTCGGCTGTGGATCGTGACCATGATGGCAGCATCCTGGACGATGCCATGGGGTTTTTGACCGGTCAAAAACAGGCTGCGAATGCCCGCATGACCAATGGGTCAGGCATCCTCAAGCATGTCCTCGGGAAAAAGCGCGACAACGCCGCCGATGTGATCGGCCGCATGTCCGGGCTTGATAAAGACAAGACCGCCGTTTTGATGGCCCAGCTCGCACCGCTGATCATGGGCGCCCTGGGCAAAGCCCGCCATCAGCAGGGCATGGGTGTAGAAGGGATCGGGGAATTGCTCACCAGCACCGTCAAGTCAGAGACCAATCGCCGTCAGGAAATGAGCCTGCTCAGCCAGTTTCTCGACAAGGATGACGACGGCAGCGTCATGGACGACCTCGTCAACATGGGCATGAAGGCATTCTTTCGCCGGCGGCGGAGACGTTAACCCGACATTCCCGGGGCAAGGCACGATCAAAGCTGGTTGTATCGGGTACGCCCACCTTTTCCTTTTGTAATATTGTGGGCGCATGATCCGGATGCACATATCGCTGCTGTTAATGGCACTCCTGGGGGTGACAGCCGCCTGCACCAGCGACGCTCCTGCCGACCAGACTACGACCAGACCGGTCTCGGACATTGACCAGCTGACAGAGGCGATCAGCGCACATCCGGACGACCCGTCGGTATACGTTGACCGCGCCCGATTCCATTATGCGCGCAAGAACTATGGTGATGCCATCCAGGACATGGCTTCGGCGATGCGTCTCGATTCGATCAACGAGGGTTACCACCATCTGCTGGCTGATATTTACCTGGCCGCCCTGCGTTCGCAGCTCGCACTTAACACCCTCGAACGGGCCGTAGCGCTCTTCCCACAGAGCAAGTCTTCGCGACTCAAGCTGGCTGAGATGCAGATCATCCTGCTGCAATATCCGGCTGCCAGCGCCAACATCCGTCGAGTATTGGAAACCAATCCACGGGATGTCGACGCGCTTTACCTGCTGGGGGTCATGTACCGTGAGCAGGACGACCTCGACAATGCCATCCAGAGCTTTCAGACCGTGGTGGAGATCGATGCAGATCATCACGAAGCGTGGGTCATGCTGGGCAACCTGCTGGACATGCGTGACGACCCTATGGCGCTTCAGTGCTTCGAGAACGCAATTGCCATTGACTCGACCTACCCCCAGGGCTGGCACTCCAAGGCGTTTTATCTGCAAAACCACGGACAGGTCCCTGAGGCACTGGAGATCTACGAACGCATCCATCGCCTCGATTCCACCTATCTCGACGCATACCTCAACGCAGGCATCCTGTACCTCGATCAGGACAACGCCGCGATGGCCGAAGAAAAGTTTAACCGGGTCATCGCACTCAACCCGGATCATCCGCTGGGCCATTACTACCTGGGCATCACCTACGAATCGGCCGGACTGGATACGCAGGCCCTGACCTATCTCGAGCGCGCGGCGGCGCTGGTACCATCGTCGCCACGTTTTGCCTCGGCAGTCGAACGGGTGCGTGAGAAGTTGCAGTAATTGTCAGCGTCCGTTGTTGTTCTTTTATCTTCGCTGTATCCTCTCAATCCATACCATCAAAATTTTACAGACATGGCAGTTTTGAAAGTGATCGAGATCATGGCCAGCTCAGAGGAGAGCTGGGAAGATGCAACGCGCAAAGGCATTGATAAAGCATCGGAGACCGTCAAGGGGATCCGTTCGGCCTGGGTGCAGGACCAGAGTGTCACGGTCGACGAAGGCAAGGTGAAGAAATTCCGGGTCACACTCAAAGTCACCTTCGAAGTGAAGTAGCGGTCGGGTGCAGACCGCTTATCCGCATTGCACAAGGGTCAAAAGGCGTACCTTTGCCGACTCACCGGAGCATGAAAACGAGACTCCAAAAACTGCGGCGCAAGGCACGTATCGTCAACAACCGGCGTGCATGGAAGTACTACCTCCGGTACTTTCGCTGGAAGTCCTATATCCTGGTGATCTCGTTCTTCCTGACGATTGCCCAGGCCGCGATCTTCCTCCCGATTGCGACGACCCTGCGCAACATCCTGAATAAATACATCGAGGCCGGAGATACTACACAGATCTACAAATCAGGTCTGATCGTATTGGGGCTTCTGATCCTGCACGCCGCGATCCGCCTGGTCAACAAGCGGATCATCCTGCACCACAACAAGAAGATCCACAACCGGATCAGGGATGATCTTTTCAAGAAGATGTACGATGTCCCCAAGATCTTTTATACCCGGTTGGAGGGGATCAAATGGCATACGATCTACACACACGACGTGATGCGCCTCGACCAGATGAGTGCCAGCCTGTTTACCGGCTTCTTGCCGGCGATCGTCATCTGCATCGCACTCAGCGCGGTCATGATCTACATCAGTCCTCTCTTGTTCCTGATCGTGCTGACGGTCGCCCCTATCATCTTTGTCACCATGCTGGTGATCACGGCACGCCTCAAACGGGTCGTTTTCGTGCGGCGCAAGGCCATCCAGAAGTACAGCAAGCGGATCAACTTTGCGCTCAACATGATGGACCTCACGCGCATCCAGGTGGCCGAGGACACCGAGATCGCCCGTCAGGTCGGGCACAACGCGTACCTGCGTACGCTTGAGATCCGCACGGCCTGGCTCAACGAGGTCTTCAAGACCATTCAAGAGACACTCATCATGATCGCCACGATCGTGTTGCTGGTGGGCGGCGGACTGGCCGCGATCAACGGGTCGTTGACGCTGGGTGATTTGTTCACTTTTTATGTGGTCTTCATGTTTTGCCGTCGCTACATCTTCCAGCTGTTCGGGTTTATTCCGTCGATCGTGAACGGCGACGAAGCGCTGGATCGCGTCTGGGATATCGTTTCGGTCGACCAGGACCGCCCGTACCAGGGCAATTTGCAACCCACGGGCGATGCGACCATCGCGCTGCAGGACGTCTATTTCTCGTACGGAACCGAGCCTCTGCTCGACGGCATCAGCATGACGATCCGGGAAGGCGAATTTGTCGCCCTGCAAGGAGACAACGGATCGGGTAAAACGACACTGCTGTACCTGATCCTGGGGTTCTACCGGCCGCTGGCCGGTGACATCAAATTCGGAGGTGTTTCGTATGAGGACCTCGATATCAAGGCCATCCGACGCCAGTTTGGCGTGGTGCTGCAGGAGAGCCCGATCTTCCGGGGCACCATCTATGAGAATATCATGTACGGCCGAGAAAATGTGTCGGAAGAACATTTCCAGCAGGCCTGTGAGATTTCCGGGGTCAACGATTTTCTACCCCACCTGAAGAAGGGCCTGCAGACGCAGGTCGGTGACAGCGGCCTCCTGCTTTCCGGCGGGCAGCGTCAGCGTATCGCCATCGCCCGCGCCATGGTCACGCGCCCCAAGATCCTGGTGCTCGACGAACCCACCAATCATCTCGACCGCACGGCCGTGCAATCACTGCTCGATCACCTCGCACGCCTGGACTATCAGCCCACCATCATCATGATCAGTCACATCGATCAGTTTGTGTCCCGGGCCGACCGGATCATCCGTGTCGAGGCGGGCAAAGTGGTGGAAGTACCCCGTGCCGAGGCACCTGCGACCGCTTAGTTCCCGGCAGGTCTTGCCCCACTTAATGAATGAAGCCTGCACATGCCCGGTCCGCTATGAATGGCTGCGCTCCGCCATGCGGGCGGCATAGGTGCGGTAGTCCAGCTCCGAGTTGAGTTCCACCAGGAAGACGTCGGCCTGTTCGTCGGGTGTCAGGCTGATGGTTTCCTCGTCTTCTACGATAATGAAATCGTCCTGTTCCACCGTCTGCCCGTTGATGGCTCCCGATCCTGAGATCATGTACAATGCGTACGTCTTGCCGGACCTGAGCTGCATGTCATACCCGGCCCGGAGCAGCAACCTGTCTACCCTGACCTCGGAGTCCATGGTGATCGGAGCCCCTTGTCCAATGTAGGTCGTGCGTTGCGCGCCCTGGTCCTCCCGTGTCGGGAAGGTGTCTTGTGTGTAGTCATCGTAGCTGGCTTCTTTCTGCAGCGTCTTGCCAAGGTCCGGATCAAACCAGATCTGGAATATGACTGCGCCTTTCTCCATGTGCTCGGCATGCTGGATGCCGTTGCCAGCCCGGATGATCTGCACGTCGCCGGCATTGAGTGGTTTCCACGCATTATGCTTGGTGTCGAAGTGGCGGATGCGCCCTTCCAGCACAAAGGACATGATCTCGAAGCCCTGGTGCGGGTGCAACCCGATGGTGCTGTCGACCACGGCCTCGGCGCGCGCCCAATAGAAGAGGTTGGAAAAGGGACGTACAAAACCGCCATCCTGCGGGAAGCCGACCGGCTTGTTTTCCACGATCTGGCCACCGTTGAAGGCACCGTACGCCTGCTGAGATTTATTGATGATCCTGATTGCCATACTTATCCTGGATTACAATGAAAGAAGGTTGTGCAAAGTTATAATGTCACCATGTCAAAAAAGTTCAACATCGCACTCGCCTGTATTTGCCTGTGGACATTGGCTTCGTGGCCGGTTGGTGCTATCGCACCGTCAGGCGGTACTGAGTCACTGATCTTTATCAAACGGAACGGCAAGGAGGTGGTATTTACCGTCGGTGAACCTGTGCTTTGCATCACGCGCCAGGCACCGCGCCGACAGGTGCGCGGTACCATCGAGGAGATCACCGACACCTACATCCAGATATCGGGTGACCGTGTACCGCTCGAGGATATCGACCGGATGGAGATCCGGGGTACACGCTGGGATGATATCACGACGGCGCTTTTATTCGGTTCACTTGGTTTCCTGGCCATCGGATTTATGATCAGCATTGGTATCGCACTGGCAGGCAACAGCGGTGGCGGCGGGGTGCTGGCATTCCTGGCGATCGTTTTCCTCGGAACGCTCATTGCAAAGATCATCAGGAGCTTTGCGACAAAAAAAGTAAAGCGGGTGCCCCGAAATTATACCTACCGGGCAGAGTGATTGTTGTCCGCGGCCTTTTCTTCAAATAAACCTAATTTCGCGGCAGTCAAATGGGTCTGACCCCGGGTCGGGCCTTTGTTTGTTGTCGACAAGCTATGGATCAGATCAACATTACTTTCCCCGATGGTGCGGTCCGCGCCTACCCCAGGGGCACCTCTGCCCTGGAAATCGCCAAATCGATCAGTGAAGGGCTGGCACGCAATGTCCTTTCAGCCAACGTCAACGGCGAGGTCTGGGATGCCACCCGGCCCATCGACGAAGACGCCACCGTGCAGCTGCTCACCTGGAATGACCAGGAAGGGAAGGCCAGCTTCTGGCATTCCTCCGCGCACCTCATGGCGGAGGCCATTGAGGCGCTATATCCCGGCACCAAATTCGGCATTGGGCCCCCGATCGAGCAGGGCTTTTATTATGACATCGACCTGGGAGATCATGCGATTTCGGTCAACGATCTGCCGGCGATTGAAGCCAAAATGCAGGAACTTGCCCGTGAGAAAAACGACTATGTCCGGAAGGAGGTCAGCAAGCAGGATGCCATCGCGTATTTCCGGGAAAAAGGTGATCAATACAAGCTTCAACTCCTTGAAGATCTGGAGGATGGTGAAATCACGTTTTACCAACAAGGCAACTTTGTAGACCTCTGCCGCGGCCCGCATATCCCGAATACTGAAAAGATCAAGGCCCTCAAACTGACCAAGGTAGCGGGCGCTTACTGGCGCGGGGACGAGAACAATCCGATGATGACCCGCATCTACGGCATCACCTTCCCCAAGCAGAAGGAGCTCACCGAGTATCTCGAGATGATCGAGGAGGCAAAAAAGCGGGACCACCGGAAGCTGGGTGCGGAGCTCGAACTTTTTATGTTCTCGGAGAATGTGGGAGCGGGCCTGCCCATGTGGCTGCCCAAGGGCACCGCCTTGCGCAACCGGCTCCAGAACTTTATGCGCCAGGAGCAGCTCAAACGCAACTACCAGGAAGTGATCACGCCGCATATTGGCAAGCGCGAGTTGTACGAGATCTCCGGGCACTGGGAAAAGTATGGCGAAGACAGCTTTCGGCCCATCGACACGCCGCGCGAGGGCGAGCAATTCATGCTCAAGCCGATGAATTGCCCGCACCACTGTGAGATCTACGGCAACCGGCCGCGCTCCTACAAGGAACTGCCATTGCGCATGGCAGAGTTTGGTACGGTCTACCGGTATGAGCAAAGCGGTGAGTTGCACGGGCTATCGCGTGTGCGCGGCTTCACCCAGGACGACGCGCATATCTTCTGCATGCCCGACCAAGTGAAGGGTGAGTTTCTGGATGTGCTCGACCTCACGACCTACGTCCTGAGGAAGATCGGGTTTGAAGAATTTACGGCCCAGATCTCCTTGCGCGACCCTGATAACAGGGAGAAGTATATCGGCAGTGATGAGAACTGGGAGATCGCCGAGCGGGCTATCATCGAAGCGGCCGCTGAAGTCGAGATGGAAACAGTCACGGTCTACGGCGAGGCAGCGTTCTATGGTCCCAAGCTCGACTTCATGATCAAGGATGCGTTGGGCCGGTCATGGCAACTCGGCACGATCCAGGTCGACTACAATCTGCCGGACCGCTTCGGTCTTGAATACATCGGCGCCGACAATCAGCCGCACCGGCCGGTGATGATCCACCGGGCGCCCTTCGGCTCCATGGAGCGCTTTATCAGCATCCTGCTCGAGCATACCGGCGGCAAACTGCCGCTGTGGCTGGCCCCCGAACAGTATGCTCTGCTCCCTATCAGCGAAAAACCAGAGCTCATCGCCTTCAGCAAACAGGTCGAAACGGAACTGGCCCTGCAAGATATCCGCGGGTACATCGATGACCGCAGTGAGACCATTGGCAAGAAGATCCGCGACACCGAATTAAAGAAGATCCCGTTCATGCTCATCGTCGGCGAAAAAGAGGTGGAGAGTGGCCAGGTATCAGTTCGTCGGCAGGGAGAAGGTGATCAAGGCACGATGAGGGTGGAGGACTTCGCGGAATTGATCCGGCAGGCGGACTAGTGTCCTTTGTGTTCACGTGTTCATGTGCCTGCCCTGAATGCGCAGCAGAGCGAAGTCGTTGAGGGTTCATGCATTGCCCTTACAACGAAGTGCAGCTGAGTTCCTCAGGGTGCTTGCCCTGAAGTCGCAACGC
>JAWWBX010000070.1:0-17055 GCA_033720735.1 Saprospiraceae bacterium
GCCGATAAACGAAGCGGTCGGTGCAACCCCGCTGGCACAGGCACTCAGACACCCGACCGTATTCATATAACTGTCGATCTGGTTGACGGATGAGGCCGACCAGGTATCGTAGTTGCCGAGAAATGGCGCCATGATGGTCTGGCTTCCGTTCGGATCGTGATCAGAACCAAAAACATGTCCAAATTCATGTGCCAGCAACGAGCGCAGCAGATCCGGATTGGGCGACGCATCCATGGTCACTGAGTACTTGAACCCGGGGAAACAGACCGCTCCCAGCCAGGCAATACCAACGGTTGGTCCGTCAAAATTGCGATCGGTCCAGAGGTTGGCGATATCGTGCTGGTTGGAAAAGCCATTGCCAGCCCAGTTGCTGAAACTTGAAAGCAGTGCGCTTGCATCTGTCGAAGCAGTCCACGGATCGCATGTGTTGCACATCGAGATCCAGATCTCCATGACCACGAACACGTACTCGTCGTCGAACTCGTTGTCGTAATTGTTCTGCACATTGTTGATCACCGCCATGTTGTGATTCTCGACGTCGGTCACACTTTCGTTGTACTTGTCAAACATCAGCCAATCGTCGGCAAATGCCACCTGAACGTCGAGACATGCCACCGATGAGCGCTCTTCCGGCAGTTCCGGCAACTCCGGGTCAAACATCCCCGGGACAGAGCGGATCTGACAGCCATGATCTGCATGATCTTCGATCATATCTGACTGCCAGAAAACCAGGATCGTATTTCTCGGTGCGCCTTTCGCCACAAAGCGCAGCGGCACGATCATCAGGCGGTCCTGCGGCTGCTCGATGGTTCCCAGCATGAAGTCTTTGTCGATCGTCAGGCTGACGGCATACTTCCCGCCTGTCAAATTGCCGACGAAGGTCTTGATGATGCCGTCATCGGCCTGGCGGATCACGCCGTTCTCGGTCTGGAGGCTCAAGACGTAATCTTCGGCCTTGAGGTCATTCGCAAAGAGCTCGAGGTGCAGCGGGTCGTAACCCGGCAGGTCGAGGGTCACCTGGTGACGCGCTGCCGGCTGATGGACGATGTCCACCAATCCTTCCAAATCCAGGGCAAATATGGAGTAGTCACTGAAGTGATGGAAAAGTTCCTCATTCTGGATTTCCAGGATACGTGTGCCTTGAAACCGATGGGATTGAGCGAGAATCAGGAGGGGTTGCAACAGTATTATAAAGAGGGTAACCTTCCGAAGAAAGTGTAATCCTTTGAGCATAGAGCAACCATTAATTCAATTGTCGAGAATAACCGTGCGCAAGATATTGATTTTATCCCAACGACGACAGGACTTGATGACAACCGTGCGACAGGTCACCCTTCTGAAAAAACGGAGGTCACTGCTGCAGGATCAGTGACTCCAGGGGGCCATCGTTGCGTGCATAAATGAGTCGCACGGCTTCCCCTTCGTCCCAGGCCGCAACCTGGCGGTAGTCTCCCCGCAAGCCCCTCAACGGTCGTACCACAAAGCCGCCCTGGCCGTCTCCCAGGCAGATCCCGTGCACGAGGGCGTCATAGCGTGCGGTCTCTACCTCGGTGGGATAGTGGTTGCCGGCATAGATCACGTCCTGATGGCCATCACCGTTGACATCATGAATGGCCATGGCTTTGACGGGACCGGTCTGAACCAATGGTGGCAGTTCAACCACCTTGAATGTGAGACCTCCCTCGTTGAAGAGCACCACACTGCTGAACGTGACGATGCGGCCATGCATACCCCCTGCACGTCGCTCGGGCGGAATGATCTGATCGAGGTTGGCCTTGCCAAAAGCATCGTAGGTCGGAAACGCTGAAGCCACAAACGGCATTTCCTCGGATGAACATTCGCGGCCGCGTACCGGCAGGATCTCCGGACCACTGCGCTTCGCCAGCACCACATCATGGTCTCCGTTGTTGTCAAAATCTCCGGCATAGACCTCCAGCTTCGGCTTGCTCCCGCCAAACTTGTTGTTCCACCCAAGGTTGCCCAGCGCATAATCGTCATCCCCATCAGCATCCAGATCCCCGGCTGCCACGGCCCACCAGAGCCCAGTACCAGGTTCTGCCAGAGGATGACAAGACAGGGTCGACCCGTCATTGATCAACAGGGTCGGAGACATCCATTCGCCGACGATAAGTAGATCTTCATCTCCGTCATTGTCGGCATCCGTCACCTCGGCGTCGGTCACCAGGCCCAGGTCAGCCAGGCATGGGCAACGTTGCGGATCGGCCGGCAAATAGCGCCCCTGATCGTTGATCAGCAACACGGAGGCAGGCGGCACCGGATAGCGTCCGGCAACCAGCCGGCCGCCGACAAACAGGTCCAGGTCGCCATCGCCTTCAAGATCAAATGCCGCAGCAGCCTGCCCATTGATCCGCAGTTGGGCGGGCAGTGCCTGGTAGTCCCGTACAAATCCACCCGCCCCGTCATTGCGGTACAACCGGTCCACGAGGCGCGCATCACCTTCCTGAAATTCATTGGAACCGCTCACTACCAGCAGGTCCTGATCTCCATCCCCGTCGTAATCCAGGAACAAGGCACCGGCATCCTCAAATTGCCGGTTCTGCCGGATCGCCTCGCTGGTACCTTCAGCAAAGGTGCCGGTTGACGTCTGCCGCAGGATGGCGCCCGGTTGGCCGGCGGCGCCGCCAACGAACACGTCCGTCAACCCGTCGCCATTCACATCGGCGATGGCGAGTGCAGGGCCGTTCTGAGACAATTTGTAGGGCAGCAAGACCTGATCCTCGTAGTCGTCAAAGGGCACCTCGCGATGTACGAACGGCAATGCTGTCACCTCCTCCACGGCCAGTTCAGCAGGTAGAAACCGACGCTTGCCTGCAGAAGCATAGCTGATCGAGACACGTTGATTTGCCGGTAGCGCCGTCATGACGGTCTCTTCCCGGTCATTCCAGATCACACGAAGTGAATCGACTACTTGTGCAGAGCCCAGGCCGAAGTGTAGCAACGGCTCGGAGGCCGAGAAATAGCCCCGCGAGGTCTGCATGGTACCGATCTGCCGTTGCCCGTTGGCGTACAGTATCACCGACAATCCCAGCCCCTGCCGGTTGCCCTGCGGTCCTGCCAGTGTCACCATCAGATAGTTGCCGCCAGCCGAAGTATTGCGGTAGATCCCGGCCGGTGCGTTCATATTGTTGACGACCAGATCGAGGCGGCCATCCGCGTCCAGATCGGCGTACGCCAGCCCGTGTGAGAAGCCCGAAAAGTCAAAGCCCGCGTCTTGCGAGATATCGTTGAAATGAAGCTGACCGGTATTGCGGTACAACTTGTTCGCAACAGGCACGGAAGGAAGTACCCCAAGCACTTCCCTGAAGTTGGCAGGATTGACCTGCCCCTGGTACTTGCGGGTGACGTAGTCCGTGAAATCATTGTTCTTCATATCCCGCATGATCCCGTTGGTGACGGCCAGGTCCTGGTAGCCGTCGGAGTCCAGATCCACCAGCAACGGGGTCCAGCTCCAGTCGGTCTGCGCAACCCCGGCCATATGGGCAATCTCGCTGAACATGGCGTTGCCCTTGTTCAGTTGCAGGGTGTTGACCGCATACTGATAGTGCTGCCCTTCACGCACCAGCGACCAGAAGCGCTCGGGATTCATCGATTCCATGTTGGTCTTGGCGCGGTAGTGATCGGCAAAGGCCATGTCGAGGATCACGCAGTCCGCAAACCCATCATTATTGATGTCGCCGACATCCGTACCCATTGAGTAGAAAGAGGTATGATCAACCCGCTGGGCGAGTTCATCGCGTAACACACCCTGCCGGTTCATGAACAAGTGGTCGGCGTGATGGTAATCATTGGCGATGTACAGATCGGTCCACCCGTCGAGATCAAAATCGGCCAGCGAGACACTCAGACCATAGCGCGCATTCGGCGAAAAATGCGCACCCGTCACGTCGCGGTAGCGCTGACCTTCCAGGACAAACAACCGGTCGGTCGCCGGGTAGGCCTGGACCTCTGCCGGTGGATTGACGTACTGTGCAAACTGGTCGATGGGCTGATTGACGAGATACAGATCCAGGTCGCCATCATGGTCCAGATCAAAAAATGACGCCTGTGTGGAAAAGCCGGGATCATCGATCCCATAGGCGGCTGCCTGGTTGGCAAAACGTCCGTCACCAAGATTGATCCAGAGCACATTTCGGTTGAGGTCTACCCTGGTGGAAGCAGAACTTTTGCAGACATAGATATCGAGCAGGCCGTCTGCGTTGACGTCGGCCATGGTGACCCCTGTAGACCAGCGCTGATCCGTGATCCCGGCAGTCTCGCTGATGTCTTCAAAGGTGAAATTGCCCTTGTTCAGGTAGAGGCGGTCCGCGACCTGATTGCCGGCAAAATAAAGGTCGGCCAGTCCGTCGTTATTCACATCTCCGGCTGCGACCCCGGCTCCGCTGTACAGGAAATTCCAGATAAAAATGTTGAGGCGGCCGGTGTCCACCAACGCATTGTTGAAGTCCACACCGGTGTCCTCTGGTGCCAGCCTGGACAGCCGAATGCTTGCGTCGTTGCTGTCAACGGGTTGATCGACCGAGTCCGGCTGATCCTGGCACGACGGCCACAGCAGGAGCCAACCGAAAGCACAGAGTATGACCGCCATGCGTTTCATCTGCAACAAACTTACGAAGAGATGCACTCCAAAGGGTTGATCACGATCATCGCACGCAGGGGTAATCCGTATTTTAGCCGGCAAATCTCATCGATGAAGCGAATCACTGTACTGTTGGCCATGGTTGCGCTGCTCAGCACGCTTGCCGAGGGCCAATCGCGCCGGAGCGATCGAGACCAACCGACATTCGGCGAGCGCGTCTGGTTTGGTGTGGATGTCAACGATCTGCGGTTTGGTGGTGGCACGTTCACGTTCGGGCTGACCCCGATGGCAGCGGTGGAGGTGGCCAACAACGTGTCGCTCGGGTTGATGCTCAAGGCCGATTACTATTACGAGAAGTACCGCTTCACCTTTCCGCGCATCAAATTCGAGTCGATCGATTTTGGACCCGGTGTTTTCGCCCGCTTCGATATCCTGGATCAGTTCTTTGCCCAGATCGAGTACGAGTACGCCTTCCTGGAACGCGCACAAACCGACAACGCCGGTTTGCCTATCATCGATCAGACGCGCAACGTGGTCCTCACCGAACGGATTGAACAAAGCTATGTGTATGTGGGCGCCGGCTACTCTTCCGGGTCGAATGTGAAGTATACGATCTCGATCCATTACAACATCCTCGACGACTTCGACAGTGTCAAGTTCCCGTGGGACTACCGGTTTGGGATCCGGTGGTATTTGAAGTAGCGGTAAGCCCTGTCAGATCGAAATCGTCAATCCCACCAGCACATTGCGGCCGGCTTGTGGGAACAGGCCTTTCAGGTGGTAGAGATCGCCACCTTCCAACACGGCGTAGGGGTCATCAGGCCGCGGATCGTAGTCACGGGACCTGAAGCGGTAGATCCAGCCGTTCGACTCGAACGCCGCATCGAACAGGTTGCGCACAAGCGCATGCACCTCAACCGTCCGCTGCCCGGACCACTGAAATTGATAGTTCAATCCGAGGTCGGTAAACGTGTACCCTTCCAACAATGAGGCGGCCCGGCTGGTGTTGTCGAGATACTGGTCGCCCACATACTTGGTCATCCACGTCAGGTGCAACTGATGTTTGGCCTTGTCCAGAAGTTGCACGCGCAGTGCCGCATGCCCGGTCACTTCCGGCGAAAACGCCAGGTCGGTGGCCGCATCATATTCTGCGACAAACTGTTGGGGCTCCAATTCTTCGGGCGGTGTGTTCTCGAAGTCCTGATTCCAGTAGTCCCAGTTGTCGATATACTCGGCAAAGTCCTCCACCTGGTTGCGGCTCAGTGTTACGGCAGCGGTGAATTCAAGGCGGTCAACAGGACGGATCACTGTCTCCAGTTCGAGTCCGAGGCGCCGGCTGCGATCCACGTTGACGCGCGTATACTCTCCCACGTCATTGATGCGACCCGTCAGGATCAGGTGGTCTTTGTACAGCATTGCGAACGCGTTCAGGTTCAGTTGCCATTTGCTCCGTTGCAGGCGCAGACCAAGTTCATGATCAAAGAGCCGTTCGGGTGATGGGCGCGAGGAGGGTGTACTCTCAACATAGTCGTCGCGATTTGGCTCGCGATTGGCGATACCGGTGAAATAGTGCAGCGAAGCGCTCTCGCCGAGGGTATAGCTGAGACCGGCCTTCGGGTTAAAGAAGCGGTGATTGGCTGTTTGGGTGAGCGGGCTGCCATCATTGTCAAGTCCTTCAAACTCGTACTTGACCGATCTTGTCTGGAGGTCCAGGTTGAGTGCCCAGCGCTCGCCCAACAGATAGTTGAGCTTGGCAAAGAGGGTGCGGTCGCGTTTGACCGCGTCATTTTCATAATAACGCGGGAGGGCATCGACCGGGGTCCCGGTGGCTGACCAGATGACCTCCCCAAAATGATCGCCCAGGTAGCGGTGCAGGCCTCCCCCCAGGCGGAATTCATAGCGACCGGTCGGGTCCTGATAGTGGATGCCGCCGATCGCTCCGTAAAAATCGTTGTCGAGCCAGCGGCGCCGCACGGCATCTGCACCACCGATGCCGTTGCGCTCCAGGAAGTCGGTAAAAAAGCCGTCGGATCCCGCCACGCTCTTGTACTGCTCGAAATACCCTTTTCCCCGGGTATAATTGAGTGAGACGAAGGTCTGGATCTGCGTGAAGACTGAAGCATTCCAGTGAAGTTGGTAGTGGGTTTGCGTATAGTCGTCCACTTCGTTGTCGTAGGGCGCACCTGGACGCTCCGTGCCAGCTGTATTGAACGTGCGCAGTACGGGGTCGTTGATGTATTGGGCCGGCACTCCATTCCATGCCTGATAAGTGACTTCGTTCCCGCCAAAAGCGATGAACCGCAGTGAATTCTTGGCCCCCAGATATGCGGCGCTCACGTAGAAGGATCGCAGATCGGCTGTGCCGCGATCGATATACCCATCTGACTGGATGGTGCTCACCCTGCTGTCGATGGTCCAGTGGTTGTTCAACAGACCGCTCCCCACTTGAAGATTGGCTTTGCGTGTGCCAAAGGAGCCGATGGTGCCTGTCACCCGGGCATAGGGATCAATATGGGTTTCAATCGTGTTAAGGTTGACGGAGGCTCCGAAGGCTCCGGTTCCGAATGTCGAAGCACCAACGCCCCGCTGGATCTGAATACTTTGCGTGGAGCTGAGCAGATCGGGCAGATCAACCCAGAACACCGCCTGAGACTCAGCGTCATTGAGCGGGATCCCGTTGATGGTGACGTTGACCCGGGTCGGGTCGGTGCCGCGGATGCGCATCCCCGTATAGCCGATGCCCGTACCGGCATCGGATGTGGTCACCACCGAAGGCGACCATTTGAGCAGGTACGGTACATCCTGTCCCAGGTTGCGCCGGCGGATCTCCTCCTTGTCGATATTGTCTTGTGGGATCGGCGCACGGCCCTGGGCGCGGACCGCATGCACGACGACCTCGTCGGTCTTGATATTCCGCGCTCTTTGCAGATGCATTTCGAGGCTGGTGCGCACCGAGATGTCTCGCTCAATCAGACCGTAGCCGGTAATCACCAGCACCGTGTAATCGCCACGGCGTACATCATGAAATTCGAAGCGACCTTCCGGGTCGGTATAGGTGGTGGCACGTACGCTGTCGCCCTTCAGCTGCACTTCAACTCCGGCGTAGGGCTCTTCTGCGGCATCATACACGAAACCGAGGATCCGGTACTGGCCAGACATCATACATGTCACACAAAGGCATGCAGCAATACACAACAATCTCATAACTCTTCTTGTCGTTTTTCCAATCCCTTCCTGGCATTACCCAGGCAGGTTCCCGTTCGCGAAAGCCAAATCCGCTTTCATGAGAACGCGGGTATGATCTCAGCCCGTGTGTTGAGGCACCCCGCAATGACCGGACAAAGATACCCTTTTTATGATCGAACGCTGGAGGGGCAGGTGTGTTGACGCATCCGGGACAAATTCATGGCTGGTTGTACGCGGCGCGATAAGAAAAATACGTTAAAAATCAAGATTGACAGTTTATTTGTTTTTCGTCATTTTGGGACAGACATGCACGACATTGAACCATATTACGACTGGCGCCACCGCTATATCGCAGCTGAAGACGAGCAGTCTCCGTTCTTCGGGACCGTGTATGATGAATTTGCCTTTACCAAACGCATTTACAACTACCTGATCCATCCCCAGTGGGATGAATTCGGATCTCCGACGCTCTACCTGAAGGTCCTGTACGCGGACTACGACGATCAGTACGCGATCCTGGAGCTGATCGGCGAATGGAACGACTGCCTGACCAACGATATCATGCACCTGAAGCGTAACGTGATCGATCCCATGTTGCGGGCAGGCATCACGCGCTATTGCCTGGTATGTGAGAACGTACTCAACTACCATGCATCTGATGAATGTTACTATGAGGAATGGTACGAAGACGTCGCCGAGCGGGGTGGCTGGGTAGCCCTGATCAACACGCTGCGGCATGTCGAACAGGAGATGACCGAGGCACAGCTCAACGGGTTTATCAATATCGGCGGTCCGTACACGGGCGTCAACTGGAGGTCCCAAAAACCCAAGACCCTCATCCGGCAGCTGGATAGCCTGCGCCAGGCACCGATCCGTTCACTCCACTAACCCCCATTTGTGCACCGCTCAGGATTCGTCAACATCATTGGACTTCCCAATGTCGGCAAGTCGACACTGATGAACCGCCTCGTCGGCGAACGGATGTCGATCATCAACCGGAAGCCTCAGACCACCCGTCACCGGATCATCGGGATTGTGAGCGACGAGGAGTTTCAGATCGTGTTCTCTGACACGCCCGGGCTGGTAGACGATCCGCAGTATGCCCTCCACGAGGCGATGAATCAGGCGGTGCGGCAGGCCTTTGAAGATGCCGACCTGATGTTGTATATGACGACTCCTGATGGGCAGGTCAGCAACGCGCAGGCATTTTTCAAGCGCTTCAAGCCCGGAGAATTCCCCGTGTACCTCGTGATGAACAAAAGCGATTTGGCGGAGCCCGCGGCGATCAGCACCCTGCTGGCTGAGTACGAGGCCCTGGAGATCTTTGATCGCACGTTTGCCATTTCGGCGCTGCACGGTGCCGGGATTGATGCCCTGATGGCAGCGGTCCTGGAAGTCCTGCCCGAGGGACCTCCCTACTATCCAAAGGACCAACTCACCGACAAGCCCGAGCGGTTCTTTGTCTCCGAGATCATCCGCGACAAGATCCTCTCGCTGTACCACCAGGAGGTACCGTATTCCTGTGAGGTGGATGTCGAAAGCTTCAAGGAAACGGAAGACAGCAAAGGCCCGATCACCATGATCCGGGCACTCATCTACGTCAACCGCCAGTCGCAAAAGTCTATCCTCATCGGTAAAGGTGGCGAGGCGATCAAACGGCTGGGCACACAGGCCCGGCACGATATTGAAACCTTTCTAGAAAGCCGGGTGTTCCTCGATCTGTACGTGAAAGTCCGGGACAACTGGCGTGACGACCAGCGGACTTTGCGCAGATTCGGATATTAGCGGAATGATGTCGAACGTAGTTGCGATCGTAGGCAGGCCCAATGTGGGCAAATCAACCCTTTACAACCGGCTCGTTGGCGCCAAACACGCCATTGTCGACGACATCAGCGGCGTCACGCGCGACCGGCTGTACGGGTTGTGCGAGTGGAACGGCAAGGCCTTCACGGTCATTGACACCGGGGGCTTTGTACCGGCATCGGCCGACGTCTTTGAAGCCGCTATCCGCGAACAGGTCCATATCGCCATCGACGAAGCCAGCGTCCTCGTGTTTATGGTGGACGTCACGACGGGCATCACGGATATCGACGAACAGATGGCGCAGATCCTGCGCCGCACTACCAAACCGGTCATCCTCGCGGTCAACAAGGTCGACAACAACCGACGCATGCTCGAGGCCAACGAGTTCTGGAGCCTGGGGTTTGAGCAGTGTTACTTTCTGTCATCCATCACCGGTAGCGGTTCCGGCGAACTGCTCGACGCCATCACCGAAGTCCTGAAGGACGACCAACCGGAAGCGGATACTCTTCCGGCTATCGCAGTGGTGGGACAGCCCAATGTAGGCAAGTCCTCACTGGTCAATGCCCTGCTCGGTGAGGAACGCAATATCGTGACCGATGTGGCAGGCACCACGCGCGATTCGATCCATTCGGTGTACCGGAAATTTGGGAAGGAGTTTACGTTGATCGATACGGCGGGGCTGCGCAAGAAGTCTTCGGTCAGGGAGAACCTTGAGTTCTACTCTGTCATCCGAGCCATCCGTGCCGTCGAAGAAGCCGACGTGTGCATGCTGATGGTCGACGCACGCAACGGGATCGAGTCGCAGGACATGAACATCCTGCACCTGGCACTCAAACGCAAGAAAGGGATCGTGATCCTGGTCAACAAATGGGACCTCGTGGACAAGGAGACGCACACGGCACGTGAGTATGAGGAGCGCCTGCGCCACAAGATCGCGCCATTTACCGATGTGCCGATCATTTTCGTCTCCGTACTCGACAAACAACGCATTTTCAAGGCGATCGAGATGGCTCTTGAAGTGTATGAGCGGCGAACCCAACGGATCAAGACCCACCAGCTCAACGAGATCATGCTCAAGGTCATTGAACGGACGCCGCCTCCCTCCCACCGCGGCCGCTTTATCAAGATCAAGTACGTAACCCAGTTGCCCGTGCCGTATCCTGCATTTGCCTTCTTTTGCAACCACCCGCAGCATATCAAGGACAGCTACCGCAACTACCTTGAAAACCAACTTCGAAAATCGTTTAATTTTACGGGTGTTCCGATCACCATCTACTTCCGGAAGAAATAATGCAGATCACTGAACCAGAACTTTTGGATGGGCTCGTCGTGATCGAGCCCAGGGTCTTCAGCGATGCACGCGGTGCATTTTTCGAAACCTACCAGGCGGAAAAATATGAGGCCTTGGGTTTGCCAGCCCGATTCGTACAAGACAACGAGGCGATCTCCCGGCGCGGCGTGCTCCGTGGCCTGCACTACCAGATCGGCGCGTTTGCCCAGGGCAAACTCGTTCGGGTGGTCACGGGCCGGGCCTTTGATGTCGCCGTGGATATCCGCCCCGGCTCTCCCACCTACGGAGCATGGTACGGGCTGGAACTCAGCGAAACCAACAAGAAACAACTGTTCATTCCGCGCGGTTTTGCGCATGGGTATCTGGCCCTGGAAGAAGACACGATCCTGTGTTACAAGTGTGATAACTTTTATTCACGCGAACATGAGGGCGGGATCCGCTACGACGATCCGGCGATCAGCGTTGCCTGGCCGGACATCGAAGGCGACTATATCCTGTCGGAGAAAGACCTCGCCCTGCCCGGATTTGGCGATCATCGATCATGAGTGACGCAACGCCACTGATCATCACCGGAAGCAATGGCCAACTCGGCAGATCGTTGCGCGATGTATCCATGCCTGGCCACTATCAGCCACATTATTTCACCCGGTCCGAACTGGATATTACCGACGCAGACGCCATCGAAGAGGCGATCGTCCGTACCGGTTGCCGCTACTTCATCAATTGCGCTGCCTATACCAAAGTAGATCTGGCCGAAACCGAACAGGAAAGTGCCACCGCGGTCAATGTGGGTGCCGTCGCCGCCATGGCGCAAGCATCAGCGCGGCACGATGTCACTCTGATCCACATTTCGACTGACTATGTGTATGATCAGGATCTCGGCCGCCCATTCCGGGAAGATGACCCGGTCAATCCTCAGTCGGTATACGCCCGGACCAAGCTGGCGGGCGAGCAAGCTGCGCTGCAGCACCAGCCCCGGACGGTGATCCTGCGTACCTCCTGGGTCTTTTCTGACTACGGGCACAATTTCGTCAAGACGATGCTGCGGTTGGCTGCCGACGGGCGCAGTCTCAAGGTGGTGGCTGACCAGGTCGGTTGTCCCACATACGCCCGTGATCTGGCCCAGGCCATCCTCCGCGTCATGCAGACACTGGAAACCGGACGCGACGATGTCTTCGGGGTGTACAATTTCAGTAATGCGGAGCCCACCAACTGGCACGACTTTGCTGCCGAGATCTTCCGTCAGGCCGGCATGAACGCTGACCTTTCTCCCACTACCTCGGATGCCTATGTGACGCCAGCCCGGCGGCCGGCCTACAGCGTCATGGACACTTCCAGATTCCGCCGGACATTCGGCATGACGCCACGATCCTGGCAGGAAGCCCTGGCAGAATGCCTGCCACAAGTCATTCCGGCCTGACGACGGACAACTAATTTTCGGGTGCATCCGTTTTTATGTAAATTCAGTTTCTTCACACCGACCTGTATGACAGTTCGTTACCTGCTCACAATGTTGTTTGCGATCGTAGCCGGCGCCACGCTGCATGCGACCCACAACCGGGCAGGCGAGATCACCTACGAACAGATCGGCGACCTGACCATCCGTGCGATCATCACCACCTACACCAAAACCAGCAGTGTCCCCGCCGACCGCGACACGCTCGAATTGTTCTGGGGCGACGGCACCAGCACCATGGTAGCCAGGTCTAACGGCAACGGGATGCCGCTGCCCAATGATATCAAGATCAACTACTATATCGCCGAACACACATACCCCGGGCGCGCGACGTACACCCTGTCGATGATGGACCCTAACCGCATCGGCGGCATCCTCAACGTCAATCCCCCTAACTCGGACGGTGTGCCGTTTTACCTTGAAACAACCTTCACCTTTCTGAATACCCAGTTTCAGGGGTACAACAACTCGCCCGTGTTGCTGCAGCCGCCGCTGGACTTTACCTGTGTCGGGCAAAAGTATATCCACAACCCCAATGCCTACGATCCTGATGGTGACAGCCTTTCCTACGAGCTGATCATTCCCATGCAGGATTCCGGCATGAACGTTCCCAACTACCTGTTTCCCGATCAGATCGCTCCGGGTGCCAACAACCAGACCTTTCTTGATCCGGTGACCGGAGATTTTGTCTGGATCACCCCACAGGTCGCCGGCACGTACAATATTGCGTTCAGGATCCACGAGTATCGCGGTGGCGTACTCATCAACTCGATGATCCGCGATATGCAGATCCTGGTGCTGCAGTGCGAGAACTCGCCTCCGGTGGTCGACGCCGAACGTGAATATTGCGTGATCGCGGGCGAGACACTGACCTTTGATGTCCTGGTTAACGACCCCGATAGCGGACAGCAGGTCGCCCTCTCGGTACTGGGTGGTCCGCTGGTCGCCTCCGACAACGTGAGTATCTCCGTGGGTGAGGAGTTTATGGACCCGCCGTTTAGTGCAACCTTCCGCTGGGAGACAAGCTGCAATGATATCAGTGATCAGTTTTATACCGTCGTGTTCAAAGCCGTGGACAACTTCTTCGGCGGCAGCGATACCACCGGATTGGCCGATCTCAGAACGGTGCGCATCAAGGTGGTGGGACCACCTCCCGAAGACCTGCGAGCCATGAGCGGATCCGACGCGATCAGGGTGTCCTGGTTCAGCCCCTATCGTTGTGAGGTGACCGACGACGAATACTTCCGGGGTTTCTCACTCTGGCGCCGTACCGGCAGCAACAATTTTGAGGTCGACACCTGCATGCCCGGCATGGAAGGCCGTGGGTATGAGCAGATCGGATTCAACCTGCTGGAGAAAGATGGTGACCGCTATGTCTTTGACGATGTGGACGTCGAACGCGGCAAGACCTACTGCTATCGCGTTGTCGGCGAGTTTGCCTTGCTGACGCAATCCGGCAATCCCTTTAACCGGGTGGCCAGTCTTCCTTCGGAGGAGTACTGCGTACAGCTGAGCCGGGACATACCGCTGATCACGGAGGTCAGCGTGAAGGAGACGAGCGACGACCAGGGCGTCATGGATGTTACATGGATCAAACCATTGCCTGACGAGCTCGACACCTTGCTCAACCCCGGTCCATACCGCTTTCAACTGCTGCGGGCCGACGGGATTGGTGGAACGGCGTTTAGCCCTGTGCCCAATGGCAGCTTCACCAGTCCGACTTTCAAGGGACTGCGTGATACGATGGTGGTACAAACCATGCTCAATACCCGGACGACCGGCCATACCTATCGTATCGATTTCGCCGCCCAGGGCGGTGAAGTTGTCTTTACTGACGCGCCATCTGCATCGTCCATCTTTCTGGAGACAGCGCCAACAGATCTTGCCGTACAGCTTTCCTGGGATTTTGCTACGCCGTGGGAAAATTTCGCCTACGAGGTCTTCCGAAGTGACGGGCAAGGGCCTTTTGAACTGATTGGCACGACCGCCGACCTGCGTTATCTTGACCAGGGGCTGGTCAACGGGGACACATACTGCTATTTCGTCAGATCGACCGGATCGTACGGGATCAATTCCATCCCTGACCCGCTCCTGAATGATTCGCAGATTGCCTGTGCGGTCCCGGTTGACGATGTGGCGCCTTGTGCACCGGTGATCGAGGTCCGCAATATCTGCGGGGAAGCGTCCAACAACACCCCCGAGGATGCCTTTAAGAATACCATTACGTGGAATGAAGACCCGCAATGCAACGACGCGGATGTGGCAGTCTATCGTTTGTACTATGCTCCGGTACAGGGAGCCAGCTTTGAGGAGGTGGAGGAAATCCCTGCGGCAGCGTCGGATTTCACGATCCATCAGCCGGATCGCGGGATTGCCGGATGCTATGCCGTCACGGCCATCGACCACAACGGAAATGAAAGCGCGTTGAGCAATATCGTCTGTGTGGACAACTGTCCCTTCTACGAACTGCCGAATGCCTTCACACCTAACGGGGACGGCAGCAACGATGAATTTGTGCCTTTCCCATACCGGTTTGTGGACAGGGTCGACTTCAAGGTCTTTAACAGGTGGGGCCAACTGGTCTTCCAGACCTCAGATCCGGATATCAACTGGGATGGCACCAACCTCAGAGGCATCGACCTGTCTGACGGCGTGTATCACTATGTGTGTCGCGTCTTCGTGCAGTCACCGGCAGACGGGGCACAAATACAGCAAACACTCACCGGATTCATTGAACTCATCAGAGGCCCGCGATAAAGGATGTTTACCGGAATCATCGAATCTGTTGGAACAGTAGTCGGCATCGAGCCCCGCCCCGGAAATGCGCTGCGACTGACCGTAGAGTCAGAGCTTTCGTCCAAATTCAAAGTGGATCAGAGTGTAAGTCATGACGGCGTGTGTCTGACGGTGGTCGCCATCGATGGCAACCGGCATCAGCTCGATGTCGTGGAAGAAACGCTGTTGCGCAGCCGTTTTTCCGAATTGCAGGAAGGAGATCGTCTCAACCTGGAGCGTTCAGTGCAAACGAACGGACGTCTGGATGGTCACATCGTGCAGGGGCATGTCGACGCCGTCGGTCAGTGCGTATCCATCCGTGAAGGGTATTATGCCTTTCGCTTTCCCGCCGAGTACGGAACCCTTATCGTCGAAAAAGGGTCGATCTGCGTGAATGGCGTCAGTCTGACCGTGGCCAATCTGAACGGGGAAACATTTGAGGTGGCCCTCATTCCCTACACACTTGAGCATACCAACCTTGGTGCGGTCAAGGTCGGCAGCCGCGTCAATCTTGAATTCGATATTCTGGGAAAGTACGTGCAGAAACAGCTTGAGCACTATTCCCACGGGGCAGTGCCCGAGAGAATAGTACTCTAGCCGGCAGGACCAGAATTATCCGATCCCGTTTCCTTCATCTTCGTTGCCGTTCTTGGGGCGCACAAAGATCTCCATCATACCAGGCATGCCTGTTCCCGCAGGAATCCGCTTGCCCACGATGACATTCTCCTTGAGGCCATTCAGCTTGTCTTGCTTGGCGCCAATGGCAGCAGTGCTCAGGACCTTGGTCGTCTCCTGGAACGAGGCTGCCGAGATCCAGCTTTCGGTCCCCAGTGAAGACCGGGTGATCCCTTGCAGCATCGGGCTGCTCGTGGCGGCGATGGCATCGCGGAATTCAACGGTCTTCTTGTCGTTGCGCTTCAGGATGCTATTCTCCTCGCGGATCTGTCGCAGAGAAGCCAATTGACCGGGCTTGAGACTCTCGGACTCACCGGCGTCAGTGATAAACTTCTTGTCGTAGATCCAGTCGTTCTGCTCCAGGAAATCGTACTTCTCGACGGCCTCGCCTTCGAGGAAGACCGTATCGCCCGGATCCTCGATCTGCACCCGACGCATCATCTGGCGCACAATCACTTCGATGTGCTTGTCGTTGATGGTGATCCCCTGCGAACGGTAGACTTCCTGGACACCGTTGACCAGGTAGCTCTGTACGGCGAAGGGCCCTTTGATGTGCAGGATATCGCGGGGAGCGATGGCGCCATCGGAAAGTGGCGTCCCGGCCCGCACAAAGTCACCCTCCTGTACGAGGAGGTGCTTTGACAGTCCGATCAGGTACTTCCGCTGCTGACCGGTCTTTTCGTCCTCGATGAAGACTTCACGGTTGCCGCGCTTGATCTTGCCGAATGAAACGATCCCGTCGATCTCTGAAACGATCGCCGGATTGGATGGATTCCGCGCTTCAAACAGTTCCGTGACACGTGGCAGCCCACCGGTGATATCCTGAATCTTGCCAAGTTTCCGCGGGATCTTGACGATGATATCGCCCGACTTCACGGAGGCCTTGTCCTCGATCGAGATGTAGGCGCCAACTGGCAGGTTGTAGTTCTTCAGCTCTTCGCCATTCTTGTCGAGGATGCTGATGACCGGGATCTTCTTGCGCTGCTTCGATTCGATGATCACTTTTTCAGCGTAGCCCGTCTGGTCATCGCGCTCGATCCGGTAGGTCACACCCTCTTCAATGTTGTCGAAGCGTGCTATCCCGTCAAACTCGGAAACGATGACCGCGTTGAACGGATCCCACTCGCAGATGATGTCACCTTTCTGGACCACATCACCTTCTTTGACATAGATCTTTGATCCGTACGGAATGTGATGCGTGACAAAGAGTTTGCCTGTTTCGACATCCCGGATGCGGATCTCACCTGACCGCGAGATGACGACATGATCGGC
>JAWWBX010000071.1:0-16988 GCA_033720735.1 Saprospiraceae bacterium
CATCATCAGATATTGCACCTATCTCGAAGGGATTCGTGGGATCGGAAATGTCAAGAATGGACACCCCATTTTCAACAAATGCTGTCACATAGGCATATTTCCCTGATACGTAGATACTGTATGCGCCAGCTAACGTTGTGCTCCCGTCATCGGTGATCGAGCCGACCTGTATTGGATTTGACGGATCAGAAATATCCAGGACGGCAACACTGTTCTCAATGAATGACGTAGCATACGCATATTTACCGGAAACAGAGATATCTGCAACACTCATTAATGTGGTCGAACCGTCATCTGCCAGGGAACCCACTACGTTTGGATTGGTCGGATCGGAAATATCAACGACAGCTATTTTGTCATAGCAACCGACGTATGCATAATCTCCCAGTACATATAGTCCTTCAGGGTCATCCAACAAGGTGGCACCACCTGTGGTAGTCCCGATCTGTAATGGATTTGCAGGATCTGAGACATCTACGATTGTAAGAGCATCTTCATCAAAGGATGTCACATATGCATATTGACCGCTTATCCAAATATTTGTGGGTCCACCCAGCAATGTTGTCCCATCATCGAAAATAGCGCCTAAATGCTTTGGGTCTGCGGGGGTTTGTAAAAAATTGCCACCTGCCAGGCTGAGTTCAGCCTGCGGCGCATCCGTCCCGATACCAATACGTCCGGCATTGTAATAAATAGTGTCCCCTGTCTGCTCCCACGGCCCCGCAATATTTGCCCAGACAGTTCCATTCCACGATTGGAATCCGGAATTATCGAGATTGTAAATAATCAGACCCGTAGCGGGATCAGCAATCGCGTCTCGCTGAGCCGTGGTCATCCGGGGAGTGAGCATTCCCCTCGTTGTGGATTGTACATCCAGCATGGCACTTGAATCAGCGGTGTTGCCAGTCGTATTAATACTCACCTGCGCACCGAGATTCAATGTGGCAAGCATGCCTAATGCAATCATGAATAGACGTGAAGTTTTCATAAGGATATGATTGTTCGCAATTATCAATTATTGATTATTGTATTAATTCGTCAATGTGATGGTACCACGATTAACCAACTGAAAACCGAGTGGTACAATTAAATCTCCACATGTCAGTGAAACCCCTTCCGGTACATCAAGAATGCCCGAATTCAACTCGAGACTATTGGTTACAGATACATCATTCAACAACGAGATGCTTATCCCGGGCAGTTTGTCAATCACCAGGTTGTAAAAACTGACCGGCGCACTGGAAATATCCTGATCGAATCCACCTGCGCCACCCATGGTGACGGTGGATGTGCCGGGTATGAACGTGCCGCTATTGTCCAGACTAAAGTTTCCGTTGATGATGTATTCTCCGTTACCCTGCGCTGAAGCACCGGCATTTATCCGGAAGAAGCCAAAAAATGGCAGTGTTTGAACAAGGCTTCCATTATTCGTCAAATCGCTGCCGTTGGGCAAGGCGAATAAGTTGCTGCTAAAGGATTTTCCGTTGAGAATTTCGAAGTCCCCGGAGGAAATCGTAAACGCGTTCGTAACCATGACATGAGATCCGATTTGGACTTTCTTGTCAGAGGGTTTGTCAATCATCAGGTCATAAAAGCTGACCGAATCACCACTGATGGTCGCAGATTCCGTACCCGACAGAGTGACTGCCGAAGTTCCGGAAATGAATGTACCTCCGGTGATTATCATGTCTCCGAATAGCTCATATAGGCCGTCACCCAGTGCTGTGGCCCCAGTAGGAATCGCGAGAGGACCATTGGTCAGTGTTAGGTTACCGTTGTTCAACAAATCGCTGCCGTTGGGAAGAGATAACTGAGGACAGGTCAAGGCACCACCAAGAAATCCTAGGATCTTCAGATCACCTGAGTTTATGGTCAGGTCACTGGTAACGGTCACATCCGAAATTATACTGACGTCCTGGTCGGCTGGTTTGTCAATAATCAGATTATGAAAGCTTACGGGGTCATTACTTATGAATCCAGATTCCGCACCTGTGAGAATCACTACAGAATTGTCCGGATTGAAGGTGCCGCCATTAATATCGAAGTTCCCACTCAGCTCGTATGCTCCATTGCCAGATGCGGTTGCTCCCGGCTCAATACGAAATGCTCCGTCTGTGACGAAAAGCGTACCATTGTTAGTCAGGCCGGCGTTGTCTTCAATGTAAAGGTATTTGGTTTGAGCTGTCGTGGCATTCCCTATGACCGGGTTATTGGCCAATGGATAGATCACCACTTCATCTGACGCGACAGGTACGCTGCCCGGGTACCAATTATGGGGATTGTTCCAATCGATATCACTACAGGCGGTCCACAATTTATTGTCTGACAAGCTACCTGAAACAGAAATGGGTGTGCTACCATTGTCAACACTAAAATTACCCGCATTGTACAGGATCACCCCGGTATTGGTATGCACATTACTGCTGTGCGGTGATTCTTGCAGGATAATCCCACTATTGTTTAGCCCATTTGTTTGATCAATGATTCTACTTTGGAAGATGTGAATGGCCGCCTCACACCCGGAGTTGACAAAAACCGGATTATCACCGGGATTACCATTGTATAGAGCGTAGTTGAGAAAACTACCATCTTCTCCCAGCTCGATGAGCCCCTCGTTGGTGATTGTCCCTGTGACATTAAATATGCCTGTGTTGTTTGTCTCAGGTATGATGATTTTTCCCGTTGAGAAATTCGTAATCATACCCTGATTTTGAATTCCATAGATCTCTATCGCTGAGACAGAACCGATAGTCAGTGTACCTTCGTTGCTCAATGAGGAAGAAACCTGACTTGATATACCATTATTCCCCAGTACCTGGTCTATGAGCACCGTAGCGTCAGGCTTGTTCAAGAATGTGCCCAAGAGGTTTATTCCGTTAATGCCTATGCCTGAAGCGCCCAAACCTCCAATCGTCAGATTTCCATTATTCTCAAACGTGCTATTGGAGAAGATTTCGATTCCATTCTTGTCTGCCTGCCATATGGAGATGACTCCCGTGCTATTATTCGTAAATGACAGATTGGTGTTTGCAGCAAGCGCGATGCCACTGAGTCCAATACTGTCTAATTCGCCGAGAACGAGTTCTCCGTTATTGACAAAACTTCCGCCAGCACAACGAATGGCATCGGATGCAGTTTGATCAATATGAATCAGGTCATCGGTTTGATTCGTAAAACTACCGTGATTTTCAATACCATTATCACCGGTATTACGAATTCCAATATTTCCAAGATTTTTAAATATACTTCCCGATTCGTTGTGGATTCCATCATCACCAATCGGACTGCTCGGTGTGCCAATGTTGACTGTGCCGCCAAATTTGTTTTCAAAAGTACCGTTCGAGTTGTTATTAATGCCATAGCGATCCATACCGTCGATATTGATAGTGCTGGCAAACTCATTGATAAAGGTCCCACCCTGATTTAGTATTCCGTCATTATTGAGAGCGCCTCCTTGTGGAGAGATATGAATTGCACCGGCATTATTTGTGATCGTTCCCTGGATATTTGAGATACCGTTGGAGTTGCGGGGGTATAAATACAGAGTAGCAGTGGGTTGAATGGTCAGATCTGCTCCGCTAAATACCCGAACGACCCTGGCATTTGCCGGAGCAGAACTCGAAATAACCGTTGTATCGCCTGCAGGAATATCGACTATGTCAACACTCGTAGGCACTCCTTCTGGAGACCAATTACTGCCATTGTGCCAGTCCTGGGAAACTGCTCCAGTCCAGCTTATGATGGTGTTTATGTATTGATAGTCGACGTGCCCGTTCTGGGAGTTTCCTCCTCCAAGGTCACCATTGGTCTTGCTGCTGGTAAGTGCATACGTTGAATTGACGTAGCTGCCGCCGCCACCGCCATTGTTCGCGCTGGAACCGCCGCCGCCGCCTGAATAACCGCCACCGCCGCCAGCACCAGTGAAATAGACGCCGTGGCCACCTCCGCCAAATCCCCAACCTCCATGCGATACGATCTCTGCACCGCCACCGCCCCCCGGAAAACCTGCCCCACCACCAAAGTTACTGGCAGTATACGCACCGCCACCACCGCCACCGTCGCCACCGGCAGATATGTTTCCACCTACATTACCACCGTTACCGTTGGTGCCACCAGAACCTCCATTATTCCCTTCACCATTGCCACCACTTTCTGATGCTCGACATCCCTGTCCCAACTGGCTATCTACGCAGGCCCCGAGGACGTTTCCTTGAAAAGCACCAACACCACCACCGGCCGAAGCGAGAATGATCCATGTGGACGATCCCGGAGCTTTATACAAAATTGCCGACCCACCGCCGCCGCCGCCACCGATCGCACTCGAAGCGCCTGTATCACCGTTCTCGCCATGCTTGCCGACAATAAAGCGTACGGTACCACCTGGCTCCAATTCCCCTGTACCGTCACCGAGCATAACTACCACATCGGTAGAGGCGCCTTCTCCACCATTGCTTGTACAGCTTCCCGCTTCAGCGTTGCCTCCATCGCCTCCCCTGAGTGTAAAGCTGATGGAATTGTATGCGGAACCGGAAGGAATGATATAATCCTGAGCGCTGCCAGTGGACTGGGTTGTGCCATTCGCATTAATGGTATTTGTACTTCCGTTATCGTTCAGTGTCCCCTGGGCTATTAAATACCCCGGTGTAACTATGACAAGTGTAAATAGTGTGGCAAGGATCAATGATTGGCTATTCAAGCGTTTCATGTTGTTGGTTCGGTTTGAATGAATTCGATCAAATGGTGAAAAACATCCGGTTGACGGTAAAAGAGCTCATCGAGACCTCTTGATTGCGGCCGATCCTGCTCAGTTCTGCTGTCACTGTATCAAACTCCTCGTCGGAGATCATATCCATCAGACGGACACAGGGCCTGATGCTTTCGAGTATTCTCGATGGGAGTGTTTTCTGGCTACCCCTCAATCTGACTGGTGCTTTCATGAGTGCAGCCGATACGGACATTTCCGTCCGTGTCAGTGCGTTCAGATCTTCATTGGTCGTCGGGTGGCCGATCGCTTCCTGATATCGTGAGAGGATCTCCTGGAACCGGCCAAAAGCGCTGTGGTAAGGGAAGCAATTCCCTTCTGACAGGTCCAGCGACTCAAGTATTACGATATCACCAGGTTTGATCCTGCTCGTTGCCTCGGCAAGCTGCTCTTTGTGCTCTTCAAGTGAAGCACACACGAGCATTCTCATGTGCACGGAACACTCCTCGTACCGAATGTCCAGAGTATTGATTGTGCCAGACTCACCGTTGTGATGTCGGGCTGTTGCAGGAGTCAGGTTGCGATTGAATGCCCTGCGCACGAGTTCGGAGACCCTGCTGAAGGAAGGAGCGTCCATTTCGCGTGAGATGAGGAGGCGACAGTCGTTGTTTGTCATGGCACATTGCCTGAAGGAAGCATGGTTGTTTTGCATTTGTGCAATGGATGAGGAGTGCATGATCAGATCAAGGTGATGTGATGTTTGAGCCATGACATGAAATCCGGTTTCTGTCGCCTTGACAGTGGCACCTTCATTCCATTGCTCAGATGGATTTCGTCACTTACAGAAGCAATCGCATCGAGGCGAATAACAAATGACTGATGTGGTCTGTAGAATCCTGCCTCGGGCAATACCCCCGAGACATGCTTGAGCGTCTTGGATACGAGAATGGGTTCTGGCCTGGTCGACAGATGTATGCGGCAATAGTTGCCCCATGCCTCGCAGCAGATGATGTCGTCGACAGTGATACACTCGATCCCATGTGACAAGCGGATACCGATCTTGTTTGTCCGGGATGGATGCAAACTGCGAATACGCGCAGTAGGCGTGTGTGTATGCGGCAGTTTAGCTTTGTTGATCATGTCACACAGTTTAGTTGCACTGCAAACATGAGCCTTGTGCCGGGAGCAGGTATTACGCGATGTTCAAAACCTATGCTGTTATGTCAAATGCGCCGAAAAGTGTGTTCACACATGTTCAGAATACAGAAATTGCAAGCAGCCAATGAACTGGTAAACAGCTGGTTATGTGTTCAGGTTGGTCTCAGGACTCTTTCGAAGAAATATTCAGGCAGATGCACTCGGCGGCGCGCCAAATTCCCGTGCAAAGGATGTCGAGAAGTAACTCTGGCTTTTGAATCCGACGGCATAGGCCACCTCGGAAACATTGAGATTGCCCTGCTGTAGGAGCTCTTTGGCTTTGAGCAGTCGGCGCAGCCTGATATAGCCTGTGGTGGATCTGCCGGTGACAGCTTTGATCTTGTTGTGCAGGTTGGTCCGGCTCATAGATAGCGCCCTGCAGAGATGAACGACGGAGAATTCGTCGTCTTCCATGTGTTCATCAATCGCCTGATTGAGGTTGCGTACAAAGTCTTCGACTTGTGGGTTCTGAACACCAGTGGCAGCCAGACCTGAGCCGTTGGCGTATTTCTGCTGCAGTTGCCTGCGCTGATCCAGCAGGTTTGATATGATCGTAAGGAGTTCCTCTTTGTAAAATGGCTTGGTAAGGAATGCATCTGCACCTCTCTTCAGGCTTTCGAGCTTTGTTTCGCGACCGGATTTTGCAGTAAGCAGGACGATCGGGATATGATCAGTTCTGCGGTCACTTTTAAGGGCACTGCAAAGGTCGAGTCCACTCTGGCCCGGCATCATGATATCGCTGATGATCAGGTCCGGAATCAGTTCGTACGCCATGTCTTCACCCATACGACCATTTTGCGCAACATGGATCGCATACTTCCCCTCAAGGATCGTGCGCATGTACGTGATCAGGTCGGGGTGATCTTCGACGACCAGAATCGAGATCGACGCCTCGGCTGCCTCAGTACTTGTCTGATCAGGAACTGTATTATTCCAAGCTGATGTGTCAGGTACATCATGCCTGATCGTCGATTCTCGTACCAGAGGTAAAGTCACAATGAAAGTGGAACCCTCGTTGAGTTTGCTTTTGACGTCAAGCTCACCGTCGAGCCTGCGCACCAATTCGTTTACGAGCGCCAGGCCGACACCAGACCCTTCTATGTCGGGTCTATCTGACGTGATGCGATAGAATCGATCAAAGATGTGGGGCAGCTCATCTTCTGCAATACCCGCTCCGGAGTCAATCACCCTGATGATGCAATTTTCCTTTGAGTCGACGGTCGCCTGCTCAACCTCTAACCTGACCTGGTCGCCGGGCTCACAGAATTTAATGGCGTTTGAGACGAGGTTTGACACAATATCCGCCGTTCGGTCTGGGTCGTAATCCATGATGATCTCATCCTGAAATGGGATGAAACTGAAATCAATATCCTTTGTCTGCGCATAATCCGAAAACGTGTCGGCCAGGTAGGAGAGGTAGGCCACGATATTTCCTTGTACCATCCTGAACTGGATCTCTGAAGATTCCAACTGGCGTAAGTCGAGGATCTGATTTACAAGTTTTAAAAGCCTCTGGCTGTTGTTCCTGATCAGTGTCGCTCCTTTGGCAGCCCACTTTTCGGGCTCCTCCAGGATTTGCGCGGACATGCCCGATATAATGGTAAGTGGTGTGCGCAGTTCATGTGATATTTCCGTGAAATACCTGGATTTGGCCTCATCCAGCTCCCGCAAACGGTCAGCCTGCGCTTCGATGATTTGTTTGTCGGTATGAATGATGTCGGTTGCACGTGCTACCGCCCACCTTAGCCGGAGAATCCAGGTCATCGCCAGACCGATGATGAGCAGAGCACAGAGCACGTAAAACCACCAGGATTGGTAAAAATAGCTTCGCACGTGCAGACCCAATCGAATGACATTTGATGTCACAATCCCTTCCCTGTTAGCCCCGCGAATTTGAATCGCATGTCGGCCGGGACGGATATCGTCCAGCTCAAGGGAATTGCTTTGGCCCAATGTGCGCCATGATTCCTGATGGCTGAATTTCCACTCATAGGTATTTTGACCCGCAAGTACGAAGTCAGACAATCCGAATCGGGCTCTCAGACTGCGAAATTGTGCCGGCAGGGTAATTTCAGTGATCCCTTCGAGCTTCGCAAAGTCGGTAATATGCACATCTGTCTGGGCGTTTTGCTTGTATTCGAGATCTGTAAGGTAAATTCTGGGTTGCTGCCTGGCAGCTCCTCTGCGTTTGATCTCATTTGGGTCGATCAGGCTCAACCCGTTTATTGAACCAATCAGCACCTTACCCGAGGATGTGACGAGGCCCGCGTATCTGTTCGACTCGTTGTCAGCAAGCCCATCCAGTTCGTCAAACACCCTGAGGACCTTCCCGTCACTGTTTACTAACGCCACTCCATCGTACGTGGCCACCCACAGATCACCGTCATGGTCTTCCTGAATGGATACGACGGTATTGTTGGGCAATCCGTTGCGGGAATCCAGTACTTCCACGGAGCCCGACTCAGGATCGTAGATCTGGACTCCACCGAGTGTTGTCCCCAACCACAACCTTCCCGCTTGATCGGCTCTGATGCACAAGAAGTGGTAGTCAGTGAAGGGATACTCCTTTCCGACCACGGAATACTCCCCGGATTGAGGGTCGATCTTCCAAAGGCCGTTTGATGAGGCAATCCATAAGAAACCGCCAGAGTAGGTCATGTCATGCAATCGTGGCGGGATCTGAATATGCCCGCCTGCATGTCCGATAAGCCTTACCGACTTGCTCGCTACATCATATTCATAGACAATGCCCTCAGCACTGATCATTCCGATGGCATCGCCATTGCTGGTGGCCAATACTACACTGCCGAGCTCGGACACCAGATTTTGACACTGCCCGGTGACCAGGTCCAGTGACAGCAATCCCCGGTTTGAAGCAACCACAGTGGCCCCGTCTTGCAGATAGACAAATTTTCTGCGACCGAACGTACAGGGCCAGCTCAGTGGGGTAGGATGATCCCAGTTGCTCAGTTCCACTTCATAGTAATGCGCATTTTGTGTTGTGACCAGGATCCGACCTTCATCCAGCTCTGTCATGGCCCTGATCTGCCGCCCATCGAGGGTTTTTTGAATGACTTTGCGATCAGCGATGAGGTGTGAGCGCAGTCCTCGGGTGTGACATACAAGCAGTGACTTCGTGAAATCTTCACTTACGATGGACTCGATTCTGACATCTTCGTACCCTGTCAAGACTTCAGAAAAATCTATCCTGCCACCGCTTTTAAGCTCAACGGTGGCCCTGACAGACCGATCAGCGGCCCGGAAGTATACGAGAGTGTTGCCCTGTTGATCCTGAAATGCACTACAATCTTCAATTTTCCCTTCCATGACCTCCAAACGCGTAAAAACTCCGCGCGCCTCGTCGAGTGCCAGCAAGTCAAAGGTGTCGCCATACCAGATTTGAATGATCGGCACGCCATCGACCCAATACGGTTGGAAGCCGTATCGTACTCCCTGAAGCCGGGCGACAACCTCGGGATCAAGTAATAAGGGTTTAGCTTCACGTGTTGCCAGGTCAATTCGGTAAATACGGCCTTCAGAACGTGAAATGACCCAAATGTCTGTACGGCCGAGCCAAACCTCAGCCCGCGGTCCGTTGTCAGGAACGGGATTTTCGATCAATGCAGTCGAGACTTCATCCTGGGACCATGTCGTCAGCACGATTGAGTTGTCTGTGACAGTCGCGACCAAAATGCTGTCTTCAGAGAAGGCCTGCATCATGTAGTGGCTGGGGGCACCTTGCACGTCGATCATTCTGATCTCACCTGAGCGTATATCTGCAGCGAATATTCCACCTGATCGACTTCTGCCCACGACAACAGACTCGCCCGTATGCCCGAGGATCTTTGAATTTGGCGGAAGACTGTCCAATGGGTTCCGTACGGCCCTGAATTCATGACCATCAAATGAAAACAGGTGCATCCCATCCGCCGCTTCAGGCAGGCATGTGATAACGAACACCCTGCCTGACGAATCCGTCCAGGCATTTTGGAAGCAGGCAGCAGGATAGGTCCCAAGTTCGCTGTAATCTTCCGTATGAAGGACTACGGCTGTTTGCATGTCTTCCTGACTGCACAGTCCAGACACGCTCACGTATGTCACAAATGAGATAAGAAGTGCTGTATGAACTGACTTACGCATTGCTGACTGTTAGGAGACGTAAAAATACTGAATGAAGATGTTGACAGATAGTGGATGCAGGAGTGGGCATTTACATCCAAATCGCGGTGCATGGCTTCCGTACAATAACAAATATTCTATTTGTTTTCTCTTGATATACAGATACTTATTTCAAACCACAATGCAAGACGAGGGCTTGGGAGCAGCGCCGCAGGTCATCCTGCTTGCCCGCCTGAAACGAAGTGAAGGACGGCCTGCCATGAAGGTATCGCCCACCACTTTTTTCAGTAATTTCAATATCCCGCTCACCGCGCCAGATCGTGGGCAAGCAATCAACTTGGTCAGGCCATTCGGCGCAACTGAAGTGAGTATCATGATGTAAAAACCGCTGTCAGATGAAATACGCAATCTTCTTTTTCCTCCTCCTGTGCGGATCGACGGAGATCCAGGCGCAAATCGAAAACGACAACACCATGTCGGTCATGGTCGATACCGCTGAATTCGAGACGGAGCCGCGGCGGATCAGGGTCGGCAAGGCCGTCTATATCACCGGTAATACCATCGGGCCGGACAAATCGCTGAGGATCTGGATGGGCACCACCGACGGCCGCGAAGTGCTGGAGACCGGCACCTATCTCATCGTGGATGCCAGCGGCTCAAAGGCGGCCAACAAGCACCTGAAGAAAACCTATGACCCCACCAAGTACAAAGGCATCGCCCTGATCAAGTATGTCGAAGAGACCAAGTCGCCGCGCATGGAATACCACCTGGGACTGTCCCAGAACGGCACGGAAACCCTGCAGGCCGTCATGGGTGACGATGGCTACCTCGAGCTCACCTTCGACGAGGTCGTCCTTGCGGGCAGCTGGTGGAAAGAGCGCGCCTCCGCCACCATCCTCGGCGGCGTCGGACGCCTGACCAACAAGCTGGAAGACAAGGCTATGACCAAGGCGACGGGTTATGATCAGGACATCGATCCGGAAGGCTGGGGATACCGGCAAATGAAAGAGACGGATACGATCGTCCTGAAGGACGGGGTCGTCAGGCTGAAAATCGAGTAGACTGACCCACCGGGCAGAAGACCCGGCAAACGCAATTCTTCGGTTCCTCGGTTCTTCGGTTTCTCGGTTCTTCGGTATTGCCCCTCATGCCACCCCTTTTCAGAATGACCGGAGCTTGCGTGTCACTGCTCTTCCTGCTCAGTGGCGGTGGCAGCTTCGATCTGCGCGGCAATCCCGTTGACATCGAAATACTCGTTCCACGCAACGATCTTGCCTTCCTCGTTCAGCGTGCCCAGGGCAAACCACTTGACGCCGATGTCCGTACCCGTCTCGGAATGGGTCGCCGTCCAGTGACCATACTGCCTGATGTTGTTGGCTCCGTTCTGTGCCATGTCTTGCGGATAGACCGATCCGGACCAAAAGCCGTTGACGGTCGTATCCTGCATCACGATGCCGGAGTGGTACTGGATATTCTCAAACCCATTGTGGTAGCCTTCGATAGCGGCGAGGAATTCGTTCTTGCCGAGCCACTGGTTGTCGTTCCATGCCGCGCCATGCCACCGCATGGTGTCAGAAAGCATGGTTCGCATGAGTGCCAGGTCTTCGTCGCAATGTGCCTGCAGAAAGGATTCGAGGATGTCCACGTTGCGTTCGAAGGCGGCGTAGTCCGGTGCGTTTTCCTTGGTGTCGGAGGCGGGCTCACAGGCCACGAAGGCGAAGAAAATGAGGGCGGTGAAGCAGAACAGGAGGTTTTTCATTGGTGATTGATTTTGCTGAAATAGGTGATTTCGTCGACGGCGGGCCCAATGGATCTGGTCGTGGCTTGACAGCGATGCGCAGGATAGCAGTGCGTGTTGACAGTTCTCGGCTGGAAGCGCATAGCAGCAAGGGGTGTTGCGCTTGAAGATACGGAAAAATGGTTGGCAGCATCGATAAAGGACATCAGTGGATGTCACTACCAATGAACAGCGGCTTCCGATCGCCAGATCACAGCGCAAAGCGATGATCGAAGCCTTGAGCGGGTAGCACCGATCGCGGCTGATCAAGCCACAATACAGGGCTGTCGCTCTGGAAGACCTCCTTGCCATTCCCCGCCAGATCGCCTAAACTTGTACATGACCCGGATCGTCCCGCCACATCAGTCTGCAGACATGCCAAATGCACTTCGGCACCGGGGCGGCCGGGTGTGCCTCTCCCTCCTGCTGATGTTTTCAACGGCACTCCTCATGCCTACCCGCATCGGCGCACAACATGAACACCTCTTCCAGCAGTACGATGCACGCGATGGCCTGTCCGACGCCTGGGTGAGTGCCATCGTCCAGGATGCGCGGGGGTTTATCTGGATTGGCACGCAGTACGGACTAAACCGGTTCGACGGGTATCGCTTTCGCTGGTATACCTACAATCCGGACGACACCACTAGCATCAGCGGTAATTGGGTGCGCAGTATTTGCGAAGACCGGGAGGGGCAGCTGTGGCTCAGCAACTATGGGGAGGGTGTCAGTCGGTTCGACCCTGACACTGAGCGCGCCCGTCGCTTCCGGCATGATCCGGACGACAGCACGAGCCTGGCCGGTCGCAGGGTGATGCAGGTCATTTGCGATCGCCAGGGACGCATTTGGTTCGCGACGGACCATGGTGTGTGCTGGTACGACAAGGATCGGGATGCGTTCCGGCGCTTTGCAACCGGTTTTACCTACGCGCTCGCCGAAGATCTCCAGGGTCGCATCTGGGCGGGCACACAGGATGGTCTGTTGGTGCTCGATACCATGCAGCAGCAATTCCGGTCCGCAGCACCACTGACCGGCAGCGTGGCGGCCGTCTGCGGGCTGGATGGCGGTCTGATGGTGGTGGAAGATCAAAGGCTGAAGCAGATGACCCTGGTTGACGGTAAATGGACGGTCACGTCGACTTCCGTACTTCCGCAGCAACATCCAAACGACCATTTCTATCCGCCACTCCTGCGGGATACTCGTGGCAGGATCTGGACCAGTGACGGACACCGCCTGGCGATGCTTGGGGTAACCGGGCCAACGACGCACTTCCGCACTAACGGAGAGGTCCTCGCCGGCAACGGGGGACAAAGCTACCTGACGTGCCTTGCGGAGGACCGCCAGGGCAATCTGTGGATCGGTACCAACCGCGGTCTGAGCGTGTACCGGCCCACACTTGGTCGCTTTCAACGGAGCCGGTACCAGGAAGGTTTGGGAGGGATCCCGATGGTTCGCGAGATCATGACCTTTGGCGACACGGTCTGGTACGGCTCCCCTGAAGGCTTGTTCCGCAAAATTACCGGGCGGCCCGGCAGCGGCGAGCGCGTGAGTGATCAATCCGTCTACGCGATCTGTCCCGGCGAGCACGGCCAACTCTACGCGACCACGGAGTATGCCGGCCAGCTCACCCGGGTTGATCGCAGCACCCTTAAGCAAAGCACTATCATGGTGCCCCCCGTAAACAATCGTGACACGATACCGCGCACAATCTTTGCGCTGGCACGAGATCAGGCAGGCCGGCTGTGGATTGGCAATCAGGAATCTCTGCAGTGCTATGATCCTGTGGCCGGGAGTACCTTCCCAGTGTATCTGAGTGATCAGGATGATGGGGTACTTACCCTGGAACTCTTGATCGATAATACCCAACGCTTATGGATCGCCACGCTCGGTCACGGTCTCTACATGATCGAAGATATTCACAGTCTCGGACCGGCTGAACCCGCTTCATTGCGCCACTTCATGCACGTTCCACAGGTGACCAATACACTAAGTTCCAATGCCGTGCAGTCCCTGCACGAGGACCTGCAAGGCCGCATTTGGGCCGGCACTGACGGCGGACTTAACCGATATGATCCGGAGACGCGGGCCTTTCACCGGTATCTGCGCAGGCATGGGCTCGTCAACGACAAGATTACCAGTATGAGCAGCGACGTACAAGGCCGCCTGTGGCTCAGTACAGTTGGCCAGGGAATAGTCTGCTTTGACGTGGATCGGGGGACTTTTTACAATTTCACGACGGACGACGGGCTGTATTCCAATGACTTCATGCTCAGTTCGGGCTGTCGGGCAAACGACGGGACGATCTTCTTCGGCGCTGAAGGCGGGCTCCAGATCTTTCACCCCGATGCCATTTTCCAGATGGACACTTCGGAGGTGCCGTTGTTGTTCTCAGACATCCAAATAGCGGGACGAACACTCATGCCCGGTGACGACACAGGCATTCTGGGCCGGTCGACTATCGCGACTCGACGCGTCACCTTCGACCATCGGCAATCCGCGATCAGTGTCCAGTTTGCCGCACTGCATTTCTCCCAGCCGCAAAAGACGGAGTATGCCTATCAAATGCACGCACCGAACGGACCGTGGCAGCAGCTCGGCACCCGGCAGGACATCAACTTCGCCAACCTGAAGCCGGGACGCTACCAGATGGCGGTGCGCGGCCAGAATCCGGTACTGGGCTGGACAGCACGTTCTCCGATCCTCCACATTCGTGTATTGCCCCCTTGGTGGCGCAGTACCTGGGCCTGGGTCTTATACGCCCTGGTTGTCCTGACGGGGCTCTACCTGCTGTATCGCGCTCAGATGCAACGTCAGCTGGAGCAAGCCGAGGCACGCCGATTACGGGAAATGGATGCAATGAAGACCCGCCTTTATACGAACATCACGCACGAATTCCGCACGCCGCTGACCGTTATCCTCGGCATGGCGGGCAAGATCCTTGACCAATCTCAGAACGCCCTGCGGGAGCAGGCGCACATGATCCAGCGCAACGGCCGACAGTTGCTACGGCTGATCAATCAGATGCTCGACCTTGCAAAGCTCGAGTCGGGGCTGATGGCTGTCAATTATGTCCAGGGCGATATCGTGAAATATGTCCAGTACCTCACCGAATCCTTCTATTCCCTCGCAGGTGCCAAGGATGTTCGGCTGCACCTGCACTGTGCGCAGGACACGTGGCTCATGGATTTTGATCCGGATAAATGGCAGCAGATCTTCTCGAATCTCCTGTCCAACGCCATCAAGTACACACCGCCCGGTGGGGAGGTTGCCGTGCACACCGATGGATCTGGCAGGTGGTTCACTTGCACGATCCGGGACACCGGGGTTGGCATTCCCCAGGAAAAGCTTGCTCATATCTTCGATCGCTTTTACCGCGTGGAAGAAACGGCGGCTTCAAGTGCCAATCCACAGGAAGCCGGTACGGGCATTGGTTTGACAGTAACCCATGAACTGGTCAAGTCGCTCGGGGGAGAGATCACCGTTACAAGCTCCCCGGCTGCCGGCACAGCATTTACTGTAACGCTGCCGGTTACCAACAACGCGCCCAAGGCAGCACCCCCGGAAAGCGGTCTCTCAGTAAATATGATGGCCGAACAGGGTGCCGAAACGCTTGTTGATGAAGACCTGGCCGGTTTCGACGATACACGCCCGCTTTTGCTGCTGGTTGAGGACAACGCCGATGTAGTGCGCTATCTCACCACCTGCCTGCAGGCTGATTACCGGCTCGTCGTCGCACGCAACGGGCGGGAGGGCATCGACATGGCACTGCAGACCATCCCCGATCTGATCATCAGTGATGTCATGATGCCGAAGAAGGACGGTTTCGAGGTCTGCGCCACCCTCAAGGAGGACGACCGCACCAGACACATCCCCATCATCCTGCTGACCGCACGAGCCGACGTGCCCTCACGCTTGGAGGGACTTGCGCACGGAGCGGACGCCTATCTGCCCAAGCCCTTCAACGAGGAAGAACTCCTGCTGCGGTTGCGTAAGTTGTTCGAACTGCGCAGGAAACTCCAGGTGAAATACACCAGGTCCGACGTGACATTACCTTCGGAGAATAAGGAAGACGCATTCGTTGGCCGTGTGCGGGAGCTGGTGCATGCTCATCTGGACGACACCGAGTTTGGTATCGAACAATTGTGCTTGGCGATGGGGATCAGCCGGCCGCACCTGCACCGCAAGCTGAAGGCACTGACCGGAAAATCCACCTCGCACTTCATCCGGCTGATCCGCCTGCAACAGGCGCGGCAGCTGCTCCGGCAGTCACAGCACAACGTCTCGGAAGTAGCCTACGCGGTAGGCTTCAAGGATCCTGCATACTTCTCACGGTTGTTTTCCGAGGAGTTTGGCGTGCCACCGAGCGGGGTGCGAGGATCGTGATGAGGTTAGGGAAGCCATTAAAATGGCTCCCGGACGGCATGAGATGACCGTGCTCCCACGAATAAATTCGTGGGCTCCTGGGGCGGCGGGGCATGAGATGTTGCGCGAATGGATCTGCGCACCTGCCGTCTTTCTCCATAATCTGTCCAACCTGTTTGGTGGGCCCCAGGGCTGTGTTTATGCCTGCCCGCCGTGCCATTGTCAATCTATCCAAATCTCTCATAATCTTTAACATTCACTCCCCCATCTCCTCGCCGGGTAACAATATTCCAAACATCCGCAACAATGCTGCAAGACCCTCAGCCGCAGATCGCGCAACTTGGCCGCAACATCAAAGATCTGCGTCATGCGACAATCCAACGTCCTCCTGATCAAGTTGTTATGCCTGTACCTGAGTGTTGCGACACTGCCTTCCCTGACGGCCCAGAACGTCGGTGTCGGCACCATCAGCCCCACTGCCATCCTGCACATCAAGGGTGCACCGGATACCATCACGGTATTGTATGAAAGCTTTGAAGCCGGACTGGGTGACTTCACGAATGCTGGCACCGTCAACTGGTCCACCACCAACGCTTTTCCGCCGATTTCAGGGCTACAGGTGGCGACATCGAACATTGTTTACGCAGGTCAGGACGCTATCCTGCAACTGGTGCTCAATCTCCCCGTCGGCGCTCACGCCACCTTGCGCTTTCACGACCGGGTGGAGATCGGCAGCGGTATCGATGGGCTCGATCACGCTGAGGCGTCATTCAGCATTGACGGCGAGGTGCAATGGGCACACCGTCAGGCGCAGGTATGGACGGAAAAGGTCTA
>JAWWBX010000072.1:0-16600 GCA_033720735.1 Saprospiraceae bacterium
GCAGCGATCGGTGGAAAAAAGAACCCGTCCATCTCGATGGTGAGCATGAGTGCTACAAAGGCCACAATGAAGTGAATGATGCCCCAGAGCTTTTGTCCCAGGTAGAAACGATGGATCCCGAAAACCCCCAGAAAAAAAGCGAGCAGGAAAGCCACACCTTTCCGCCTTCTGCCCCGGGGTACGATGTCCCCGCGCTGTGCGGGAGCGTTGGTGTCGATATGTTCGGGATAGGCCCTGACCTGCGCTTCGGTGGGATACTCGAGACCTTTACAGGTCACCGCATAGATCTGTATTTCGCGATAGATATTGCGCAGAGAGAATTGCCCCAATGAGATCGCTGTCAGCCACTTATGGTTTTTGATATCATCGTACACTTTAGCTGAAATGAACACAGCCCCGGGGATGCACAACCTCTCGATGCGCGCGGCGATATTCAAACCGTCTCCGTAGGCCCCCTCGTCGTCGTAGGAAATATCACCGGTGTGGATCCCGATGCGCAGTGGCACCTCCGGGTCCTTGCGAAACTCAATTTGCATATCGACAGCGCACTCGACTGCCGCGGCCGCGCTTTCAAAAATGCTCAGGGTGCCGTCGCCATAGTATTGGAGGATCCGGCCATGATACTGCTCGTGCGTTTCCCTGAAGATCTTGCGGTGCCGGTCACGGATCTTGCGGGCATACTCCTCGTCTGCTTCCATCATGGCGGAAAAGCCCGTGATGTCGGTAAACATGATCGCGGCGAGTTGTCTTTTAGTGGCCATGCACAGACAAGGTTACCCGCCAAAAGTAATGAACACAGGACGATTTCAGCGCACAGCCCGATTGAATCTACCTGATTGCAAGACCAGGTGAAAACACGGATTGTGGATACAGGTAATGAGCTACTCGAGATTGGCCAGATCGCGGATCAGGATACCGGTCCGGTTGAAATAGATCAGGTTGGACTTGCGTAGCTCGTTGAGCACGGAGGTCACCGTTTGCCGAGAGGTCCCGGTAAAGTTGGCGATGTCCTGTTGCGTCAGGTTATGCTTGAAAAAGGTTTCAAAACCAACCTTGCGTCCGCGTGTTTCGGCGTTGAACCGCAGGAAGTCAATAATGCGTGCGCGGGCATCCTTGAAGATCAGGGATTCCAGCCGCTTCTCGGTGTTGGTGAGCCGGCGGCCGATCATTTCCAGCACGTTAAAATTGAGCTGCGCACTTTGCCGCATCAACTGACGAAAGCTGCTTACGGAGACGCGGTACACCCTGACCTCGGTATTGAGGGTCATGGCAAAGCTGTTGTGGCGGTCATTGCTGAACAATCCAATTTCCCCAAACACGGCCTCCGGATGCAGGATCCGTTTGATCATTTCCCGTCCGTCATTGTGCTGTGTGCCGATCTTGACCGTTCCTTCAGCCAGAAGATAGACATACTCGGCCTGATCATCCTGGTGATAGATGTAGGTATACTTACCAATCGTGCGCGGTTCCATGATCGACTGCAGCATCGCACGCTCTCCGGTGCTCATGCCGTCAAACAATGTCACCTGATCGATGATCCTGTCGAGTTCGCTAATGGGTTGTGCCTGAGTTGTCGTCGCTCCCATGATTGATTCTGGCTTTCTTTCAATCATGACACGACCATTCGCTCCGCTCCCCTATGCGGCGTACGAAATTTTGTACCTATGGCAAACTACAGTGCTCCTATTGAAACAGATCGGTGCGGTACTGCTTGTAATCGAAAGAAGAGAAATTCCCCAATCCGCTCTCAATGTTGTTGTAGGTGGGAATGGGCTCAGCCAGCGGGTCCTGTCGTGACACCAACTGCCGCGCCAGAGAGTCGAAGTAGCGGTAATAACCGGGAGATGTCGTCCGAACCTCGATGATCAGGTCGCCGAGTTCCTCAAACTGATTGATCGTATAGTCGCGAAATGTGAAGGACAACCGTTCGGGTTCCGGGAGCACAGTCCGGTCTATGAGCAATCCCAGTTCGTGATGCTTCCTGAAACCATCCTCCTCCGGAAACTCGGGCATGACTGCATAGATAAACTCTTCGAAGTCCGGCGCTTCGACGGTTCCCACGTTGAGTCTGGTCACCTGCCAGAAGGTCAGATGCAGATAGCGGCCGTGATCGGTGTCCAGGATCACCTCCAGATCATAGCTGACATTACTTTTCCCCTCCGTTTCGCTGGAAGGCTCCACCAGGGCATTCTTGACACTGATCGTGCGTACAGCCTGGTGGCGCGGGATGGTGGTGACGCCGTGGACCGTTGCGAATCCGGGCGCTGATGCCTCGATCCGGTAGGTATGACCGGGACGCGGATAGATCTGCGGAGCGATATAAAGATCGTTTTCCGGATACAGCGAGATCTCCAGATCGAGGGTCAGGTCGGTCAGTTGAAGCTGCAACCCCTCGGGAATGCGGCCTGGTTCGTCCGACACCGGGGAGACACTTTCTGCAATGCTGAAGGCAAACGATGCTGCAGGGGTCAATTGGGCGTTAACGACCAGCTTGGGCGTGAAATCGCTGAAGTCGACCGCCACGTCCTCCTTGCAATGCAAAAACAGCAGGGCAAACAGTAAAACCGGAATGGTGGTGCGGAAGGCTCGCTTCATCGATGATCTAAATTACAAATTCTTGATATTCAACGCGCTATATTTTAATCCTGTAACTCAAGGAAGGAATGAATGGCAACACCGTAAACTGCTTTGTTTCAAAGAGTTGAGTTTCCGGGTTTTGCACCAGTGTGATATGCAAGGCATTCCGCCGGTCGTACACGTTGTAAAGATCCAAGTGCACGCTGTGCTCTGCCTTGGGACGGCGCCAGACGGCACTGAGGCCCAGGTCAAGTCGGTGGTATGCCGGGAGCCGGAACCCGTTGCGCTCGCTGAATTCAAGCACCACCACCGGTTGAAAGAACGGCGAAGACGCAGGAAACAGGAACTGACTCTCAGCCAGGGTGATCGGATTACCACTCCCGAACGTCCACCCTGCGGACACCCTGAAGACTTCCGACAGGCGCAGATCACCACTGGCGCTCACGGTGTGCCGGCGGTCGTATCTGAACGGAAAAGTCTCACCATAGTTGAGATCGTCGAACCGGCGTGTTGATCGCGACAATGCGTAGGAAAGGCCGCCCCGGAAGGCACCACGTGTCACCTGCGCCGACACTTCAAGACCGTAGCTGCGTCCATTGCCCTGGGTCACCTTGGATTCCCAGTCGGCAGCATCAATGATGCTTGCCTCCACCGCGCCTTCTGTCAGCAGAAAACTGGCTCCTTCGCGATACTCGGTCAGATGCCTGAATCCCTTGTAGTACACGTCGGCCGACATTTGTACAAACTTGCTGAGTTGCCATTGCACGCCTGCCGAACCCTGCCATGAGGTTTGCGGACGCACCTGATCTGTTGAGGGGACCCAGAGATCAGATGGCAGTCCGATACCGCTGCTCGTGAGCAGGTGCAGGTGCTGCACCATGGTACTGAACCCGGCATCGAAGCGCACCCACTCACTGACCGGGATGACAGCACGGAGACGGGGCTGGGGATAGACATAGGTCCGCCCGTTGACTGCAAAAGCGCTGAGATGGACCCCGACATTCACATGACCCGTCCGCGCAAACGACAGCTCGTTCTCCAGGTAGAGCCCCTGCTCCCAGGCGCGCACCTGCAGTGATGAGAACAAGGCATCGTCAAGCGTTCCTTCATCCACGACAAAGTCATCGACCTGCGCCTGATCGTTGAAGGCGATCCCCTTGGGCCGGAAGGTGTGATGCATTGCGTACAAGCCGAACCGCAGGCGGTTGTTGCGGCCGGTCGCCATATCAAAATCCCAACGGAACGTCACGTCTTCGATCTCGCTTTTGAATTCACGACTGTCAAATCCCGAGATCGTGACTCTCGGCATCAGGATCGTCTCGCTGAATCTGTTGAAATCCAGGGATTGCAGGGAAAATTTGCTCCAGGTCAGGGTGGCATTGGCAAAGACAGATGGCCCGAACTGATGATTCCAGCGTACGATGCCCACCTGGTTGCCCCATTCCAGTCTTTTTTTGAAGGACTCGAACAGGTTGGACTCCTCCATGGGGGTGAAGCGCTCCGTCAGATCGCGATAGGTGTCGGTGCCCCGGTAGAAGGACAGGTACAACCGGTCGCGGGAGGATGGGATGACGTTGAGTTTGACATTGAGGTCGCCAAAGGCATACCGCGTCGCTCCGGACAAGCCTGCGTTCTCCTTGTCTTTCCGGGACAGGTTGCGGAGGAAGCCGCTGGGCACGAAACGACGGCCTGAAATGATCACCGACGCCTTGTCACGCACCAGCGGACCTTCCAGAACCGAGTTGACGCTCAATGGGCCGATGCTACCGGTAAAGGACCAGTCCCGCAGGTTCCCCTCGCGCGTCCTGACATCCATGACTGACGACAGCCTGCCGGCATAGCGCGCCGGAAAACTTCCCTTGTACAGGCTCACCTCCTGGATCAGCAGGGGATTGAAGACGGACAAGATGCCGATCGCGTGGGTGGGGTTGTAGATCGGCACACCATCCATCAGAACAAGGTTTTGATGGTTGTTGCCGCCACGAATGTTCATGCCGCCGATGCCGTCGGTGCCGGTAGTCACACCCGGCAGATCAGTGACATGGCGGTGCAAGTCGAACTCACCTCCCAGGTGTGCACCGATGTTGAGTTGATCTCCTGAAATCCTGTGATGTACCGGACCGGGCGGGTTCAGGGCACTGCTGTCCCGTGAGTAGATCACGACTTCCTTCAAGGTCAGCGAGCGCTCCATGGGGATCACCACATTGTCGCTGATCAGGGCATTGACTTCAATTGTTACCGGGGTATAGCCGAGGTACGACACGCGCAATTTGCCGGATGGATCGGCCAGCGGCAGGCTAAAGAACCCGTAGGGGTTGGTGGTGGTGCCGCCTCCGTTCAACAGATCGTACACATGGGCGGCGATGAGGCGCTCTCCCGTGAACACATCTTCGACATATCCGGACAGCATGTAAGGATTGGCACGCTTGCGCGGGGTATAAATGAGATACTGCCCGTCCTTGAACCGCACCTGCAGACCGGTCCCTGCGAGCAATGCCAGCAGGATCTCAGGCACAGAGCCTTGCATCGTCATGGTGACCCTTCGCTCTTCCAGTGTTCGCGAAGAAAACACGATGTTGGTGCCACTCTGCTCACTCAGGCTGATCAGGGCATCGGTGATCGACGTATTCTCAAAACGCACCGTCGTCAGCTCCCCCTGCCCGCGCACCGGCACCCAGCAGACGCCGATCAGAAGCGAGAGAAGAATGAGGTATGTCCGGTAACGCACCATCGACGCAGGGCCATTGGTTTTGAATACAACGTTTGAAACAGGGGCTTTATCGCCCTTGTTCAGGACTGGTCGACCCGGGCGAGGCCCATTTCACGCCCTACTTCGAGCATGTAGCGGTAGGCTGCCTCGTAATCATTGGGCAATTCTCCGTCGAGAATGGCCTCCCGGATCAACGTCTTGATATCGCCCACCGTGCGTGAAGGAGGCAGTCCGAAGGTCTCCATAATGATCTCGCCCGTAATGGGCGGTTGCCAGTTGCGGATGCGATCGTTTTCCTCCACCTCAGCCAGCTTCGCCTTGACCAGCTCATAGTTGGCCTTGTACCGCTTGACGCGGCGCTCGTTCTTGGAAGTAATATCGGCATTACACAAAATGAGCAGGTCGTCCAGGTCGTCGCCTGCATCGAAGAGCAGGCGGCGGATCGCCGAGTCGGTGATCTCTTTCTTGGTCAGGCTGATCGGCCGGAGATGCAGGCGTACCAGTTTCTGCACATACTTCATCTTGCCGTCAAGGGGCAGGCGAAGTTTGCGAAATATGCGCGGCACCATGGCGGCTCCGACCGCGTCATGACCGTGGAAGGTCCAGCCGTGCCCTTTCTCGTAGCGTTTGGTGGCGGGCTTGGCGATGTCGTGCAACAGGGCGGCCCATCTCAGCCAGAGGTTGTCCGAAACCCTGGCGACGTTGTCGACCACCTCCAGGGTATGGTAAAAATTGTCCTTGTGCCCGCGGCCATTGACATATTCCACGCCGTGCAACTGTGCCACCTCGGGAAAGATAAGGTGGAGGAGTCCCGTCTTGTACAACAACTTGAAGCCGATCGACGGCCTGGCCGTGCACAGGATCTTGTTGAGTTCTTCGGTGATGCGCTCTTTGGAGACAATATGGATCCGGTTGCGGTACTCGGAGATCCCGCGCAAGGTGTTGTCATCGATGCGGAATTCAAGCTGCGCGGCAAAACGGATCGCCCGCATCATGCGCAGAGGGTCATCGGAAAAGGTCTTGCCAGGCTCGAGCGGTGTCTTGATGATCCTCGCCTCGAGATGTTCCAGCCCGTCGAAGGGGTCGATGAGCTGGCCATAATCGTCTGCATTGAGACTGACCGCCAGGGCGTTGATGGTAAAATCGCGCCTGAACTGATCGTCCTCGAGACTTCCGTCCTCGACGATCGGCTTTCTCGAATCGGCACGATAAGATTCCTTGCGTGCTCCCACAAACTCGATGTGCAGATCACCGTGCTTGATCAGAGCGGTCCCGAAGCGCCGGTAGACCACCACCTGGGGTACCGGGCGCAGCAGCGAGGCAACGTGTTCAGCCAAGGCGATGCCGCTCCCGACGGTCACAATATCGATGTCCTTGCTCGGAATGCCCAGGAGCCGGTCGCGCACATATCCGCCAACTACATATACGGGGCACTGCAACGCTTCCCCGCTCTTGCGGATCAACTCGAAGATCTTTCGTTCTTTCTGACTGATTTCAAAAAGCATGTCAGATGGCTTCAGCCACCGGGCTGGTCGCATACGTGTCCCGGATGAGTTCGAGGGTATCGCGAATCACGTCGGGCTCCAGCGAAGTCACCAGGACCGCACGAAACTGCTTGATCCCGTGATAGCCGCGGAAGTAGTTGGTATAGTGCCGACGCATCTCAAGGATCCCCAGACGCTCTCCTTTCCATTCCAGTGAATGCTCGAAATGACGGCGCACCATGTCCACACGCTCGTGGATCGACGGCTTGGGAGGTATGGTTCCGGTACGCACGTATTCCTTGATATCCCGGAAGATCCATGGATATCCGATGCTTGCTCTCCCGATCATGATCCCGTCGACCCCATACTTGTTCTTGTACTCCACTGCCTTATGTGGTGAATCGATATCTCCGTTCCCGAAGATCGGAATGCGGATACGCGGATTGTCCTTGATCCTGCCGATCAATGTCCAGTCCGCTTCGCCCTTGTACATCTGCTTGCGCGTACGGCCATGGATCGACAAGGCCCTGATGCCCACGTCCTGCAGGCGCTCAGCCACCTCTTCGATGTACCTGGTCTGATCATCCCAGCCCAGGCGTGTTTTGACCGTGACCGGAAGCGAGGTCGAGCGTACGATGGCGTCGGTAAGTGCGACCATCTTGTCGATGTCCCGCAAAATCCCGGCACCGGCATTCTTGCAAACCACCTTCTTTACCGGACACCCATAGTTGATGTCCAGGAGTTCGGGTTGCGCAGCCTCCACAATTTCGGCAGCACGACGCATCGAGTCGATCTCGGCGCCGAAGATCTGGATGCCGATCGGTCGCTCGGCGTCATAGATATCCAGCTTCTGTACGCTCTTGTAGGCATCGCGGATCAGCCCCTCAACTGAAATAAACTCGGTGTACATCAGATCACACCCCTGCTCCTTGCACAGTGCGCGGAAGGGCGGGTCGCTGACGTCCTCCATTGGTGCCAGGAGCAGTGGAAAGTCCCCAAGTTTGATATGTCCGATCTCAACCATGATGCCCGTGGGTAAAAAACGCCACAAAAATACACGTCCGTTCCCATTTGCCTCATTTTCACAGGATTCGTTGTTCCCGGATAAAGCACTAAATTTAAGCTCCACTCAATCATCGGAGAACATCATATGCTTACAGGCGTCATCATCTGCTTTGTTATCGGTTATCTGGTCATCGTTCTTGAGCATCCGCTCAAACTCGACAAGACGGTGCCGGCTTTGCTCATGGCTGCACTTTGCTGGGGTTTGATCGCAGTGGGTCACCTCGAAGTGTTTGAGCTCCACGACGGACACCTTACGGAAGGGCCGCTCGAGAATGTGCTGCTGCACCATCTCGGCAAGACGGCAGAGATCCTGGTGTTCCTGATCGGAGCCATGACCATTGTGGAGATCATTGACCTGCACCGGGGTTTCGAGATCCTCAAGAGCTGGGTGTTCACCAGCAGTCGCAAGAAACTGCTTTGGGTGATCTGTATTCTCGCATTCTTCCTGTCGGCGATTATCGACAACCTGACTGCGACCATCGTCCTGGTCACACTCTTGCGGAAACTGGTACATGAGCGAGAAGAACGGTTGTGGTACGTCGGGATGGTGGTCATTGCGGCCAATGCCGGCGGGGCGTGGTCGCCGATTGGGGATGTAACAACCACCATGCTCTGGATTGGCAAAAAGGTGACAACAGGCGGTCTGATCGTCAACCTGGTGATCCCTTCGATCGTGTGTATGGTGATCCCGACCTATATCGCCTCATTTCTGAAGCCTTTCCGTGGCGAGATCACCCTGGATGAAGCGGAGATGTCCAACGAACCCAACAATTTGCTGTCTAGTCGGACGATGCTGTTTCTGGGACTCGGTGCCATCATCTTTGTTCCGATCTTCAAAACGATCACGCATCTGCCGCCCTATGTGGGGATGATGCTGTCCCTCGGGGTCGTATGGCTTGTCTCGGAGTATATCCACCCAGAAGAAGACTTCTCCGAGGAGCGGCGTCACCTGTACTCTGCACATCACGCGCTGTCCAGGATCGAGATGTCCAGCATTCTCTTTTTCCTCGGGATCCTGATGGCGGTCGCCTCACTTGAATCGCTGGGTACTCTGCTCCATCTTGCAGAGGGCCTGGACAAGGCCATTCCCAATCAGGATGTGGTGGTGATGCTCCTGGGGGTGGGTTCAGCGATCATTGACAATGTGCCGTTGGTTGCGGCGTCCATGGGTATGTACACCGAAGCGGTGGATTCCAAATTGTGGCACTTCATTGCCTATGCCGCCGGGACCGGCGGCAGTATGCTGATCATTGGATCGGCAGCGGGTGTTGCCGCGATGGGGATGGAGCGCATTGACTTTATCTGGTATTTCCGAAAGCTCGGCTGGTTGGCAGCTGTCGGATTTGTTACGGGTGCAATAACCTTCCTGGTCATGGCTCCGCTCATTCACTGACGGTGTTTCATGCGTTGTTGACAGCGGCCACGCCATAGCGGCGGTCGTCACCCACTGCCTGGTACTGGTTTTGGTAAAACATGGCGGTGTGCACCCCTCCGAAGTACAAATTCTGCTCCTCCCACTCATTCCAGTTTTTTGCATCGATATGAGACGGACGCGCATGTCCGGGCTCGACCTGCCATACGTCATGATCCAGTTGCATTCGCGGAGCGGCAATACTCGCTGACAACTCCTGCCGGTGGTGCAAAATACGATTGAGCACCTGGGCGATCATAAAAGGAATACGCCACGACCCACCGGAACCCAGGGCAATGAGCCGGTCGCTGCCCGTTGCCGTGCAGATAGACGGGGCCATCATGGATTTGAGGCGCGTAGCCGGCCGCCAGGTGTGCAAGCCATCGGGCAGAAGATTGGCTTCACCCAGCATGTTGTTCATGTGGATTTCGGTGCCTTCGACAAAGAATCCGCTGCCCTCTCCGATCGACATAGACAGGCTGACAACATTCTGCTGATGGTCGATCACGTTGAGATGCGAGGTGCCGCCCAGCTTGATATGCTCCCCCGGTGTAAACCATTGATCGCGTAGATCGTAGACATCGCGGATGGCCCTGGCCATGGCCTCATTGGCCTCGCGCCCTTCGGCAAGATGACGTGCCGAAGCCTCCAGGATCGCGATCAGCAATTTGCCTCCAACGCTGGGTTGATTGGCGGTGTGGATGTGATACTGTTGGCCTGTGAAAAGCCGGGCTCGTCCTACCTTGGTGCGGTATGCCGCCAGATCTTCCGGGATCAAATGACCGCCGCGTTGCGCGCACGCCTCGGCGATCCGCACAGCCACCTCACCGCGGTAGAACGCATCGGCACCTTCGCGGGCCAGGTGCTCCATGAAATCAGCCAGCTGAGGCACGAAGATCTGCGCACCGACTGGTTTGAGCGTGTCACCATCGAAATACAGCTCGCGACCTTTGACTGCATAGCGCACGATATCCTGCAATAAGACAAAATCATGATGCTGAAACGGACCGATCGGATGTCCTTCCCGCGCCACCTGGATGGCCGGGGCAAACAAGTCTGTCATCGGCATCCGTGCCCCCATTTGGTGGAGCGTAAAGATGCCATGGACAGCTCCCGGTACCGCGGCAGATCCATGGCCGATATGAAACACATCCCGGGCGCCGCCAAAATCCACTTCGACCGGTACGAACTCGATCTCTTCCACCGGCCGCTTGTTGATCGGCGTTTGCGTGAAGAAATCCATCGCACGCATACGACCTTCGTGATGAACCAGCGCAAACCCGCCGCCGCCAGGTCCGGACATGCAGGGTTCGGTGACCCAGGACATGGCAAATGCCGCGATCGCCCCGTCCAGGGCATTGCCACCAGCCCTGAGGGCCTCTTCGGCAGCCCAGGCGGTCAGCTGGTGTCCACAGGATATCGCGTAGCGCATGATCGGCAATGTGTGCGGAAGATAAGAACGCTTTCAGAGACGCAGTCGGAAGGAACCCTGCGCGATCGCGGTACAAAATAGTGCGGTTGCATCCCAGCGGATCTCCTCAAATACGACCTCACCCAGGTCGGCTGAGACGAGCATGCCGTTGTCCAGTGAATGATTGCTGTACCTGGTGATCAGGTCACCGAGCAGGCCGGCAAACTTCTCATTCAACATTTCCTCAAAGCGCTCATCGAGCTTCTGGGAGAAAAATGTGCGCACGATCCATGTGGCCCCCTTGCCGAGCAGCCCTTTGTCAGTCAACTCTACATGCAGATGCTCCAGCACGAACCGACTCACATGCTGATCGTACCCCAGTTTGTAGCGGACCTGTACACGGCCGTTGTACAACCCCGACACCCGGGCATCAGCGTACAGCCATTCCGGATCAGCACTCAATGCGATATCCTCGACAGTCAACTTGTCCGAGATCTTTTGACCAGCCACCCGCGGTTGCAGCAACTCGGTGAGACGCGCATGGGAAAACTGGCACTCGAGGCGAACGGTCGATGTCATGGATGGTGACAAGATATGACTTGCCGGCAGACATGCGGGGACGACGCCACCCAAAGCCGGGGTACTGACAACCCGATGCAAACTATTCAGTAATTTGGGTGATATGCCCGGATCGGGCCTCAAGTAAACACAGACCATGAAAAAACTGCTCATTGCTCTCTGCCTCGCGGCAATTACCGCTTTCATTTACACTGACGCACCAGCGCAATCCAGTCAATCAGGCTTTCCCGAAGAACAGTTCAGTTCGCTCGAGTGGCGCGATATCGGTCCTTATCGAGGGGGCCGCTCTGCAGCCGTGACAGGCGTGCCTGGCAAGCGCAACCTGTACTATATGGGCACCACCGGGGGGGGTGTCTGGCGTACCGTGGATGGTGGTCAGACCTGGGAAAATATTTCCGACGGATTCTTTGGCGGATCGATTGGTGCGGTTGCCGTCGCACAATCAGACCCGAATGTGATCTATGTAGGCGGCGGTGAGAAAACCGTTCGCGGGAATGTTTCGTACGGCTATGGCATGTGGCGGTCGGTCGATGCAGGCAAGACCTGGAAGCATATCGGACTGGATCAGTCGCGACACATTCCGCGGGTGCGGGTGCATCCATCCAATCCGGACATCGTCTATGCTGCGGTGCTGGGTGACCTCTTCAAGTCGAATGAGCAACGCGGTATTTTCCGCAGCAAGAACGGAGGTGAGACATGGGAAAACGTCCTGTTCGTCAACGCAGACGCAGGCGCTGTCGATCTGATCATGGATCCGAACAATCCGCGCATCCTCTACGCTTCTACCTGGCGGGTCAGACGCACGCCGTACAGCCTCGATAGTGGTGGAGAAGGATCGGGACTCTGGAAAAGCACCGACAGCGGGGATACCTGGCAGGAGATCACCGGCAATGAGGGCTTGCCGGATGGCACATGGGGGATCTCTGGCGTGGCCGTGTCACCGGTCAATTCGGAGCGGGTGTGGGCGATCATTGAGAATCAGGACGGCGGCGTGTATCGCTCGGATGATGCCGGCAAGACCTGGCGCAAAGTCAACAGCGGCCGGTCGCTGCGTCAACGGGCCTGGTACTACACGAGGATCTATGCCGACACACAAGACGAAAACACCTGCTATGTGGTCAATGTGCGCTACCACAAGTCAACCGATGGCGGGCGCACATTTACGGCGCATGTGGCACCGCACGGCGACCATCACGACCTGTGGATCGCGCCGGAAGACAACCAGCGCATGATCATCGCCGATGACGGTGGTGGACAGGTGAGTTTTGACGGAGGCGACAACTGGACCACATACCACAATCAACCGACCGCCCAGTTCTATCGCGTTACGACCGACAATCACTTCCCTTACCGGATCTACGGGGCGCAGCAAGATAACAGCACCGTGCGCATCGCTCACAGGACTACGGGTGGCAGCATCGACGAAGATGACTGGGAGTCGACGGCCGGCGGTGAAAGCGCGCATCTTGCCATTGATCCGAGAGACAATGACATTGTCTATGGTGGCAGCTATGGAGGATTTCTGACCCGTGTCAATCACCGAACCGGACAAACACAGGCGATTAATGTCTGGCCCGACAACCCGATGGGGTACGGAGCAGAAGGGATGCGGTACCGCTTTCAATGGAACTTCCCCATCTTCTTCTCTCCGCACGACCCTGACAAGCTCTATGCCGCATCCAATCATCTGCATGTGACCCGGGATCAGGGCCGGTCATGGGAAGTGATCAGCCCGGACCTCACGCGGAATGACTCTGCCAAGCTCGTGTCTTCCGGAGGGCCGATCACCAAGGACAATACCGGTGTCGAATACTACTGCACCATTTTCGCAGCCTGCGAATCGCCGTATGAGGAAGGGCTGATCTGGGCCGGTTCGGATGACGGGCTGATCCATGTTTCACGTGACGGTGGCACCACATGGGCCAACGTGACGCCGCGTGGCATGCCGGAGTGGATGATGATCAATTCAGTCGACCCCGACCCCTTCACGCCTGGCGGCCTTTATGTGGCCGGCACGCGCTACAAACTGGGAGACTACCAGCCTTATCTGTATAAGACGGAAGACTATGGCGCCTCGTGGAAAAAGATCGTGAACGGGATCCCGAACGACCATTTTACGCGTGTCGTACGTGCCGACCCCGCCCGCAAAGGCTTGCTGTACGCGGGTACCGAAACCGGCATGTATGTGTCATTTGATGATGGCGCCAATTGGCAGCCATTACAGCTCAATCTGCCTGTGGTGCCCATTACCGACCTGGCGATCAAACAGGACAATCTGATCGCCGCGACGCAGGGGCGCAGCTTCTGGCTGATCGATGATCTCACGGTCCTGCACCAGCAGTCGGCTGACGTCGCAGCCAGCGGGATGTACCTGTTCAGGCCGATGGACAGCTACCGGCTCGGTGGGTTCGGCGGAGGCAGAAATAATCCGACGGCCGGTACCAATCATCCCGGTGGGGTCATGGTGCATTATTACCTCAAGGAACCACTCGCTGATGGAGATGAGCTCTCAATTTCATTTTTTGAGGCCGACGGCGACAGTATCTGCACCTACTCGACCAAGGCAGAAAGCCGGGAGTATGAGATCGAAGACGTGGAGGCCGGCGGCAACATGTTCCGGTGGAATATGGAATATCCCGGAGCACGCGACTTTGATGGCAGGATCTTCTGGTCGGGCTCCCTCGACGGTCCGCTTGCGGTACCCGGCACGTACCGCGTGAGGTTGACGGTGGGTGATGTTTCGCAAGAACGTGAGTTTGTGATCCTGCCGGATCCGCGCAGCACATCGACACGACAGGATCTGATCGCTCAATTCGAGTTTATCCAGGATGTCAATGACAAGGTTACCGAAGCACATGATGTCATCATTGAGATCCGTGACGTGCGCAATCAGCTCAAGGATCTGAAGAAGCGGCTTGGCGAGGAAGATGCCGTGGAGCCGATCCTGGACAAAGTTCAGGTGATCGACTCCGTCATGACCGAGGTGGAACAGGCGCTTTACCAAACGAAAAATCAGAGCCGCCAGGATCCGCTCAATTTCCCGATCAAGCTGACCAACAAGCTGGCGCATCTCAATTCGCTGAATCGTCGCGGGAGCTTTGCCCCCACCCGGCAATCCTATGATGTGAAAGAAGCGCTGACACAAGAGGTGGATGCACACCTCGGTCGGTATTACAATCTCCGTGCTACCGAAATTCCGGAGCTGAACCGATTGGTCAGAGAACAGTCGGTCGATGCGATCATGATGAAGAAAGACAAACCTGTGAATTAGTCAATCGGGTATCTGAGGCAGGTTGCACGGCACTCACTGAATCCGTAACTTCAGACGTTGTGAAATTTGCCGTATTGCTCGGATTGCTGGGCAGCATGACTCTGTCCAATGCGCAGAATACCGGAATTGGGACCACCAATCCCAGTGAGCGGCTGGAAGTACAGGGAATCATTTTTTCTAACGTCGGTGGCTTTAAGTTTCCCGACAGCACTCTGCAAACAACGGCTGCCTACAATACATCACCCGCCAATGCGGCTGATACTGGCAGGCTATTCGCGATCATGGAGATCCTTGGGACCAATGATGTCGATGGACCACTCAATGATTATGGCTACACCGATGCTTTTGAAGTCTTTGATCTCAACGTTGAGACGAAGATCCTTTCCGGCATTTCGGCAGCTATTGAAGACATTTCACTTCTCAAGGATATTGATATTGGCACACCGGTCTTCTACGAACGCCTGAGTTCCGGACAGTCGATCGAGTTTGTACTCATTCACCTGATGAAAACCGGGATGTCGGGACCGGAAGCGTACCTGACGATCGGGATGCAGTCAGTGGTCGTGGATGGGATCGAAGCACAGCTCGTCTTCAAGGGCAATGACATGTTTGCCCATATGGAGCGACTGCGTTTCATACCCAACCAATTGTCTTTTAAGTATCTGGCTACGGGAATCTGCCATTGCTGGGATTTCATGGGCAATGCTCCTTGCCCTTGCATTGAGTGATGCACGACTGAATACCTGCGCGACCCGCTGCGCGGAGAACACGGTCAGACCAACGAGGTCGCCTATGCCGAATATGCCACCGGATCATTTGCTGAGGTGATCCATTTCGGTCGTGGAGGCCACACCCCGCATACTTCTTACACGGGTGGGGCCGGCGCTCTGCTCGCGGCAAATACCATCACGACCAATGAGATCTATTCCAAGACCGGGACGTCCGGGTGTAGTACCTGGTGGCGGTGGTGGAGGAGGAGATAATACTCTTGCCGGAAACGGAGCGGACGGGTATGCGATTGTCAGTTGTAAACAGACGTCAGGCGATCAGCCGGTAGTTCTGAACCGGCAGCGAGGCGTCGCTGGACAGGACCGGTGAAAGAGTGAAGTGCAGCCCGCTGGCACAATCCTCTACGCGCACCCAGCCGTCGCTTTGGGTGGTAATGACGTGGTACCAGCCGTCAATTTCTGACAAGACACCAATCCATGAATTGGCGGGAAGGACATCGATCACTTCGCCGATCGGGTCGGCATAGACTGGCGTGCCGTTCTGCTTGGCGTATCGATGAAACTTCACTGTCTTCATTTTCACAGGCTTTCAGGATATAGTGTTACAATGTACCACCTTTGTAACCATATATACGTTGCAAATCACGTTTTGGTCCCTGACGTCGCGTTAATTTTCGGTTAATTAGCCCAACAGCCGTCAAACACCGACGAATCTGAGACGGATCATCCATATCGACATGGATGCGTTCTACGCCTCCGTGGAACAACGAGACCAGCCGGCGTTGCGCGGCCGTCCGGTGGCCGTTGGCGGCACCGGTCCGCGGAGTGTGGTGGCGGCAGCAAGCTACGAGGCACGTGCATTTGGGGTCCGGTCGGCCATGCCGGCACGACGCGCCCTGGACCTCTGCCGGGATCTGGTGCTCGTTCCCCCGCGGTTTGACGTCTACCAGGCAGTTTCTCAACAGATCCGTGACATTTTCCAAAAGTTCACCGAATTGGTGGAGCCGCTGTCGCTGGATGAAGCGTATCTGGATATTTCTGATCGCGCGACTGATTGGCCGGGAGCCATTGCCACGGCACGCGAGATCAAGACCATGATCCGCGATGCAACCCAACTCACCGCATCCGCTGGCGTGAGTATGAACAAATTCCTTGCGAAGCTGGCATCAGATCAGGACAAGCCAGATGGATTGACGTTTATCCCTCCTGAAGAGGCCCCGGCTTTTTTGGAAGCGCTGCCGGTCGAGGCGTTTTTCGGAATCGGCAAGGCCACAGCCGAAAAGATGCGCTTACAAGGACTGGCAACCGGCGCCGACCTTAAACGTCTTTCAGAATATGAGATGATCAGGCGGTTTGGCAAGCAA
>JAWWBX010000073.1:0-16259 GCA_033720735.1 Saprospiraceae bacterium
AGTTCGACAACGGCAGCGTGCAGCTGGTTTTCATCGCGCATGGGAGCAGTGCAGCCTTCCAGGTAGCTGACATAGCTGCTGTCTTCTGCAATGACCAGCGTCCGTTCAAACTGACCCGTATTGGCGGTATTGATCCGGAAGTAGGTGGACAACTCCATCGGGCAGTGCACCCCTTTCGGGATGTAGCAAAACGACCCATCGCTGAAGACGGCCGAATTGAGTGCCGCAAAGTAATTATCGGTGTAGGGCACCACCGTGCCGAGGTACTTCCTGACCAGTTCCGGGTGCTCATGGACCGCTTCGCTGAATGAGCAGAAGATGATGCCCTGCTCCGCGAGCGTCTCCTTGAAAGTGGTCTTGACCGAGACGCTGTCGATCACCGCGTCGACCGCAACCCCGGTGAGGCGCTTCTGCTCCTCAAGTGAGATGCCGAGTTTTTCGAACGTTTTGAGCAACTCGGGATCTACTTCATCCAGGCTGTTGAGTGCCGGGCGTTGCTTGGGGGCCGCGTAGTAGATGATGTCCTGGTAGTCGATGGGGGGGTAGGTGACATTGGGCCAGCGGGGCTCGACCATGGTCTGCCAGTGCCGGAAGGCTTTCAAACGGAACTCGAGCATGAATTCCGGCTCGTTCTTTTTCGCCGAGATCAAACGGACCACATCTTCGTTGAGACCTTTCGGAATGACTTCGGTCTCGATGTCGCTGGTAAATCCGTACTTGTATTCGCTTCTGGTGTGGTCTTCCAGCACCTTCATTGATTCGCCCATGGCTGCGTCATTTGGAAGTGCAAAAATGCGCCTTTCCGATCATTTATACAAAAAAGTATACATTAAAGACAAGTGGTTGCAGTGATTGGTTCACGTCCGGAAAAGATTATTTTGTGACTATCTTATCAAATTGATAGTCAATGTCTTATCAAGATGCAGGTCCATACTGCATGGCCGAGATCAGCCTGTTTCCCATGGCGGCGGATTACGCGCAGACGGTAAAGGACTTTGTGGAAGCGCTGGCCGCCTCTGGTCTGGACGTCACGACCTCGGAAACAAGTACCATCCTGCGCGGCCGGTTCGATCAGGTGATGCCACTTCTGACCAGGCTGATGCGCGACACCCTCTCCTCAGGCGGGAAGAAAGCGATCGTACTGAAAATGTTGAATTAGTGTTCAAGTGTTCAAGTGCTCACGTGCTCAAGTGCTTGCCCTGTATGCGTAGCGCAGCGAAGTCGTACAGGGTTCAAGTGCTTGCCCTGTATGCGGAGCGCAGCGGAGTCGTACAGGGTTCACGTGATCGCCAATTTGCCAACAGCCAATAGCCAACAGCCAACAGCCAATAGCCAACAGCCAACAGCCAATAGCCAATAGCCAACAGCCAACGGCCAATAGCCAACAGCCAGGTTCACCCCTCCACCACAAACTGATACCCCACACCCTTCAGGGTATTGATCTGTAATCCGGGATCGCCCTTGAAATATTTCCGCAGGCGTGTGATATAGACGTCGAGATTGCGTGAATTAAAGAAGGAGTCATCGCCCCAGATCTCCTTCAGGATCCGTTTGCGCTCCACGGGCAGGTTTTTGTTGAAGGCGAGGATCTTGAGCAATTCATTCTCGCGGTGCGAGAGCTTGTGGGTCGTTTCAGCGTGTTGCAATTCCATCCGGAGTGGATGAAAGACATACTGTCCAAGCCGGATCTCTTCCTGATCTCCCGGCGGTCGTCCGTTCTTCGAGAGGTTGAGCAGGTTCTCGATGCGCACGATGAGTTCCTCCATGCTGAACGGCTTCTTGATATAGTCATTGCCGCCGGAGGTGAATCCCTTCAGCACATCTCCGGTCTGGTCTTTGGCTGTGAGGTAGATGATCGGCACGTCGTCCTTGGCCTGGCGGATCTCCTTGCCGATGGTAAAGCCGTCTTTGCCAGGCAGCATGACGTCGAGTACGCAGATGTCCGGGAGTTCGGTTTGAAAAGCTGACAGGGCATCGCTGCCGTCCTTGACCCAACGCACGTCATAGCCACGCGTTTCAAGGCTCTCTTTCACGATCTTGCCCAGAAACACCTCGTCTTCTACGTAGAGGATCTTAGTTGGCATGGGCACGCGGAAGGGTCAATGTGAAGGTGGAGCCTTTGCCGATTTCGCTGTCGACCCGGATCGTACCCCGGTGCTGTGCCACCACCTCGGCCACGTAGCTGAGCCCCAGGCCGTGTCCTTTGATGTTGTGCTGGTTGCCCGAGGGCACGCGGAAGAACTTGTCGAACACCTTGCCGGCATATTCCCTCGAGATACCCTGGCCGTGATCCTCGACTGCGAGTACGACGTTTCCGTTCTGCTGGTCCAGGCTGATGTTGATGGACGGGTCGGAAGGACTGTATTTCAGCGCATTGTCGAGCAGGTTGTACACGACGCCGGTCATGTGCAAGCGGTCAGCCTCGATCTCGAAATCACCGCCGTTAACATTGAACTGCACATCTGCTGAAAACCGGTTGAATTGCACTTTCATGGTGCTCAGGATCTGCTGGATCAATTCCTTCATATCGAACCGCTCGATCTTGAGTGCCTGGCTTCCCTCGAAGTTGGACATCTTCAGGACTTTGTCGACCAGCAGCGCGAGCCGGTCCAGTTCGTTCTGGGAGATTTCCAGATATTCCTTTGACTTCGCCGGATCGCGGTCGGCACTGAAATTCTGCAGGGCTTCGAGCGCCACCCGCACTGTTGAAATGGGTGTTTTCAGTTCGTGCGTGATATTACTGATGAAGTCATTCTTCATGGCAGCCAGTTTCTGCTGCTTGCGGAGACTGCGGTAGATCAGGTAAAACGCCGTGCTGATACACGTGAAAAGGAAGATCGCAAACAGGATCTGCGGCAGGATGCGCTTGAGGAGAAACGCCTGGTACTGGGGATAAAAGAGTGCGATATGCTGCCGCGAGACCGCGTCGTAGTAAGGCCGGCTCACCAGCCCGTGCTGAGGCGCATCCTCACCATCTTCGTGTTTCCAGGTGGTCAGCTGATAGGCCAACGGAGGCGCATTGGCCTTCCGCTCATCCAGCTCGTTCTCGATCATGTTGGTCAGTTCGGCGACCACGACCAGGCTGTCCTTCTCCTCAGCCAGGTGGAGTGACAGCGCCCCCAGCATCATGGAGCGGTGATGGGAGTAGCGTTTTTTCTCTTGCTCCGTCTTCTCTTCCTTGACCTCATTGTCTTTCTTGTCCCGCTGATCGACGTTGATGCTCCGGACAATGGTCATGTACTTGGTGGAGTCGCCGCTGAAGAGCACGCGGCTGCCACGGGGCGATCGGAACTCGATGTTGCTGTCGACCTTAACCCGCAGTGGCGTGAGGACCATGGCGTGAAAGAGTGAGTCCTCGATCGATCTGATCGATGAGACGAAAAACTCGGACTGCTCGTGATGCAACCAGTCTTTCTGGTCCTGGTACTCCTTGTCCAGCCAGAAGATCTCGAACAATGCGAGCAGGATGAGACTGAGCCCCATCAGGATCAACGCCAGTCTTGGTCTGCGTACTTTCATAACAACTTCCTCAAAATTAGAGGGAATTCACGCACCATGCATCTGCCTTTAACCTTATTTAACCATTCTCTAAGGTTGATTAACCGGTGACGGCTGTACATTTGGACAAAATTCTGAATATGAGGTACTTACTCGTTGCCCTCGCATGTCTCGTTTGTGCGCAATTGCCGGCGCAGACTGAAGGGAAGATCATCTTCGAGGAGAAGTTTGACATGCATCGCAACATCCCTGAGGAGCGCGCGCACGTGAAAGAAATGATCCCGCAGTACCGGTCGAGTTATTTTGAACTCTACTACACCGAGGATGCCTCAATGTACCTGGCCAGCAAGGATCAGGAGGATGAGGAGGTCTCGGGCGGCGGCGACCGGGGACGGTTCAGAATGCGTTTTGCAGCGCCCGATCGCGATATCTACAAGAGTATCGCCGAGAACAAGATGGTCGACTCGCGCGAGTTCATGACCAAGAAGTTTCTTATTAAGGGCAAGACGGATGAGTTTCAGTGGAAGGTCGCTGACGGCCAGATGATGAAGATCCTGGATATGCTCTGTATGAAAGCGGAGTACAAGGACACGGCCAACACGTATGTGGCCTGGTTTACCCCGCAGATCCCGATCGCCAACGGCCCCGCGGAGTTTGGTGGTCTGCCCGGCATGATCCTGATGCTCGATGTGAATGATGGCGAGCGGGTCTACACGGCCACCGAGATCCAGGCCATCGAAGTGGATCGTGCGGTGCTGAAAGAGCCCACTAAAGGCAAGGAAGTCACTTCCGAGGAATTCCGTGAGATCATGCATGAGAAAATGAAGGAAATGCGCGGTCAGCGGGGCGGACCAAACGTAATTATCCACCGGGGTTAAATCCAAGTGAATCACAATTGACTGAAATGACTCGACTGCTCACACTCTGTATGCTGGCGCTGTTTGCCATGGGAACCGTTGAGGTCTCAGCCCAGACCTTTAAGAAATCCGACGTGGTGGGGATCATCCACGACGATCAGGATGCACCGCTCACCAGTGCCACGATCATGTTGTTGAATGCACGCGATTCGGTGCTGGCCAGCTTTGCGATCAGCGACACTGATGGGCGTTTTGCGATCAAGGGTGCCAAAGCCGGCAACTACATCCTGAAGATCAGTTTTATGGGTTTCAGTACGGTCACACGCGAGCTGATGCTGGGCGAAGAAGAGGTGGTCGATCTGGGAACGATCACGCTCAAGGAGGCGACCGCGATCCTTTCAGAAGTGGAAGTACTGGCTGACCACGTTCCGATCCAGATCCAGGACGACACGATCAACTATAATGCCGACGCGTTTAAGGTTCAGCCCAATGACGTGGTGGAGGATCTGCTCAAGCGCCTGCCCGGTATTGAAGTCGACAAGGACGGCGGCATCAAGGCCCAGGGCGAAGAAGTGCAGAACGTACTGGTCGACGGCAAGGAATTCTTTGGCAACGATCCGAAAATGGCGACGAAGAACCTGCCTGCCGATGCAGTAGATAAGGTGCAGGTCTACGACAAGCTCTCGGATATGGCGGAGTTTTCCGGGATCGATGACGGCGAACGCTCCAAGACCATCAACCTTGAGTTGAAAGAGGACAAGAAAAAAGGGATGTTTGGCAAGATCGAGGCCGGATACGGACATGACGCCGGCGCCGTCGCCGATGAGGGACGCTATGCCACGAAGCTGAATCTTAATCGCTTTACCAAAAACTCGCAGTTGTCACTGCTCGGGATGGCAAATGATGTCAACCAGCAGGGCTTTTCCTTCGGCGAGTACATCAACTTCAGCGGGGGAATGAGCCGGATGATGGGTGGCGGTCGCTTTCGCATGGGAGGAGGCGGTGGGCCGCAGATCGGGGAGGATCTCAGCGACGGTTTTGTCAACACGCTGGCGGGAGGCATCAACTACAATGTGGAGATCGGCAAGAAACTGGATATCCGGTCAAGTTATTTCTACAACGGCATCGACAACGACATTACCCAGGACATTTTCCGTCAGAACTACATCGTCGATGAGACGTTTGAGACGTTTGAGGACGCCACCCAGTCGTCTGAGAATGACGGGCACCGCGTCAATCTGATTGCAGAACTGGAGATCGACTCAACGACCGAGATCGAGCTGCGGAGTAATGCATCATTCAATAATGGCGACTACCTCAGCAACCAGTTTACCGAAACGTTTGCTGATCAGGGACTTGACAACACGCTGCTGACCGACTACACATCACTGTCGGACGGCTTTGATTTTAATGGCGACCTGTATCTGCGCAAGCGTTTTGGGGCCAAACGCGGCCGCACCATGACCGCCAATCTGAGCCTGAACAGCGGGGATGACAACTCGGAAGCCCGGCTAACCTCGCTCCAGAATTTTCTGCTGACAGGTGATGAGGAGTTTATCGATCAGATGCAACAGGATGTCGGAGACAACATGAACTGGGGTGCCCGGCTTTCCTACACTGAGCCGGTTGGCAAGAACAAGTGGGTCGAGTTCAACTACCGGTATCAAAACAACGAATCGAAATCTGATCAGGACGTCTTCGATCTCGATCCGGTGACCGGCGCACCGACGCCTAATACGGATCTGAGCACGACGTTCCAGCGTGACTATACGTACCACCGGACCGGCGCAACGTTCAAACTGAATACACCGAAATCTTCCCTCAACATCGGCGTCCAGTACCAGGATACGGATTTGCGGGGTTTCATCAACCAGGACGAGTCACCGATCGCTAAAGACTTTTCGACGGTACTGCCAAGTCTGCGCTATCGCTATGAATTTGCCACGGCACGCAGCATCCGGTTTGACTACCGCACATCGATCGACGTGCCCTCGCTGCAGCAGTTGTCACCCCTCGTGGACAATACCAATCCGCAGCGAATCTATATCGGGAATCCTGATCTGAAAGCAGAATATCAGCACCGTGCCAACATCCATTTCCACTCGTTCAGCCAATTTTCGTTTACGAGCATTTTTGCAATGCTGAGCGGCACGATCACCAAGGACAAGATTGTCAATTCGACGGAAGTGGATCGCGTGACCTTCAAGGAGACGCAACGGCCGGTCAACATCGACAACGATTACCGGCTCACCGGCTATGCCTCCTTTGGCACACCGCTCAAATTCATCCGGACCAGGCTTGAGCTCAATTCGAATGTCTCCTACAACCGGAGCAAGCTCTTTATCAACACGATCGAGAATGACCTCGACCGATGGACCAGGAGTGTAGGCCTCAGTTTCAGCAGCATGAATTCCGAGGTTGTGGAGTACCAGGTTGGAGCGCGCTTTTCGAACACCACTTCGGAGTACTCGGAAGACAAGTCGTTTGACCAGGATTTTGTCACCCAGACCTACTACGCCGACCTGACGGTCAATTTCCTCAAGACGTGGAGCATCAGTACATCCTACGACCTCAACCGCTATACCGGTGATCAATTTGAAGGCGACGAGGAACTGCCGCTTTGGAAGGCGTCACTCTCCAAGTACGTCTTCAAAGACAAGCGTGCCGAGATCAAGCTGTCCATGTTCGACGTGCTGGATGAGAATCGCGGCATCAACCGCACCAGTGAGTCAAATTATCTGGAGGAGATCCGTACCAATTCGCTCGGGAGATACTACATGCTGAGTTTTATCTACTCGATCAAGGGATTTGGCCAGGGCGATACCGGCAACATGCGCATGATCCGCCACGGTCGCCGCCGCTAGAAAGAGATTGAAACGTGAGAGTTGATAGGCCTGTGTCGCTTGACACGGGCCTTTCTTTTTGCTTGGACAGGTGTGATCGAGCCGATGTAAAAATGCCCTGCGGTTGAAACTATGATGTCAGTTTGGCCAGGGCCTCAGCAATCCGCTGCACCGCCAACCGCAACGCGTCTTCTGAAGCGGCGTAGCTCAGCCTGATGCAATCCGGTGCACCAAATGCCGCCCCTGAAACCGTGGCAACGTGTGCTGTCTCCAGCAGGTACATCGCCATATCATCGCTGTCATTGATGCGCTGATCGCCATGACGCATGCCAAAGTAGTTGGAGATATCAGGAAAGATGTAAAAGGCCCCTTTCGGGAAGTTGACTTTCATCCCGGGAATTTCTCGCAGCAACCCGATCATCATGTCACGCCTTTGCCGAAATGCCTGGCACATCTCTTCCGTCGGACCCATATCGGCGTCCAGCGCCAGCGCCGCCGCCTCCTGGCTGAATGCGTTGGCACCGGAAGTAAACTGCCCCTGGATCTTCTGACAGGCCTCGGCAATCCACTCCGGTGCCCCGATATAACCGAGGCGCCATCCGGTCATGGCAAAGCCTTTCGAAAACCCGTTGACTGTGACGGTGCGGTCACGCACGCTCTCGATCGCGCCGATACTCACATGCCTGCTTTCAAAATTGATATACTCGTAAATCTCGTCAGATACGATGGTGATCTGTGCATGGGGAGCGATGGCCCCGGCGATCTCCGTCAGTTCAGCGTTGGTATAGACCGAACCGGTGGGATTGCAGGGTGATGAGAACAGGACCATCCTGGTGCGTGGCGTAATGGCTGCGGCCACCTGATCGGCAGTGACCTTGAAATCCGCCTCGATCCCCGCACTCAGGACCACCGGCACGCCCTCCGCCAATCTGATGATCTCGATGTACGATACCCAGTATGGCGCAAACAAAATGACCTCGTCGCCCGGATCCAGCAGCGCCAGGGCGAGATTGGCAATGGATTGTTTCGCCCCATTGGACACCACGATTTGATTGGGTGTGAAGTGCAGGTTGTTGTCGCGGGCAAATTTGCGGACGATCGCTTCCCGCAGGCGCAGCGCGCCCGGCACCGGCGTATACTTGGTGTGGCCTGCGTCGAGGGCCCGCTTGGCTGCTTCCTTGATGTGCTCCGGGGTGTCGAAGTCCGGCTCACCGATGCTCAGGCTGATCACGTCATGGCCCTCTGCCTTGAGTTTTCTGGCCAATGCAGCCATGCGCAGGGTGGCCGATTCTTCCATGTTGAGCACGCGCTGTGAGAGCGTGTGTGTAGCCGATTCGATCATCATGTACTGGTTGGTGCGATAATATTAGCGAATTTACTGAATCCTCCGTCCGCCGCGACCGCGGTCCTCCATGTCTGCCAAACTATTGTTAGCTTTCGAGCCAATCGACGATCAGGACCATGCAAGACAAGCTCAACCAACTCAACGAGATGCGCGAACAGGCGCTGCAGGGTGGAGGCGAGGACCGCATTCGCAAGCAACATGACAAGGGCAAGCTGACGGCCCGTGAACGTGTGCATCTCCTCATGGACCCGGGCTCGTTTGAGGAGATCGGCATGTTTGTGGAGCACCGGAGCACCGACTTCGGGATGGAACGCCAGAAATTTCTGGGCGACGGGGTGGTCACGGGCTACGGCACAGTACGCGGCAGGCTCGTCTACGTGTTTGCACAGGACTTTACGGTATTCGGCGGATCACTTTCCGAAACGCATGCGGAAAAGATCTGCCGGATCATGGACCTGGCGATGGAGAATGGCGCTCCGGTGATTGGGCTCAACGACTCCGGTGGTGCGCGCATCCAGGAAGGAGTGAGCTCACTCGGCGGTTATGCCGAGATCTTTTATCGCAACACCATTGCCTCCGGGGTCGTGCCGCAGCTCTCAGCCATCATGGGCCCCTGTGCAGGAGGCGCCGTGTACTCCCCGGCCATCACCGACTTCATCATCATGGTCGAGGACCGGTCGTATATGTTCGTGACCGGTCCGAACGTGGTCAAGACAGTGACGAACGAGGATGTCAGTTTTGAAGATCTCGGGGGAGCGTCGGCGCATGCCGTCAAATCTGGAGTGACCCATTTCACTGCCGGAAATGATCTGGAATGCATCGAGATGCTCAAGGATCTGCTGAGCTATCTTCCGCAGAATTGCGAGGAGACTGTGCCGGATCTGCCGTACGAACCTGGTGACGAATTGCGTCCCGGGTTAGGTGATCTCATTCCCGAGAGTGCGCAACAGCCGTATGACATGAAGGCGGTCATCCAGGGCATTGTTGACACGGACTCCTTTTTCGAGGTCCATAAGCAATTTGCGGAGAATATCATTACCGGGTTTGCCCGTCTGGGTGGTAAAAGCATCGGGGTCGTCGCCAATCAACCCTTCCACCTCGCCGGTGTCCTGGACGTCAACAGCAGTCGCAAGGGTGCGCGCTTTGTGCGGTTCTGCGACTGTTTCAATATTCCCCTGCTGGTGCTGGTGGATGTGCCCGGATTCCTGCCCGGCACGGACCAGGAGTGGAACGGGATCATCGTCAACGGCGCCAAACTCTTGTATGCCTTCAGTGACGCCACCGTGCCGCGCGTGACGCTGATCACGAGAAAGGCGTATGGCGGCGCCTATGATGTGATGAACTCGAAGCACATCCGGGCCGACATGAACTTTGCCTGGCCAACAGCCGAGATTGCCGTGATGGGTGCCAAAGGCGCGAGTGAGATCATCTTCAAAAAGGAGATCAGCAGCGCCGAAGACCAGACGGCCAAGCTGATTGAGAAAGAACAGGAGTACGCCGAAAAGTTTGCCCATCCGTACCGCGCCGCTGCCCGGGGGTTCATTGACGAAGTCATCGACCCGGCTGACTCCCGGGCCAAGCTGATCAAAGCCTTTTACATGCTGTCGAACAAGGCGGTGCAACGCCCCCGGCGTAAACATGGCAACATTCCGCTGTAGCCACCCGAGGCATTCAAATGCAAATGCCGCGGACATTTCGAAGATCTTCGAAACGTCTATGAAGTAACCACTGCATTAAGATTGCTCAAAATACTGATAACCATGCCTTTGAGTGTAATGCATTGAATTTTGACGAAATTCGAAATGTTGCCCTCAGCTAAGGTGGTTAAGTGCTTGGGTACAACCTTCGGATCACTCAATGAACGGGTGACTGCCAGCACCCAGGAGCCTGCCATGCCCTCGTGAGCTATTCCGCCAGGAACACTTTTGCCACGTAGCTCCGCTCGGTCCCGGTGACTTGAACAAAATATAGTCCGGCAGCTGACGTGCCGCGATCGAGGAAAACGATATCAATGTTGGACAGATCACCGATGTGTTGAACCGGACGTCCATCCACCGACCACATGGTCATGACCAGCGCATCATCAGGCACCTGAAACCAGGGTTGCGTTCCGGAGTTGAAAACGAGGAGTTGCTCCACTGATGGCGCAGGCCCAAACAGGCCGGTCGTCTCGCAATCCACGATGCCCACCTCGGTGAAATTGCTGCAATTCGGGGTGCCGTTGTCCACGACAATGAACTCGTACGGGGTCATGCTGTCTCCGGCAAACGGGCCGATCGTCACCGGAACTTCACTGTACGGGAAGGTGCCGTAATTGTTGCCATTGCCCAGCACCGTGAAGCCGCCAGGGTCACCACTCACCACATCGAAATCAAGGGTGACAAAGAAATGACCCAGCGAATCACAGTCGGAAAGCGTGGCTGTCACCGTGCCGATCATACACTCAGGCGCACATGTGAGCGAGGCAAATTCATAGACGGTACAGCAGTCCGGATTGTCATTTTCGCAGATCGTAAGAACGACGTTGCCCGAGGTTGCCGGAATCCCTGGCACAAGGATCGGCAGGGAGTCGATCGAGAAGAAACCGAGAAACGTATCACCGGCCCAGATGTCGACACTATTGTTGGTAAATCCTGCAGTGACAAAATTGACCCAGGCAGCAAACGTACTGTCGGAGGTACATTCGATCGGATCTACACCTACCTCGAAGATGCCGCAAGTGGCGGGACCGCAATCTGGCGCCAGGTATTCCGTACTGGCACAACAATCCGGGTTGTCGTTAGCACAGACTGTGAGTAACGTGCCGCCGCCCGTGGCCGGAATGCTGTCAATGATGATCGGAAGCGAGTCCCAAAGATGGAATCCATAGTACACTTCATTGATCCAGATCTCGACAAAGTCATTGTTTAGATTCTGTGCATCGAACGTGACCGCCACGGAATAGGTGCCCGACACGGTGTCGCATCCAAACGGTTCAGCAACGACTTCAGAGATGTTGCAATCCCCAATACCGCAATCCGGCACCTGGTACTCCAGAGATCCGCAGCAGTCCGGATTGTCATTTTCGCAGATCGTGATCAAGACAACCTCACCCGTGCCCGGGAGACTGTCGACAAAGGCCGGGAAGGAATCGACCGGGAAGGAACCGATAAACACCTCATTGATCCAGACATCCACAAAATCATTGTTCAGGCCCTGTGCTTCAAAATTGACGAAGGCGCCAAACGTACCATTGCTGTCACAGTCGGTGGCATCCACCACGATATCGAAGATCGCGCACTCGGGAGCGCCACAATTCGGTGTTAGGAACTCAGCAGTGGTACAGCACGCCGGGTTATCGTTTTCACAAATGGTAATGAGGGAGCCGGTGCCGTCACCAGGAATATCTTCCAGAACGATCGGCTGGTTCTCCCAGGAATGGAAACCGTAGTACACACTGTCGATCCAGATCTCGACAAAATCATTCGTAAGCCCGGTGGCATTGAAGGCCACGTGCGCGTCGAACGTGCCGGTGGCGGTATCACAGCCCAGCGATTCGACCACGATGTCCCAGATCAGGCAACTGTCGGGCTCGCAATTGAGGGTCGTAAATTCCAATACGCCGCAGCAATCAGGATTATCATTTTCACAAATGGTGAGCAGCGCATTCGCGCCAGTCCCTGGAATGCCTTCGACCAGGATGGGCAGCGAATCGGCCGGGTAAAATCCGAGAAAGAGATCATTGACCCAGATGTCCACAAAATCATTGGTGAGACCGGTGCTTTCGAAGGTCACAAATGCCGAGAAAGACCCCGTCGAATCACATGACAGAGGGTCGATCCCCAGGTCGAAGATCGAACATGCCGGCGGACAAACTGGGGTTTCGAATTCAACCGTTATGCAGCAAGCGAGGTTGTCACTTTCACAAATGGTCATGGCCTGGAATCCGCCAGTCGCCGGGAAATTGGGAATGTAGATCGGCAGGCTGTCGATTGAAAAGAAGCCGAGGTAATCGTCACCCGCCCATACATCTACACCGCCAGCCATAAAACCGGTGGTCTGAAAGTTGACGAAGAGACCGAAGGTGCTGTCGCTCGTACATCCATCCACATCAACGTTGACATCGAAAATAGAGCACGAATCCACGCAGGTCAAACCTGGAAACTCGAGCATCGAGCAACAGTCCGGGTTGTCGTTGTCACACACCACTATCAGGTCGTTGGCATTGCCGCTGGCCGGGAAATGCTCCACAACAACCGGCAGGTCACTGTACAGGTAGAACCCGACGAACTCATTGCCGGCAAACACATCGAAACCAACGTTGCTGGTATTGACATACTCAAAGTCGAGCCAGAGTGCATACTGGCCGTTACCGGTGCATTCCAGCGGATCCACGATCAACTCGCCAATGGTGCACGGGGTGAGGCAATCCACAGCACCCAGTTCCACACCGGCAAGGCACAGGCCATTTTCATTATCGAGTACCACAAACTCGTAGAAGGTTGTCGAATCACCATCAAATGGCCCGAGGGTGATCGGCAGGTCCTCGTAACTGAACGTTCCGTAGTTATTCCCGTTACCACCTACCTGGAATCCCATGGTGCCAACATTTTGAAACTGGAAATCGATGTCGACAAAGAATTGCGCATTGGTATCACAGGCGCTGGCTTCGGCCACGAGGTCATAAATGATGCACTCGCCGCAGAGCAAAGCCTCAAACTCGTGCACCGTGCAGCACAGTGAGTCGACGACATCACAAATTGTCAGGACATCAAAGAAATTACCCGAGGCAGGAAAACTGTCGATGATCACCGGCAGATCGGCATACTCAAAGGTGCCGATAAAGTTGCCGTTTGAGGTGACATTGAATCCGCCCGACGGGGGATTGACCGGATTGAAGTTCAGGGCAAAGCTGTAGGTGCTGTCGCTCTGGCATTCGATCAGGTCGACGATGATCTCATTGAAGCCGCAGCCCGGGGGACACTCGATCGGGCCGATCACGCCAAAATTGGAGCAGTCAGGATTCTGAACATCCTGGATCCCGAATTCATAGATTGTTACCCCGTCACCTTCCAATGGGCCGATCATGATCGGCAGGCTGTCGTAGGAGAAGGCACCATAATTGTTCCCGTTGCCCATTACCGTAAAGCCCGGTCCGGTGTTCTCAAAATTGAAGCCGATTGTCACGAAAAACTGGCCGTTGTCGCACGAATCGGCCACTACCTCGACATTCCATATCTCGCAATCATTCGGATTACAATCCAGTCCTTCGAATTCGACCGTGGTGCAGCAGTCCGGGTTGTCGTTATCGCAGATGGTGATGGTGGTAAATCCGTTCCCCACAGAAGGGATCCCGGTCACCGTGACCGGCAGGTCGTTGTAGGAGAAGAAACCTAGCGGATTCTCATTCGCATCGAAGACGTCGAAGCCCACGTTGCCCGTGTTCATAAAATTAAAATTGACGACGGCACTGAAGGTCTCCATGTTCTGACATTCGACAGGGTCGACTACCACATCGGTGATCGCGCAGCAATCCACAGTCCCCAGTTCGTAAGTCGCCTGACAGTTGGGTTCCTCGAGGTCGAAGACGATAAACTGCCATACGGTGGTGCCGTCTCCTGGGAGCGGTCCGAGGGTCACAGGCAGCGAGTCATAGGCAAACAGGCCGTAGTTGGTGGCATTGCCCACAATGCCGAAGGTGTCGCCCTCGGGGTTGATCACGTCAAAGTCGATGTCGACCAGAAACGTACCATTGACACAGGCGTGTGGCTCGGCAATCAGGTTGGTGATCTCGCATTGGCTGAGGAGCTGGAGGGAGAGCAAGGTGTTGAAACTCAGGAGGATAAACGTGCGCATGGTAGATCTTGGTTTTAGCCCGGTTAGCAACCGCAGGCGGACGAGGGTAAAGCTATCAAGTCTGCGCTACAATGCAACCGGAGCGTACCTGAAAATGTGTGTTCCGGGGGTGAGCCGTTATCTGTACAGACCCAAAGAGACGTGCGTTCGTTGCCTGCTCGGCTGCTCAGCCAGATTTTGTACCAGCTCCTTGGGGCAGTTGTGTTCGCGAAGCCATCAAACCGTCTATTTTTACCGCATGCAAGCCTTACTTCTTGATGGTATCGGCGTGAAGATGCGCGTCCGTGCGGTTGATGATCCGGTGGCCGGGGCAGATGAAGTCGTCGTCCAGCTGTATGCCGCTGCCCTCAACCGCCGTGACTACTGGATTACCCAGGGCAAATACCCGGGCCTCCGATTTCCGGCCATCCTGGGCAGTGACGGAGCGGGTACCCTGGAGGGGCGTGCAGTGGTGATCAACCCGGGCCTGCGCTGGGGTGACAACCAGCGGGTCCAATCCAGCGCTTTCCGGGTGTTGGGGATGCCTGATCCGGGCACCTTTGCCCAGCGCATTGCGCTGCCTGCCGATCATGTCTATGACAAACCGGCGCATCTCTCATGGGAAGAGGCCGCGGCCCTGCCGTTGGCCGGACTGACGGCCTACCGGGCACTGTTTGTGCAAGGCATGGCGCAACCCGGTCAGAGGGTGCTGATCTCCGGCGCCGGAGGCGGGGTGGCGCTGATCGCCATCCAGTTTGCCCTGGCTCTCGGCATGGAGGTCTGGGTCACCTCGGGCAGTGATGAGAAGATCGGCCGGGCGCAGGGCATTGGTATCGCAGGCGGGGTCAACTATCGCAAGGATGACTGGCCAGACCAGCTCAAGCAAATGGCCGGCAGTTTTGACCTGGTGATCGACAGCGCGGGGGGTGACGGCTTCGCAGCGTTGGTCAGTCTGGTTGCTCCAGGCGGCCGGCTGGTGACATACGGGGGATCCCTGGGTAAGGTGAATAAGCTGAGCCCCCAACTCATTTTCTGGCGGCAGATCACCATTCAGGGGTCAACGATGGGCAGTCAGAGCGACTTTCGCGGGATGCTGAACTTTGTGAATCAGCATCAGATCCGGCCAGTGGTCGATCGCGTCTTTGACCTCGTTGATGGCCAGGCTGCCATCGACTACCTGGCACGCGGTGAACAGTTTGGCAAGGTGGTCCTCAATATTCCGCAATGACCCGCATCGGCCTGATCTCCGACACGCATGGATATCTGGATCCGGCCCTTGAGCGCCACTTCGCACAGTGCGACGAGATCTGGCATGCCGGAGACATCGGGTCGCTCGACGTGCTGGATGGGATGGCTGGATGGGGTAAACAATTGCGTGTTGTGTATGGCAATATTGATGCGCCCGAAATCCGGCGGGAGACTGTTGAGGACTTGTTGTTCAGCGTTGAGGACGTGCTTGTCTTCATGACACATATCGGCGGCTATCCGGGCCGCTATCATGCGCGGGTCAGGCAGATCCTCATTGATCAGAAACCCCAACTCTATGTCTGCGGGCATTCACATATCCTGAAGGTGATCTACGACAAGAAGCTGGATTTACTGCATGTGAACCCAGGTGCCTGTGGCAAGCACGGGTTGCATCAGGTACGCACCGCTGTTCGCTTTACGATCGATGGCAATGACATGCGGGAAATGCAGGTGATCGAACTCGGGCATCGGGGGCAGCGCTCAGCGTAAGGCGGCCTCCAGGGCGCTGTCCACATCTGCGATGATATCATCCACGTGCTCGATCCCGACTGACAAACGGATCAGGCCGTCGGTAATGCCATTGCGCTCACGCACAGCTTTGTCCACATTCAGATGCGACATCGACGCCGGATGCAATACCAGGGTATCCACATC
>JAWWBX010000074.1:0-16252 GCA_033720735.1 Saprospiraceae bacterium
GCAAACCCAGGTCGCTCAACAACAGGAACTCATCATGCAACAGCAAGACCTGCTGGATCGCCTCAACACCACCGGGGTATCCACGGCGTCAAAGCAGTGATTTGGCTACCAGCCTTTCTGGGTTGGTGGCACCTTGCTTCAGTGCCGCCAGGTAGTCATAGGCATAATAGCCCGCCCGTCACTTCCGCGCGTAGACACGCACGTAGTCCAGGATGTACTGCTGCGACGGCATGTCCGGATCCATCCCCTGCGCACCACCCCATCCGCCGCCCATGGCGAGGTTGAGGATGATGTTTTGCGGTTCGTTAAACGGCCAGGTCCGCTCGTCCGTGGTGTCGTTGTACGTAAAGTATGGTTGATCATCGACGTAGGCTGTGATGCCCTCTGGTGTCCACACCACGGCATATGTGTGAAACGTATTGTGAATATCCTTGACCGGCAGCGTCGAAGTGTGATGGCTGTCCTCTTTGAAGTAGAAGGCCCGGCAATGCACGGAGGCATGCGCCTTGCCATCACCTGTTGCGTTGTCCACCTCATAGCCTACACTCTCGAGGATATCGATTTCGCCACAATACGGCCACGACAACTCGTCCACATAGGCGTCACCCAGTGTCCAGCCAGCTGCCCAGTTGCCGCGATGGGCGGGCACTTTTGCCCGCAGTTCGATCTTGCCATACCGGAAGGTCACCTTGCCCCGGGTCGTAAGTCGGGCGGAGGTCCATGCATGCCCGTCATCGTTCTTGTGTGCCTCGATGATCAGGTTGCCGTTCTCGCGCCGGGCATTTCTGAGTCGGTTGGCGGTGTAGTATTGTAATTCATTGTTTCCCCAGCCCCAATCTCCGATGTCAAAGGTCCATTTGGTCGTATCCACCGGCCCGGATCCATCAAACTCATCCGACCAGGCGATCTCCCAGGTATCCCCCGACATCTCCTGTGTGAGGACCTCCGGCGTCATGCGATGACGGCGCAGAAGTGTGAATCGGAGTTCGTGTACCTCGACCCCCGTGTCATTAAAGTGCAAACGCAGCGGATGCTTGCCGGCAGCGAACGGCGAACCGTCGCGCGTGCACTCGGTGACCTCAGTGCTCACAGGCACCGCAATCTCTCCGGTGACATTGTAGGTGCGGCCGTCGGGATTGTCCACATAATCTTCGATCCACACCGTACCGCCCTGCCCGGCGGCAGAGGCGATGACGGCTGAACGGTAGCGTCCCGACACCGGCACGGGCAACTCAAATTGCAGCCATTGTCCGCCCGCGGTGGATTTCAGGGCCAAGGCACCATCGGCCGTGTGTACCTGCTCAAACACCCCGCTTGAATCAATGACCTGATCCATCGTCAGTCGTACCTCAATCGGTGCTTCGGGCTCCGCTTGGTTCTCATCGATGCTGACTGATCCATTCGACACTGACTCGCACCCGGAAATCACCGTCAGCAAAAGGATAGTTGAAAGGAGGTTCAAAATCTGTTTTGTCATATCAATCTTGCACATAGCTAGCGATTCAATTCTTAACGAGGATGGTTTCAAGTTCCTCCAATGATTTGCCTTTGGTTTCGGGGACCACCCGCACGATGAAGATCAGTCCGAGCAAGGCGAGTACACCGTAGATCAGGAAGGTGACCGAACTTCCGAGGTGAGCCAGCTCCCAGGGGAAGATGAACTGGACCACAAAGCTCACCGCCGAATTGATGAGGCCGACAAATGATATGGCCAGGCCGCGGATGTAGTTCGGAAACAGTTCCGAGAAGAGCACCCACATCACCGGACCCACCGAGATGGCAAATGACGCGACGAAGCCGAGGATGCAGATCAGGATCAGCATGGCATTGACGTCCGTTGCCGCAGTCAGCAAGGTCGACTGGTGCGCTTTGAAATCCTCCTCCCCCATCAGATCGATCAGGGTATTCTTGTAGTCCAGATCGCTGTTAAACGTCGTCCCGGCGATCGAAGCCAGCGCTTCTGCCGGCACGTCTTCAGACATGTTGGTGATCGCTTCGGGTGTCAGGGTATACGTCGCTTTGCTGAACCCGTACGCCAGGACCGTCATGGAGATGGCGATCCCTGCCACCCCGATCATGAGGAGTGGCTTGCGCCCGAGCTTGTCGATCAGCAGGATGGCCAAAACGGTAAAAACCAGGTTGACAAGTCCTACGAGGACCGCCTGCATGAAGGACGCGTCGGTGCCAATGCCCGACTGTTCGAAGATCATCGGTGCGTAAAAGAAGACCGAGTTGATCCCGGTGATCTGCTGCAGAATGGCAATGACGATACCAATGGTGAGCACCAGCTTGAGTGCAGGCTTGAACAGCTGATCAAGTTGTCGCAGCAATGATGCACGCGGCTGATGGCCCTCGTCTTCAATACTCTGCCGGATCGTCTGCAGTTGTGTCGCTGCGGTTTCAGCGTTGGTTGCCTTGGTCATCACGCCAAGCGCCTCGTCAAAAGCGCCCTTCATGATCAGCCAGCGTGGACTCCTGGGGACAAAGAATAATCCAACGAAATAGAGCACCGCTGGCAGGGTCTCCAGGCCGAGCATCCACCGCCAGTTGTACTCGTCAAATTTGAGGGACTGCGCCCACGCTGCGTCGGATTGGCCCAGTTGCAGGATCGCATAGTTGGTGAAAAAGGCGACCGAGATACCGATGACGATGTTCAGCTGGTTGAATGACACCATGCGTCCGCGCAGGTGTGCAGGTGAGATCTCGGCAATGTACATTGGGGCGATGATCAGGGAAGCACCAACACCAAGACCGCCAACCATCCGGGCCACCCACAGCACCGTGAACGATGGCGCCAGGGCCGAGCCGATGGCCGAAATGGCATAGAGGATCGCAGCAATCGTGAGTACCCGTCGACGACCGATCCTGTCACTGAGCGGTCCGGCGATCAGCATGGCGGCGGTGGCCGACAAGGTCAACGAAGCGACGGCCCAACCCAGCTGGATCTCCGAGAGCCCGAATTCGATCTCGATAAACCTGTTGACACCTGAGATCACGGAGGCGTCGAATCCCATCAGGAATCCCCCCAGCGCCACGATGAGTGCGACGCGTACGACAAATAGATTATCTCTCATAGTGTTGTTGTCAAATGGATCACATATTCCATATTCAATATCGTCATCGAGTCGTGCTTCATTCGCGGGCAGATGTTTTCACCAGTTTTCTTGAACCTAGTACCCCCGACGCATTTTTCAGGGTCAGGATGTAGATCCCCACAGGCAGACCGGTCAGGTCAAGTACGGCCGCATTTCCCTCCCCGGTATTCACTTCCTCATCGATGACCGTCATACCGGAAATGTGCCTGACCGTCGCCCTGGCCTCGTTGAGCACGTGCGCGCCGCCAGTGATCCACACGCGATCGGAGACCGGGTTGGGAGCGATGTGGAAAATCGGCTCCGTGAGCGGATTGCTCGCTGCCGTCGTGAAGGAGATCTCAAACCAGTTAAGGTTGAACTGAGGCTCGTCGATCAAAACCCGCAATGTGTGCAGGCCTTCTGAGAGGATCACGGACTTGCTCGTCGTCGTCCAGGTCTGCCACCCTCCAGTCGCCGGGAATGAAACGGCATGGAGTGCGCTGGCACTTCCGTTCTCATTGATCAGTTGCAATACGATCCGCCCTTCGGCACTCAGTGCGGCAGTCCGGTAGTCGATCCGGTAAGAGCGCGATTCGGGCACGTGCACGAGATAGTCCCCGTAGTCTCCAGCATCCAGATGGCCAATATTCTGACCACCTCCGGCATCCGAGGTCGCCTCAAGGACAATTCCGGACTGAAAGAAGTAATCCTCGGCCTCGATGCGGCCGGGCACCGTATGCACGATCGCAATCGTATTTTCTACCGCCAGATCACTAAACGGCTCAAGGTGCGTGCTGTCTACGGCCAAAACGCCATCGCTACTATAGGATAGGAGAATGGTGTCACTGGCCTTGAACAAATCGTCTACCGTGAACGTGATCTGACGACCGCTCTCACTATCGAGTGCCACACCGGTGATATCGACCGGCGAGCCATTTACCATGATCTGGAAACCGGCCGCAGATTGCAGAGGTCCGATCAGGCGCTTGTTAATATTCAGTCTGACGGTATTCTCTGACACAGTGTGTGCAGAAACATGGGTCGTCGGCACCGCATCGGAGGGTTGCCGGTAGATGAGCTCGAAGCTGTTGAGGTTGAAGCCCGACCGATCCACATGCATGCGCAGCTGCCGGTCGGCGTCTGACAGGACGACATTCTCGATCCAGACGGAAGTCCATTCTTGCCATCCACCTGTCGCCGGCACACTGACTCTGCCCGTCACATCTGCACCATCAAGGGAGAGTTGGAACGCGCCACCTCCTGCCTCGGAAGCGGTGCGGCAAACGATATCATACACGCCTGCAACGTCTGCCTTGATGGTGTATTGGGTCCATTCTCCATCCTCCAGCCATCCAAGGTTGTAGCCGTTGGTGTTGATCGTATCCAGACACGGTTCGATGTCCACGCCGTCATTCCGATAAGACCACCCCTGGTTCCAGGCCGTGTAGTTGCCAGTCGAAACGTGATAGGTGGCGATATCCCGGTCAAAATAGGCAACCTCGTGTGGCCCCAGGTCAAAATCGGCGGCATGGATCACTCCTGGCACCGACCACTCTCGATACGGCCGTGCGGTGGTCTCATTGATCTGTCGAAACATGGCATCGATCACATCGCGTTGAAAGGCGCATCGTTCCAGTTTGAGATCCTCTGTCAACTGCATCAGGGTATTGATAGCAACTTGCTGGGAGGGTGCAGACGCCTGGCCATTCCAATAGTCAAGCAAATGCTGATACCCGGCACTCTTGCGGATAGAAAGTGGTCCGGAGATGGACTCAATCTTCTTCATCGGCCAGCATGCCCAACTCAATCCATGTTCGTTGAACAATCGCACAACATCTGTAAACCAGCTGTTGGAGTTCTCGCCCCATTCTCCGAAATACAAGGGCACCTGAAATGCATCGCGGATAGATAGCACCCATTGGATCGAACCCGGCGTGTTGAATGACCAGTATTTGTGTGGGCTGTACACCATGTTATCGTCCCACGGAGGTGTGAGACCGGTAAAGTCATTGGCAAACCAGTTGCCTTCAATAAAGATGATATGGCGATCATCGACCGACCGGATCGCTGCGGTGATCTGCTCATACAGGTTGCGCAATGCTGTGTTGCCTGGCAGGTTCCAGTTGGGCTCGTTGATCAGATCATAGCCGGCGACCCAGGGCTGGTCGACATAGCGTTCAGCGAGTTTGCGCCATAGTGCAACCGTCTTTTGTTTGTTGGCCTCACTTTCCCACAGCGATGGCTTGTCCGGGTTGTAGTCGGAGATACCGGATTCGTAGCCCTGGCCTCCTGGTGCGGCATGCAGGTCGAGGACAACGTACATTTCGTTTTGGGCGCACCAGCTGATGAGGCTGTCAGTCAATGCAAACCCTTTTTCCAGCCAGGTATGTTGTCCGGCCACCGGCTCTTCCTCAATTGGCAAGGTGAACAGGTTGTAGTGCATGGGAAGGCGCACCGAGTTGAAGCCCCAGGCGGCCAGCGAATCAATATCGATCTTCCGCACATGGTTTGCCAACCAGGCGTCATAGAACTCCTCTGTGTCCTGGCTACCGATCAACGCCTCGATGGCACTTCTGATCTCATACTGCGCATTCGCGAAACCTGTTGTCTGCAGCATGTAACCTTCCTGCAGCATCCAGCCTCCCAGGCCCATGCCTTTGAGCACCACGGTGTCGCCCGCATCGTTGACGATGGCCGTTCCACTGGTATGCAGGAACTGGGCCTGTGCCAGCGGGACCAACATGACCAACAGCAGCAGCCCGGTCAGGTGTCGTCGCATCATTCGAAGTAAATATTGTCGAGCAGGACCTCCGCACTGACATATGCACCAGAGCCATCCACCGGATTCCAGAGTGCAAAGGGAATGCGCAGATCAGTCAGTTCAAGACCGACAAAATCTGCAAGCGGGATACGGTATTCAAGGTATCCACCACCCACGTCAGTCCCCTCGTAGTCGTCAAGGAACAAGGAAGAGGCCGTCGCTACCGACTCCAGCTTGATCTCAGCCCTGACCAAATGCGGCGGTTTTCTTAAAGAAAAAACCAGCGTACTGCCGGCGAAGGCACTGGCGTCGATCGCCGGATCAAGTTCAAAAAAAGCACCACCCCAGTTCCCACCCGGATAGTTCAGTACGAGGCATGAATCGCCATCGATGGCATCTCCGGATGCGGTCACCGTCGGCTCTCCGCCGGCTCCGAAGGATTTGAGGCCGATCCCGGGAAACTGGTTGCGCGCGTCGTTGAAGGCAAACTCAGCAATGTTGTTGGACAGCACCCCAATGGTCTCTTCATTGATATTCAGTGGCGGGATTGCAGGCGCATTCAGGTCGTCCTGTGCATATACGCGCACCCAGTCGATCAGCATCGATTGCGGAAAATCGGTTGACGCATCCGGATCGCCAGGCCAGTTGCCGCCCACAGCGACATTGAAGATGAGATAGTGCGGCCTGAGAAACTCCTTCATGTCTTCCTCGATCGGCACCGTGTTCACGACCTGGCCGTCAAGGCTGAATGTCAATTGGGCAGGCGTCCAGTCGAGCCGATAGACGTGATAATCGTCGCTCAGGTTGACACCAGCATCGAGATTGTTCGTATTGCTTTCCAGTTTGTTCTCTCCGTTGGTGTAGTGGGCACTGCAGTGTACCACGGACGGTGCATGCCCGATCACCTCCATGATATCGATCTCGCCACAACCCGGCCAGTCGACTTCGGTGATGTTCTCCCCCAGGAGCCAGAATGCGGGCCACAGACCTTTGCCTTCCGGTACTTTAAGGCGGGCTTCGATCCTGCCGAATCTGAACGTTTGTCGTCCCTGGGTCGTCAGTTTTGCCGAGCTGTACTGATGGTCACCGGGCTCGTCCCGTGCCGTAATGCTCAACACTGAGTTTCCATCTTCATCTAACCTGACCAGGACGTTATTTTGTGAACTCGTGTAGCGTTGACGCTCGTTGTTGCCCCATCCCGGAGGCAGGCCGTAATCCGTACCATCGCCAAGTTCGAACGTCCAGTTTGCCGGGTCCAGGCCGGCGTCAAATTCATCCTGCCAGATCAGGGTGTAACCCTCATCTGCCGCATCAGGGTCAGGATCGACCGGATCTGATGAGCACGCACATGCGAAGAGGATCAGAATTGTAAAGACTGTGAGGTTAGCGTTCATACCCACCCATATTGATACAGCAAGTCCCGTTACTCCTCCTGGAAGACCCGGATGTAGTCGACGATCATGCGTTGGGGGAACTGGGTTTGCGCATTTGGATAACCCGGCCAGTTTCCTCCGACCGCCACATTCATGATGAGAAAAAATGGGTTGCGAAACTCACTCAGGTCACCCGGAACGGTCGAGAGCGTATTGTATTTCATGTCATTGACGTACCATTCAATTTTGGTGGCAGTCCAGATGATCGAAAACACGTGAAATTCCTGCTGCAACGCACCTGGAGCAAGGGAAATTGAGTCTCCATACTGCGCATGTTGTCCTGCGTTCGACCAATGCGCGGTGCCGTGCACCCAGTTGTCCCGGCTTTCGCCCCCTACCATCTCCATGATATCAATCTCACCGGAAGCCGGCCAGCCGACGGAGCCGATATTGGCACCGAGCATCCACAGCGCGGGCCACAGTCCCTGTCCTCGTGGCAGGGCTGCCCGGATATCCACTCTTCCATACTGAAAATCGAATTTGTCCCGGGTGATGATCCGGGATGACGTGTAATTGCTGCCACTGAAGCTTTCTTTGCGCGCCTCAATGATCAGGTTTCCCTCTTGCAGGTAGGTATTGTCAGGACGGTAATATTGCCACTCGTTGTTGCCCCATCCGCACAAATTTGGACACCCGGTCCCGATCTCATGAGTCCAGTAATCCCCGTTCAGTGCATCGCCATCAAACTCATCCTGCCAGATCAGCGTCATCCCCGGATAGGAATCCGGCGTACTGTATCCGGTTTCGGGGATCACGAGGCCCCCTTCGTCATCATTCAACAGCGTGATCTGAGCGCTGGCGACCTCTATCCCGGCACCCATTGCCTCTACAATCTCGATTGTGAAATACTCATCCTCTTCGGCAGCTTCATCACCAAGGATGTCGACGCGCAATGGCAAAGCGACCTGCCCGGCCTGAAATTGCAGAACCTCATTGTCGATCGACACAAAGTCCTGACCGGCTTCCGCGGTGCCATTTACTGAGCGAATCGAAAGTGTAACCACCTCTGAAGAGGCGCGATCCAATCTGAAGTCGATGAAGACCGAGCGCGTTACATCGCCCTCATCATCCGTGAGGGGATCTACCCTGACTTGCGGCAAAACCGGATCCACCATTGGGTCTGATCCTTCACAAGCCGCAGCCAGAAGAAATATCATTGCAACATGCACTAAGTACCGCATCAGATATTTGTTTCCAACAGAGAAACAAATGCGAGCCCTTTCCCAGAAAGAGCCCGCATCTGCACGTGTGAAACCGCTTAATTCACAGATCTCATCGTCATGGTCCACCACGCGCCTCCACTCTGATCTGCTGAATAGTCTATCGTCAAAACCAGAATTTCCGTATCCCCCGACTTGCTGTAATCCAGCACATCGTAAGTGATCTGAGAAACAGGAGCAATTGTTCCGTCAAGCTCACCACCATTATATGGTTTGCTGAAGCCAATAAACGCCCCCTCGCCGATCACCGTGACACGTGCAGGCTCGGTATCCGTTGCTTCAGTTACTGTGAACATATGCATGCCCGAACCCAGCACATCATAGGGTGCCTGCAATTCGGACTCTTCAATACATCCATCAGGTCCCAGCATGTAAGCCTCTGCCCATACCTGTCCTTTCGCGTCATAAGTCATGGCGCCGCCATCTGTGAAGATGAACTCGTCGTCCATTTGACATGCACGGTCGATGACACCTTGAGCATCCACACCAGGCCACCAGTCACCGGCACCTGGAGCAGGGCCTACCTTGTAAGATCCTTCCCCATTCAACACCCATACTTTGCCATCCGCGTTGGAAAGCACCTCTGCACTAAACGTTGCGGCACTAATGATCACCGTCTTGGTGATTTCATCACTATTGCTGGCATCGTCACGTGCCGTGAGCGTTACCATATATTCTCCTTCACTGGCATACGTGTGCACCGGATTCTCTTCGGTCGACATTCCGCCGTCACCGAAATCCCACATATAGCTGGTGGAGTTGTTGGAGGCATTGGTAAAGGTAACCGTGAAGCCGTCCTTCACAAAGTTGAAGTCCGCTTTCGGGACTGTACCGGGCAGATCAGGCAGATCAGCCGGGTTGTGATAGCTCACCAGGTAGAAATTCCAGGTTTGCCCGGCTCCTACTAGACCCATTTGCAATGAGTCGGCGACATCACCCTCTGCAAAATTGAAAATCGTATAGGTCTTGGTAGATACCGGAATAAAGTTGTCACCTTCTTCCGTCTTGTTCGGCAACCCGATATAGGCACCCAGCCCATTCAGGGTCAGCGTACTGTTGGCGTTGTCGAAGTCGTAAGTATAGTCACCTCCGTTGGCAAAGGCACTGACGTCTTCCCCCGTATGTGTGATCCAGACGTCGGGTTCTGTTTCGTCGTGACATCCTTCACCTTCTTTCCAACCACCGCAGCAATCTTTGTCATCGATAAAGATGGTCCCGTTCGAGTTGAATTCGAACGTACCGTCGCGATGGAAGGTGTACTGATCGTCAAGGATACAAGGCCGGTCACCAAGTGGTGTTACACCTCCAAATGACCACCATTGGTTGTCATTGGGGCCCGGGCCGACACCCAGGGCTATGCCCTCACGCTGCAGGTACCAGGTCTTGCTGGTAGAACCGGCCAGCATGGTCAGTGCTTCGTTGGGGTCCATTACCGTAATGGTCTCAGACTTGGTTGCCGAACCAGCACTGTTGGTGGCAGTCAGCTCCACGGTATAGGTGCCCGAACTTGCATACGTGTGAACCGGGCTTTCCTGTGTCGAAGTGTTCCCATCCCCGAAATTCCAGCTGTAGGAAGTTGCATTCTGCGAAAAGTTGGTGAAAGACACCGTCAAGAAATTGACGTCGTCAATCGTAAACTGAAAGCTCGCAATGGGCGTAGGGTCGACTGGTGGTGGATCGTCGTCCTTGCACCCGACGTAAACTCCAATGGTCAACGCGAATGCAGCAAACACGATCATTCGCGTGAATTTGCTCATTTCCATTTTCATGATAACTCTGATTTTGACTTTTTCTGATTATTGAAATAAACTTGGATCTGGATACTCAGTCAGGTTGGGTGCCACACTCAGTTCTTCGAGTGCGATCGGCAGCCAGAGATGGCGCTCATCAAAATTTGTCGATCGGATCGGATCACCGGCGAACAAGCTGCTCGCTGCGCGACCCGAACGTACCAGGTCGTACCAGCGGTCGCCTTCCAGTGCCAGTTCTGCACGGCGCTCATACCAGATCAGGTCGAGAAACGACCATCCCTGATCGGCCATCACCTGGGCAGCCGTGCGGAAATTGCCGGTGTTGTCACCGGGGCCTGCGGCGCGTTCGCGCACCTGATCGATATATCCCATTGCCTGACCATCCGAGCCGCTCCCGCGGTGCAATGCTTCGGCCAGCATGAGCAAGACATCGGCGTACCGGATGACGTAGACGTTGGCATCCTTGGTCAGGTTCGGGTCACCACCGTTGACGTTGTTGCCCACGTAGTTCTTGTAATTGCAGAATTTCTCTTGCCAGTAACCGGTGTAGTCTACCGGGTTGCCTTGCGTCAGATCAACCACGGGATTGCAGCTGGCCCCGGCATCCGCGATCTCCTGTGCCAGTTCGTCAACCGAGATGATCGCGGCATCACGGCGATAAGTGTCATCGCTCAGGTAGTGGTCCCACAGGCTCTGGGTCGGCAACATGAATCCCCAACCCGCCTGATAGAACGGATGGTCTTCACACAGTCCACGCACTCCGCACAATTGTACGATCCCATTGCCGTCGATACCCTCAAACCAGCCCCAGTCGCTGGTGTACAGCGGGTTGTGCTGGATCTCGAACACGGATTCAACGGGATTCTTGACATTGTAATCATACAGCGCCTCCATGTCGTCTACCAGATCGTACAGTCCGAGGTCGACGACCTGTGAGAGATACTGGGCTGCCATGTCAAACTTCTGCACATCGTCATTGTCCAGGTCGGCCCAGTACAGATACGCTTTGCCAAGCAGCGCCAGTGCCGCGCCACGAGAAGCTCGGCCGGCCTCGGAACTTGACAAGGAGGTGGGCAGGGCGTCAGCAGCTTCCTTGAGATCATTGGTGATTGCCGTAAAGACCTCAGTCATCGTGTTACGTTGCAGATTCACATCAGACGGGGTCAGGGTCTCGGTGATCACCGGGATCGGTCCGAAATGCCTGAATAATTCGAAGTGATAGAACGCGCGAAGGAACCTGGCCTCAGCCTGATATCTTTCTACGAGTGCCGTGGAGATCTGTGGTTTGGACAGCACCAGGTTGGCCCGGAAAATACCGATATAGTACTTCCGGTAAATCGGGTGGATGACCGTGTTGGTATTGGTATTGCGGAAGTCATCCAACTCCTGCCATCCCGGTTGATCGTTGTCCGATGGATCTCCTCCGGCATAGGCATTGTCAGACCGGATATCGCCGTACATGACATGCGAAACCCACTGGCCAAAGGCCATCGACCAACCCAATGGGTCATAGGCGGCAATCAGGCCCGAGAACACCTGCTCTTCGGTGATGTAAAAGTTTTCCGAGAGGAATTCGTTGACAGGCTCAACGTCCAGCCGGTCCACGTTGCACCTGACCGCGCTCAACGCGACCAGTGCCAACACGATGATGATCCTCATTGATTTCATCCTTCAATTATTTCACATGGTGATCTTAATGCCTCCGCCGATACTGCGGTTGGTCGGATAATATCCTTTGTCAATGCCCGTATCCAGGATCCAGCCGTTGGTGCCGATATCCGGATCGAAGCCGTTGTAATTCGTGATCGTAAACAGGTTGTTGGCCGTCAGGTAGACGCGCACCTCACTGAGTTTCCAGTTTTCGAGCAACCGGCCCGGCAAACTGTACCCGATCTGAAGATTGCGCATGCGGAAAAATGATCCGTCCTCAACATAAAAATCCGATGGGCGCTGGTTGTTGTTGGGGTCTGTCGACACTAACCGCGGATACTCACTACTCGGATTAGACTCCGTCCAGCGGTCCAACCAGAACGACTGATAATTGGTGAACGTAACATCGGATCGCTCATACGTACGGTAGAGATCGTGACCTAATTGAGCTGACAGAATCAGACTGAGGTCAAATCCGCGGTACCGTGCTCCCAGTGACAGCCCCAGGATATGGTCGGGCCACGGAGACCCGATATCAGAGATATCATCAGAATTGATCACACCGTCGCCATTCACATCAACAAACCGGAGATCGCCGGGCTTCGCCCTGGGTTGCAGCAAATCGCCACTGCTGTTGATGTGCGAAAAGACCTCTGCTTCACTCTGGAAGATCCCATTTGTACGATACCCTACAAAATGACCCACCGGAAACCCTTCGGTCATCCGGGTGATTGCCGTATTGCGCACCGGCCAGCCCCAGCCCTGCAGAAATCCGGCTTCTCCTGCCACGCGGATCACCTCGTTGGTAAACGTGGTGTAATTAAGCGCCGAGGTCAGCTGGAGGTCACCCAGCGTCAGTTTGTAGGTCAAGGCCGCTTCGATCCCCTTGTTCTGGATCTCGCCGAGATTACTGATCGGGTTGTTGGTAGCGCCGACGTATCCCGGAATGATCTCGCTCATCAGCAGATCCTCGGTATTCTTGATATAGTAGTCGACTTCAGCCGTCAGCTGATCATTGAAAAACCGGGCTTCCACCCCGACATCGAGCTGCACACTCTCCTCCCATTTGATGTTGGGATTTGGAGGCGTGGCCAGGGCTGCTCCAGTGAACAGGGTCTGGCTTTCTCCAAAAGCGTAGGTAAACACGTTTTCGATCGTGGCAGCAAAAGCCAGCGGACTGATCCGGTCGTTCCCGTTCTTGCCCCAGCTGGCTCTCACCTTCAGGAAGCTGATGGGCGCTGCATTGAAGAAACTCTCCTCGGAGATCACCCACCCTGCTGAGAACGAGGGAAACATCCCCCAGCGGTTGTTCGCTCCGAAATTGGAGGATCCGTCCCGCCGCAACGTCGCGGAAAACAGGTATTTGCGGTCGTAGTCGTACAGCAACCGCCCGAAGTAACTGATGAGGGCATACTCGACACTGCCCCCGCCATACGCAAGGTCTGATGAGTCCTGTCCGGCATCCACGTACTGCCAGTTCGGGTTGAACTGTACGGCATCCGGGATCGATTGTGAGGAGCCACCACCCCACTCGGATGACGATTCGCGATACGAAGTCCCCAAGACGAAGTTGTAGTTATGCGGTCCGGTGGTCCGCTCATACTTCAGGTAATTCTCAAACTGCAGTGACTCGCCAAACCAGAAGCCCTGGCTAATATCATTGGTCAGATTGAAGAAGGCATCGTGAAAGACATAGTCCGGGGTGAATGACCTGAATTTGTTCCAGGTGTAATCAAGCCCCAGGTCACTCCTGAACGTCAGACCTTCCAGGGGCATCACTTCCAGATAGACATTTCCCGCGATCTGGTCAGAGTGTCCGTTCGGGTTTGAGATGAACAAGCGACTTAACGGATTGATATACTCTTTCTTGACCCAGGTCGATTGGGCAAATCCATAGTCCTCATTATCATTATACAGTGGTGTGATCGGGTCGTAAGCGAATGCATCTGCGATGACCGTACCAAATGCGTTGTTGACCCCGATCGAATTGTTCTCGACACGGTTGATAAAGAGGTTCTCGCCGATCGTCACATAGTCATTGATGGGTTTGGTGGAGTTGAGCCTGGCCGCGTACTTCTTGTAATTCGACTTATCATCGCCGATCACCCCGTTCTGGTCCCAGTATTCGAGCGACAGGAATGCGTTGCTACCAGCCACCGAGATCCGGTGATTCTGCGTATACGCCGGCTCGAAGATCACATCCATCCAGTCGGTATTGGCCGGTGCCTCACCGACATTCGGAAATCCCAGAGTTTCGAGTGCATTGAGCTGGTTGCCATTGGCGAACTTCTCGCGGGTGAGCGACACATAGTCGTCAGCACCCAGCATTTCCGGCAGCTTCCACGGTTCGTCAACGGACGCGTACCCCTCGTAGGTGATCCGGCCTACTCCATCAGTGCCCTTCTTGGTGGTGACGATCACGACCCCATTGGCCGCCCGAGCGCCATATATCGCGGTGGAGGCCGCATCTTTCAATACATCGATCGATTCAATATCGCCAGGGCTGATGTTGCTGATACTGCTGACCTGCAACCCGTCGACTATAAACAGGGGCGAATTGTCACCATTGGTACTGATCCCCCGGATCAGGATGGACTTGCCAGCACCGGGCTGACCAGACGATTCATTTACGATGATGCCAGACACCTGCCCTTCCAGCGCCGATTGGACATCCTGAAACTTCACACCCTCGATGTTCTCCGAGGAGATGCGTGAGATCGACCCGGTGGCGACCTTCTTTTTCTGCACGCCATAGCCTAGTACAATCACTTCCTCCAACAACGCTGAGCTGGTCCTGAGGATCACCTGCAGCTCGCTCTGGTTCCCCACGGCCACTTCCTGGGGTATAAAGCCTGTGTAACTAAATACCAGCGTGTCGTTCTCACCGGAAACATTGATCGCAAAGCGGCCATCGAAATCAGTGATCGTGCCGACATTGCCTTCGGTGCTGTTCTTTAACAGGATGTTGGCCCCGATCAGGGGAACCTGCTCCTCGTCCAGCACCACCCCGGTCACTGTGCGCCCTTGCGCTGCAGCACTGCCGGCGACTGCCAGGATAAATAAAAGGGAGAGTACAATGTGTTTCATTTCCACAATGATTAAGTCAAGGGTTAGCGCCAAGTATGCCCATGAGATGTCAGGGTGTTCGGGTGTGCTCTGGTGTGCAAGAGCAGTGAGGTTCTCAGTCATGTCCTGCTCTCCTCTCTTTCTTCTGTTCATTTCGCTGGCCCTCCTGACGCGGAAACAAACATTTGCCTCACCTGCCACTTCGCAGAATAAAGGAAGCACAAACTTCCACATTTACGAAGAAAACATACTGGACAAATACTGGACACCCTCAGAAAAGTGGTGTTTCGTGCGGCGTGCTCAGTTGAGATTGAGGATGTATCTGTTCAAGTCGTCATTGGCATCGAGCGACAATTTGCGTTTGAGGCGGTACTTGGCCTTCTCGACCCCGGCCAGGGAGATATTCTGGATCGCAGCCACCTCCTTGTTGGTGAGATTGATCCGCATGAGGCAGCACAGACGGATCTCGTTCGACGTCAACTGCGGGTGTCGATCCTGGAGTTTGTGGGCAAAATTCTGGTGTACCTGATCAAAGTTGAGCTGGAACTGTTCCCAGTAGTCCTTGCTGGCCACCTCACCGTCGATCTTGCGCACCAGCCGGCGCAGTTGCCTGCGTTCAGCATCATTGGGTTGCACCCGCCTCGAGAGGTCATCCAACTGCTTTTTGAGATGCTGCAAGGTCTGATTCTTGTGCGCACTCTGCAGGAGCGCCGCTGACAGTTCTGCATTCTTCTGATCGACTTCAGACTTGAGCTGCTCATTCTTCAAGCGCAGTATCTCCTGATGCGCAACGGCCACCTCGCGCTTGTGCCGTTCCTTGCGTTGCCAGTTCACATACTGAAAATAGATCAGGAAAGGAGCGAGTAAACTGATGACCACGGCGGCCTTGAACAGGTCCGTTTCCCAAAAGGATGGTACGCGCACAATCTGGAGTGGTTCCGAATACACCTCCCACTCACCTGATGGCCCGATGGCACGTACCTGAAAAAAGTATTTGCCCGGATCGAGGTTGGTAAAGGTGGTCATCCGCCGGGTGGGATCCGCACTGACCCATTCATCCTGGAAGCCGGTCAGGCGATACGCATAATTGATACGATGCGGATGCGCATAATCCAGCGCTGCGAAACCAATGCTGAATGCATTTTCAAACCGGCCCAGTTTGATCACTGGCTGGTCGTTGATCGATGAGGATATCAGCTTGCGACCATGATAGTGACCTGTCTGCAGTGATTCATCGAACACCTTGAAGTCAGTATAGACGATGCGGGGTGGTGCCGAAGAAGGATTGATCTGGTCA
>JAWWBX010000075.1:0-16237 GCA_033720735.1 Saprospiraceae bacterium
GCTCCTATCAGCACCTGCTTGCCGAATCAGAGATGTCTGCCTTGCGTGCGCAGATGAATCCACATTTTATCTTCAACTCGCTCAACTCGATCAAGATGCATGTTATGAAGCAGGACACGCAAGTCGCGAATCACTACCTGACACGCTTTTCACACCTGATGCGTCTCGTCCTGCGCAACAGCAAGTCAAAGCTCATCACTCTTGCGGATGAGCTACAGGCACTCGAGCTGTATATTGAGATAGAGAAACTGCGCTTTGATGACGGGTTTGACAGCCACATTTCAGTAGATGACGCCGTCGATCCCGAAGAGCTCTTCATTCCCCCAATGTTGGTGCAGCCCTATGTCGAGAATGCCATTTGGCATGGGCTCATGCACAAAAAGGAGCGGGGGAAGTTGCAGATTGATGTCCGTGTCGAACAGGACCAGTTGCACCTGTCGATATCGGATGATGGTGTAGGGCGCAGGCACTCCGACCAGGCGGGTACCGCAGATCGCCTGCTGAAGAAGTCTTACGGCATGCGGATCACCGGTGACAGGATCGCCTTGATCAAGCAATCTCTGGGGATTGATGCCGCCGTCGAGGTGCATGACCTGGTTCATGATGACGGCAGTCCCGCGGGAACGCGTGTGGAGCTCACCCTCCCGGTCATAAGCCTGAAGCAGGCGCAACAATGGATTGAACCATCCGACAACAACCCCAACTGATATGATCCGAGCGGTACTGATTGACGACGAACGCAACAGCCTCGAGACATTGCGTATGGAGCTGGAACTCAACTGTCCGGATATCGAGGTGGTGGCTACGTCACTGGGGCCGGAAGCTGGACAGGCGGCCATCGCTCAACACAAGCCTGACCTGGTATTCCTGGATATCCAGATGCCCGGAATGAACGGGTTTGAACTGCTCCAGTCGATGGACCATGTTTCGTTCGATGTGATTTTTGTCACGGCCTTCGACACGTATTCGATGCAGGCGATCAAGGTCAGCGCCATGGACTATCTGCTCAAACCGGTTGACGGAGAGGAGTTGAAGAAAGCTGTGGAAAAGGTGCGGGCCAATCAGGAACTGCGGCAGTCGAAGGAACGCGTCGATTTTTTGCTCACCAATCTACAGGCCGGCACGACAGGGTTTTCGAAGATCGCCTTGCCGACATTGAAGGGTCTGGATTTTGTGAATGTTGAAGACATTCTCTTTTGTGAGGCTGATGGCAACTATACCACCATCCATACCGACCAGGGTGAATCGTACGTGATTTCGCGTACGCTGAGTGAGTTTGAGGAGATGCTGTCGAACAGCATGTTTTTCAGGACGCACAAATCCTACCTGATCAACCTGCAGCATATCAAGCAATACATCAAAGGGTCAGGTGGACAGATCATCATGAAAAACGGCACCTCGGTGCAGGTGGCACGCGCACGCAAGGAGCTGCTCATGGAGCGGATCTTCCCCAGGTCATAAAGCCTGGCTGGATGCAGCGACCCGCTGGCGATGTTCCACCGAGACCGGAGATCCGGCAGCCCACAGCACCGATGTGGGGCGTGAGCCGTTGAGCACTGAAAATGCCTGACCGTAGAGCGCAGCAAAGTCCGTTTCTACTGAATAGTCAAGCACCGGGTACACCTGCCACCGGGGATGCTGCACAGCGTATTCTGTAGTGCGACCCGGCCCAAGGCCAGTGTATCCCCAATAGTGTTCGGTGATGAACTCCGCTTCAGATTCTGCGGGGATGTCGACAGCTTCTGTTGCTGCGGTGACGCCCAGGGCATGCCATCTTCGCTTCCATTGCCAGCGATACGCAATCTTCTGCTGGTTGCCCTGTACCATCAGCTCATGCGCCATGCGGGTGGTACGGTAGTGTTCTCCAAACAGGGTATTGGCCACCATGGAAACCAATGGGCGCGGCACGAGTTCGCGAATGAATACGGTACCCCGCCGCCATGCATCCTGGTGACGCCGTTGCACGTAAAACCGCAGGTTGACCTCCTCAAAGGATTGATGGAACGGGATGCGGACCCCCTTGATGCGCGTGTTGAGAAAGAGAAATCCCACCAGACTCACGTAGCAGCGGTCCTGCCAGGTGTCCAGCTCAGTGTACGCCGGCACAAAAGGCTGCAGGATCCCCGGGTCCACTGCATAGTTGGCCATCACCAGGTTGCGCCATTCTGCGGTCAGAAACTGCATAGAGATGCAACAATGTAAGGCCAGAATGGATCAACGGATGCCGTTCATCCATTCAAATCCACGGTAAACGGATTCTGACTTCCATCAAACGGTCTTCGTGGTGAAATTGCTTCTATTGACCACAAATCACGAGAATATGAAGCTTCAATTACGTTTATGGATCACCGGGATCGGATGTGTGCTTGGGATGTCTGCCATGGCGCAGAACGTCGGAATCGGCACCACGGCACCCGAGGAGTTACTTCATATCAAAAACGGGAACCTGAAGCTTGAGGACGGGTTCTCATTGATCTACAACGCCCAACCCGGAGATACCACCGGTCTGAGGTTCTATACGGATGAGACGCTTTACGGGGGAATGCGTTACTATGGCACACCCCATGTACTGAATATTTCCAGCCATGATACTATTTCAGGGCTGACCTACCGATTCGATTCAGATCAGATGTTCCTTGGACGAGACTACCAGATAAATTCTACCGAGCGGTTCGGGTTGTCCTTTAAGGCCCCGGTTGCCGGGTGGGGTGGCATGTACATCGAAGGTGTCGGGCCTAACAACAGCCGCCCCTTCTACGGCTATGCCCATGACGGTGCTATCAAGGCATTTCATTACTACGACGTTAACGACGATCGTTGGAAGATGTCTGTTGGCGGGTTGAAATTGGTGGTCAACAGCACCGACGGCAATATGGGCCTTGGCATATTCAATCCCCTGGATCGCCTGCATGTCAAAGACAGCATCAGGATTGAGCACACAACTGCCCCGGGGCTCAGTCTGTACCAGGGAGCAACTCTGGCGGGTTCACTGATCGCGCAGGGATTCTTTACCACGATATCCAGTCATTTGGTCGGAGGCTCACTCTTGTTCCGGACCAACGACACAGATCGCATGTCTATCGTGTCGGATAGACGGGTCGTCATCAACGAAGAACTGGGAATCGGAACGGGGGCTCCGGCGGATAAACTGCATATTGTGGGGGACATGCGCCTGGACGGGCTCGTGAGCGCATTGAAGTTCTACAACGGAGGTAGCATTCGATCCACACTTGAGCAAAATGGACTGAACTTCTCGATTGCCAACCAGCAAAGTGGTAGCCTCTTTTTCAAGACGGCCAATACCACGCGCATGTATATCAGTCCAACTGGTGATGTTGGTATTGGAACAATCACACCCAACGGGGTTCTTGATGTTAATGGCTCTGTGTTATTCGACAGCCTGGGGATCGGGCTCGGTGCAGACCCGATCCTTGAGAAAACGCATATCAAGGGCGCAGTGCGCATCGACAATATCGGCGTGACGGCCCCGAAGATCAACTTCTACCACGACAATACGCAAGTGGGGTTGATCCAGACGACGCCGGTCAATTTACAGATCGCGAATACGCACATCGGTGGCAATATCGACCTGTTCACTGATGGCACGGAACGGATGCGCCTGCACACCAACGGCGATTTTGAATTCAATGATGACCAGCTGTTCATCGATGAGTCCAATGGCCGGGTAGGTATCGGCACCACCGTCCCGGCGGATGACCTGCATGTGATGGGAGGAATGATCGTCGAACGCAACAACCCCATTGTGGCGCTGCGCGAGTCAGGCAGCAACGTGGGTCTCTTATACCATATCAATGATAATCTGCTGGTTTCCAACCTCATCGCCGGTGACATCGAGTTCCGCACGGACAACACCACCAGGATGACCATTACGGACGATGGGAATGTCGGGATCGGCATTCTCAACCCATCCTTCAAGCTGGAAGTGGGCGGCGCCATCAGATCATATGATGAGTTTAACCCCGGCATGCAACTGTTCCAGAACGGCAACTGGGCGGCTATGTTGCAAATGGTGGCCGACGACCTGGTGATCGGCTGCTTGCTGAATGATGCGATCACCTTTCGCACCAACAATATCGGCCGGATGGTCATCGAGGAGCAGGGGAATGTGGGAGTCGGTGTTTTTGATGCGCTCGACCAGCTGCACGTGGGAGGGACGCTGCGCATTGAACATCCCGGCACACCACAACTACGCTTCCATCAGGGAGCGACATTTGGTGCGTTCATTCAGTCCAGTGGCGATGACCTTATGGTCTCGAACAAGCTGGTCGGAGAGCTCAGGCTGATGACCAACGACCTCACACGCGTTGAGGTCTTTAACAACGGTGACGTCAAGATCGACGGATCGACATTTACAGTCAAGGCCGGTACCAACCAGGTGGCGATCGGATCAAGTCTGACGGCTAGCGGATACAAACTCAGTGTGGATGGCAAGATCATGAGTGAGGAGATCATGGTGCAGTTGAGTGGTGACTGGCCGGACTATGTGTTTGCGGATGACTACCACCTCAGGAGCCCGCAGGAAATCGAAGCACACATTGAAACACACGGACATCTGCCGGGCGTACCGTCTGCCGCAGCGGTCAACGAGGCCAATGGCATCCATCTCGGAGAAATGAACCGCGTCCTGCTGGAGAAGGTCGAGGAGCTGACCCTCCTGATCATCGAACAGGACAAGCGCATCAGAGAACTGGAGAAGAAGTCGGATCAATAAACCCGCATGATGATGAGACGACGATTACTGATCAGTAGCCTGGGGTGCATTTTGATGGGCGTGAGCGTATTCGCGCAAACGCGGCTTGAAGACAAGTTGCAGGGTGTCAACGATTTGCGCGCGATCATGGAGATTGTTGATCAGCACTATACCGACCTGCAGCGGCAAGGCATCGACCGGCTGCCGGGTGAGCCAAAATGGAAGCATTGGCAGCGCTGGGCGTGGTACATGTCAAGCCGGCTTGGTGAGAACGGAGAGTTTGTCGATATCTCACGGAGGCTGTCGGGTGCGCATGCCCGGATGCAACACACTCATCCGGTCAGAAGCACGGTGTCTGACTGGAGTTTCATCGGGCCGTCGCTTTCTACCTATGCAAATTCGTGGGGTGTGGGCAACGGGATCGGACGAGTCGACCGGGTTGTCTTTCATCCTTCCGACGCCAACACCATCTACATTGGCACCCCGGCCGGAGGGCTGTGGCGGACGACCGACGGTGGAACCACCTGGGAGCCACTCACGGACTTCCTGCCATCAACAGGCATTTCCGGCATTGTGGTGAGTCACGCCAACCCGAACGTACTTTACATCCTTACAGGTGATGGTGACTCCAACATTCCCGGCGGCTTTGTCAATGACTGGGCCTACATCCGTCCCTCGATTGGTGTGCTCAAGTCAACAGACGGTGGCACCACCTGGAACCAGACCGGAACTTTAACCAACAACACGTTCTACGGGTTCCGATTGATACAGGATCCCAATGATGCGGATATTCTGTTTGCGGCAACCAGTACAGGTATTTTCCGCACAACGAATGGCGGTGATACCTGGCAGAATGTGCGCGGAGGGAAACACTATGACATCGCGTTCAAACCAGGGGACTCTGACCGCGTGTACGCCACGAAGCCCGGAGGAGTACGCTATTCAGTCAACGGCGGTACCAATTGGAACCTGGCGACACTGGATTCGACGATCAACTCCAACGGCAGGGTGGAGCTTGCCGTAACCCCGGACGACCCCACTGTGGTGTATCTGATAGCCGGTCCACGCATCGATTCCACGATGTTCAATGGCATTTTCCGGTCCACAGACAGTGGCGAGAATTACGTGCAGATGACCAACGCACCCAATATCCTGAGTGGTGCTTCCGACGGGATCGGGGATGGTGATCAGTCACAGTATGACCTGGCAATTTGCGCGTCACCCACCAATAGCGATCATATTTTTACAGGAGGAGTGATTATCTGGAAATCACTCAACGGAGGCATGACAGTTGCCAACGTGACGACCCTGTGGGAAGATCCCGGCGAAACGTGGTACGTGCACCCCGATGTGCATGACCTGGCCTTCAATCCGCTTAACAATCACTTGTATGCTGCAACGGATGGAGGATTGTACGTGAGTACCAACCTTGGATTTGACTGGACCGACCTTTCAGAGGGGATTGAAACCACCCAGATCTACCACATGACCGGGGTTGCATCTGACTTTAACCGCCTTTTGATCGGCAACCAGGACAATGGTGTTAAGTTACGCACAGCGAATAATGCCAACTTCATGCACCTGAACAGCGGGGACGGGTTTGACGGGTCGTTTGTTGCCGGTGATCCCTCACAATTTTATGTGACCGTGAATACAGGTGTCGATCGCTATTGGAACAACGGACTTAACAGGACTGCAATCTCACCAGGGACGGGCACCTGGTACAATACAGTAGTTGCACATATTGTGGATCCCAACATGGTGTTTGTGGGCAGTGACACGGTGTTTCGCAGCCCGGATCAGGGAGCGACCTGGGATACGCTGGGCGCGTCTGGAACATGGGCGATCGCTACGGCTCCCAGCAATGGCAACAGGCTTTACACGGCAGGTGCCGGCTGGTTTGGTCCCAGTCCAAATGGCAGGGTGTACCGCAGCGACAATACCGGAACCAGCTGGGACACCATTTCGCTCAATCCCGGATTTCCGTCCAGTTTCAACAAAGTGACAGATCTCGCTGTCCGGCCGACCAACTCTTTCACGATCTGGGCTTCATTCGGCGGTTTCAGCAATGGTACACGTGTGGTGCGCTCGACCGATGGCGGGGCCAACTGGACCGATATGTCAGGGACCTTGCCGGCTGTTCCGGTCAACTGTCTGGCAGTTGATGACGACGGCTCGGCCTATGCGGGAACGGATCTAGGGGTGTTCTACCGGGCGCCGTCCATGAGCGACTGGATCCCGTTTTCCAACCATCTGCCGGTCGTACCCGTGACCGACATTGTCATCTACAACACAGAGCTTCGGGTGAGCACCTTCGGACGGGGTGTCTGGAAAAGCCCCAAGCCGAATACCTGTTCAGTGGCTATCGGTCTGAGCGGATCATTGTCAGGCGACCAGTATCACGAGGCATCTTTCAGCATCTCCAGCGATGCGGTGATCGAGGGCGGAGTAGGTACCTGGGTCGCGTTCAAGGCGGGAGATCAGATCCAGATGACACCAGGGTTCAATGCCAAATCGGGCAACGTTTTCAAAGCGTATCTCGGCACCTGTGCTTCCGGGGGCGTGCCCACAAATGAATAATAACATGGGCGTCGTGCCAGCACAACTCCAACCAGCCCTTTCACTACCGGCACGCCACTGCTTGTGATCGGGCAAACCAACAAAGTTACGCCCTTTCCCGGTATGCAGCGTGGTCAGGACACACCCGGGTCAATCCCAACGAATAATAAACTCCACTGATTTTCGTTATACAACCGCTTCACCCCTGTTGATTGTTCAAACAAAAATTTCACGATCATGCTTCGCAAGACCCTGGTTGTAAGTGCGTTAGGGGTATTCTCATTACTGGCCATTACGACCTCATGCTCAGATAACGTCGTAGATGGGGAGACAGTCTTCAACCTGCGGATGACAGACGATCCGCTGCAGGATGTACAGGCGGTCAATATCGACCTGCAGACGGTCATCGTCATCACTGAAGAGGGAAGGGATTCGTTTGAGATGAATACCAACAGTGGGATCTACAACCTGCTGGACTACCAGGGAGGCCTGGATACCTTGATCGCCACGACTACGCTGAATGCACTTTCTATTCATCAGATCAGACTGGTCTTGGGGGAAGAGAATTCGATTATGGTCGACAGCGTCCTGCACGACCTGAAGACACCGAGCGCCCAACAGTCAGGGTTGAAACTCAACGTCCAGGCAGATCTCCAGAATATTGACGTCTACGATCTTCTCATTGATTTTGACGCAGAGGAGTCCGTCGTTGAGCAGGGCAATGGTCAGTATATCCTGAAGCCGGTCATCCGTATCGTTGAGTAGGAAGATACCCAGACTGTTTCATGTGCGAGCATGTTCAGTCAGGTATCGGAAGATCAATACGCACTACGGTGCCGGGCGGATCGACCAGGTCAGTCACTTGTACCCGCGCCTCATGGCCGTACAATGCCTGTAACAGCCCAAGGCGGTCGCTGGTGATCTGCATTCCCAGGGATTCCTGCTTACTGCGCGACCTGGTACGCAAGCGCTGGGCCTGCTCTCTTCCGATACCGTTGTCTTCGATACGAATGGAGACCATATCGGTATTGCGGGTAATGGCAATCTCGATCTTGCCTGGTCCGTCGGTTTTGTGTTTGAGTCCATGCCAGATGGCATTTTCAACGTAGGGCTGCATGACCAGGGGTGGAACTTCAATAAAATCCGGATCAATACCATCACCAATCGCGATCTTATATGTGAAGTTCTTGAAACGAAACTTCTCCAGTTCAAGATATGCCGTGAGCGCATCGAGATCGTCCTGAAGTTTGACAAACTTGTGCCGGCTGTTCTTAAGCACCTGCCTGATCAGCTGGCTAAATCGTGACAGATAATATTTTGCCTCGGCAAAATCTTTTTTGGCAATCAATGACTGCACACTGTTCAGGCTGTTAAAGATGAAATGGGGATTCATCTGCGCACGCAGCGCTTTCATTTCAGTCTCTGCGATCAACTTGTTGATCCTGATGCGTTCTTGTTCCTTGCGTCGCATTTGCCTGATCCGATTACGATAAAGCACAAAGGCAAAACCGGCTACGGATAAAGCGCAAAGGATATAAAACAGGTTGGTGCGCCACCAGGGCGGCGTGACAATGATCGTCAATAATTGTTTTTCGGGACACCAGTGCCCGTCGGCATTGGCAGCTTTGGCAGCAAGTCTGTAGCGTCCTGGCGAAGCATTTGCCAGAGTAATATTGCGTGACGTTCCCAGATCGATCCATTGACCATCATTGATCCGGTAGCGATATTGCGTTGCCAAGGGAGCGGTATAATGCAAGGCGATCAATTGAACTTCAATAAAATTCTGGTGGAAAGGAATTTGAATTTGCTTGATCCGTTCGAACGCAGCAGGCGGAATGATGCGCTTATTGTTTGTTTTGATCTCATCGATATATAAGAATGGCGGGATCGTATTCTCGCCCATGTCGGAGGGCTGGAAAAAGTCAACACCCAAATCTCCACCAAAGTAGAGCATGCCTGAAGGAGACTTGAAAGCAGACTTTTCGGTATAAATATTATTGATCAGCCCGTCTGCCCGGGTATATATGCGAGACATCGAAGTGGCAGGATTGAAGCGGACAAGGCCGCCTTTGGTGCCGAGCCAGAGTTCGCCCGCGTCTCCTTCCAGAATGGAATTGACGACGTGCCTCACGGGTGGTTCGCCACTTGGATAATAGGTGATCTGACCCGTGACAGGATCCATACGGTGTAATGCCCGGTCCGTGGCGATCCAAAGGGATCCATCAGAATGGGGGTGGATCTCGTGTACAAACGTGCCCAGGAGATCCCGGCCGTTTGGAAACTGCCCCTGAGGGATCTGTTCAACGGCGAGTGTCGCTTCATCCATTCGGAACACGCCGTGAGGTGAAGTGCCCCACCAGATCGTACCGTCCGCCCCGCGGGCAATCGTTCTGGCATTCAGCAGGTCGTACTGGCCGAGGCTGTCAAGACGATGGAGATGGCCTGTTTGCAGATCCAGCCGGCCAACGGAATTTTGATTGGTGCACAACCAGACATCGTTGTTCTGACCCATCAGGAAATCCCGGATCGGACCACCAACAAACATCGGGTATTCACGGTAACTGTCATCATGCAGATCCCAGATAAAGAAATTACGGGTGGTCGTAAATGCGATCGTGTTCTGGTCCAGGGATTGGATGCTGTGGATACGCACCAGATCAATAGGTGGTCGGAAGCGGGGAAAGGGTTGTGATGGCAAGGCAGAGGGCCAATAATCTTCTGTTTCGTAGGTGAGTTTGTTCCACCGCTGTGGCTTGCGTCCACAAAACCACACAAATTCATCCGTTGCGAAAACCGACAGCACGAGGTACCCGTCGCTGTCAATCGATTGAATGGCTTTATTGGTTCTGGGCCACATGTGCAGGACGTCACCACCCGACCAGAAATTTCCGAAGGCGTCGACATAGGATGGGGAATTGTAAAAGCCACGGAATCCATGATGCGCTCCCTGATGTGGATTAAAGAATATGTATGTACCCGTGCGAGGTTGATAGCGATAGGCGCCGGCGCTGCGTGCGCTGATCCATAATTCACCATTCTCATCAACATCGAAACGAAACCCTCCCCATTCCGAACCGGTACCGGCAAACACCGGATCAGGGCGGAAGGTGTCTGTGAGAGGGTCCCAAATATACAGGCGATCAGGTGTGTTACGGGCGCTCACCCAGATCACGCCCTCCGGATCCTGATCTATGGAAAAAATCTGTGTATTGGGGTAGCCGGGGCGATTGCCATAATGAACAAATTGCCCGTTGTCGGTCATGCGGTTGACGCCGTCGTTGGTGCCAACCCAGAGGATTGAATCCCGGGCCCAGTGCATCGTTCTCACAAATGGATGACTCAGAGATGTTTTATCGCTGGTGTGCGTAAAAAGGGCCTGAGCGGTGGTGTCATTCAGGAGGTATTTGACCAGGCCGCGATCCGTACCTACCCAAAGAGTGTCGTGCACAGCCGACAACGCGTACACGGAAATGTCCCCATCACAACTTCCGGTCTCTTCCCGCAGGCAAACCTGGTGGAAGCTTTCGCGGTCGCGGTCAAAGAAATGCAGACCGTGATCCACTGTACCGACCCACATGCGATGGGTGTGGTCTTCGGCAATGGAGACCACGCGCGGTCCGCGCAGCGCCGTCGAGTCATTCAACTCCGGTTGGAACACACGAAAGTTGTACCCGTCGTATCGGAGCATCCCGTTGTTGGTGCCGATCCACATGAATCCATAGCTGTCCTGAAACAGCACCCGGGATTCGTCGATCTGGTACTGGGTGTTCAGTGTTTGAAACTGTTGAGATGTCAAAGGGCGTGCATGCATCAGACAGATGAGCAGCCATGCTGACAGTATCCAGAGCGGGTATCGCTGATCCGGGCTCAAAACAGGTTGAGCAGTTGTTCTTTCTTGCTCCTCGACACCTTCACCTGATCACCATTGTCCATGATCAGAATGCCGCCGTCCGTCTTGGCATACTTCCGCACATGATTCAGATTGACGATGTACGAGTTGTGCACGCGGAAGAAATGGTAATCGCACAGCGCCTCTTCAAGATAGCGGAGAGACTTCGAGATGTACATCTTACTCCCGTCGGTAAAATACACGTGGCTGTATGCACCATCGGATTGGCAATACAGGATCTGGTCGAGCTTGATAAACTCCAGGCCGTCAAAGGTGGGCAGAGCTACCTTGCGCACGGTATTGTTCTCTATGTCGCGCAGTTGCTGGATGAGGAAGTCGATCTGTCGTTGAGAATTGCCCTGCTTCTTGATACGCCGCACCTTTTCGATTGATTTCCTGAGCGCGGCCGGCTCCACCGGCTTGAGCAGATAGTCGATGGCACTGATCTTGAAGGCCTTCAGTGCGTACTGGTCGTAGGCCGTCGTAAAAACGACTTCAAAACGAATGTTGGGCACCATTTCGATGACGTCAAACCCATTGACAAACGGCATGTCGATATCCAGAAAGACGATGTCCGGATCATGTTTCAGGATTGCCTTGATCCCGTCTTTCCCGGAGTCACACGTTGCGACCACCGTGACATCGGGACAATATTCACGCAATTCATTCGACAGAAAATCGATGCACTCCAATTCGTCGTCGATGATGATTGCTGTCAGTTGTTGATCCATACGAGTGGTGTAGAACGGAGTTCAAAATACGGGCTGAAAGCGAAAGCGCCTGTTCACCTTCAATATCGTTGATGCCGGAGACCTGGCCAAGGAGCAGTTGACCAATGGTCGATCAGGGCGATGGATGTGCCATGGTGGTTTATGGAAAGGGAGAGCAGAGGCAGCGGAATGCCGTTAGGCGCAAGCATCTCGGAGAGGATGATCACAAATGATGCAGGGAAATAGGGCATCAACAGACGATCAGCACATGAGGACCCAGTCGTAAGATGACAGCCAACACATGACGATGATCTGCCGGACTATCCTGCCTGAATTTCGTCAAAGACCTCACTGTACAGGATCGGCCGCGGGTACTCCCGTGTCAGTGTGTGCCTGATGACATCAAACGCGGTGATGACGCCTTTCAATTCGTGCCGCAGATTGACGACCGGCAGCATCTTGAAGCGGCGGTCCATAAACAACTCGGCAGCCGTGCCCACTTTATCTTTCGGGGTGATCACGAGTACTTTGGTGGTCATCACATCCTGCACCTGCTTGTCATCCAGGTCATCGATCTCGCGTCCCTTGCGCCACAGGTCATGTGAGGTGATCATCCCCACGAGGACGTTGACTTCGTTGACGACGGGCATTTGATGCACACCATTTTCCAGCATGGTATTGGTGACATCCCTGATCGTATCTTCAGGATGGGCCACGGGTGGGTTTTTGGTCATGATCCGGCGGACTTCTTCATTGAGGGGCATAACAGTCAATTTTTGTGTGCGATTCATGGAAGATACTCAAAAACAGTGATACTCTGCGCTGACTTTTCACGCTGGCCTGCCGAAACAACAACGGGCGCCAAAAGGCCATTTTGACCGTGGTGAACGCCGAACGTTGTAAGCAGATTTTTGTAGCGGAAGTGAAGGTATGCGGCATGTTCAAGAGATGCTTCATGATCTCTTTGGCCGGCTTGCCTCAACGATCACGGCATAAGGTCAGCAACTCCAACGATGACGCTGCCGGGTTGCAAACCTGATTTTCAGGGAGCGGGTACTGCAGACTCCGCCGCTTCCTGCATCACACCAGTCACAAAGGTCAGGGCATCCTTCCACGCCTCCAGTGTGTATGGCGTCGTCTGCTCGCCCAGCTCTGATTCAATACATGCCAGCAGTACATCTACCAGCACCGGATAATACTCCGACTTGACGCCGTAGCGCGCGTGCGACCGGCCCAGCGAGCGCAGGCCCATCTTCAGGTATTTGGGCCGGCTCATGCTGTAGACGATACTGGTGAGCATGTGCATCAGCAGCTTCCCCTGGTGGCGCATGCTCTTGGTACACAGCGGCCGGGCGGCCGGGATGGCGGCAAACACCGAAGCATAGAACTTCTCAACACACGCTTCTTCGTTCTTCAGAATGAGGTCAAGTGAGGATTGGAGCTCGAGCTGGATGTCCATCTGATTGATACCCAGTACTTCCGATACCTGCTTGTGCCCGGTACCACCGGTCAGGGCGATCCGATGGGTGCTTCCGGTTCGTAGCAGGCCTGCGTCCAGACGCGACATGACATCTTCCGAGACGAGCAGGTCGGTATCGGTTTCCTTGGTCGCTGACTGGATCCGGCTGGCGATATTCATGGTCTCGCCGATGACGGCAAATTGCCGGTGTTTGGGATGACCCAGATGCCCGACGTAGGCTGGACCGTAGGTGATGCCGACACCGATCTTCAATTCAACGTCAAACGGCTCCAGCTCGTAACGATTCAGGCGCGATGCCGCGTATTGCATGGCCAATGCGGCCCGTACCGCACTGAGACAATGTGTTGCGGGGTCGCCGCCTGCCACGCCAAAGACACCGACGATCTCATCGCCGACATATTGATAAATGATCCCGTTGTTCATCAGGATCGGATCCCCGAGGGCGGTGTAGAACCGATTGAGCAAATGGGCGGTATCAAAGGTGAGCAGGCGTGCAGTGATACGGGTAAAACCGCGCATATCGCAACAGAGGATCGCCACCTCCTGCTCCTGCGCAGTCCCTTCGGGCAGGGTCTCCAGTTGGATGTTGCTGATTTCCGGCCCCGACCAAAGCAAGCGCTCAACTTCCACATCACCCCTGATCCGGGCCTGGCAAGCCAGCCGGATGGCCGGATCCCACTTGCGTGACGCAGCAAGTTCTCTTTCGATCTCCGTATACCCGGACAACTGGTCCAGACCCCTTATGACACGGACCCGGCAGGTGGTGCATTGACCATTGCCGCCGCACTCATGCAGGTGTGCGATCTGATTGGTGATCGAGGCCGAGAGGACCGAAGTATCTTCCGGCACCTCCACGGATCTGTTGAGTCCGCGGTAATGAATCGTTGGCATTGCTTGGCAGATAGATTTGACTAAAACAAATTCATGAGTGCTTCCTTGCGGCTGCGCGATACGGGGACGATGCGGTCGTCGGTCATCAGCAGGTAGCCGCCTTCCGAGCGGACGTACTCCTTGATATGTGACAGGTTGACCAGGTGCGAATGGTGTGAGCGGAAAAAGTTGTGCGCTCCGAGCATGTCCTCGAAGTCTTTCAGGGTCCGGCTGATGATCCTCTTGCGCCCTCCGACGAGATACACCAACGTGTAGTTGCTGTCCGACTCACAGGAGACGATCTCCTCCGGTTTGACAAATTCAATACGTTCTTTGGTCGCCAGGGCGATCTTGGCTGGTCCGCGACCTTCACCACCGATATTGCTGAACAACACTTGTAGTTGCTCGGAAGAAATGGCAGGCTGTGCTTTGTTTTGATGTTTCTCGATGGCACGCTGCAGCTCCTGCGGCTGGATCGGTTTGAGGAGGTAGTCCAGGGCGCTGAATTTGATGGCCTTGATACCAAATTCATCATAGGCCGTCGTGAAAACCACATCAAAGGAGATCGTGTCAAGGTTTGACAGCACATCAAATCCATTGAGTTTCGGCATCTCGATATCAAGGAACAGCAGGTCGATGTCGTGCTCTTTGAGGTAAGCCAGACCCTCTTCGGGATCGTTGAAGGTGGCGAGGATTTGCACTCCGTCACAGAATTGCTCGATCTTCCATTTCAGCGTTTCTATTGAGTGGGTCTCGTCGTCAATGATGACTGCTTTGATCATGGCTGGATGGTTTACAAATTTAAATTGGAATCACCAGGGTCACGCGCGTACCCGAAGGAACGCCATGCGCATCGTGGAGGTCTTCAATATTCACGGTGGCCTTGATGTTATGTAAATGATTGATCAGGTCAATCTTGTCCTGGTTGATGGTCATACCCATACTTTTCTTGCTCTTTTGACTTGCACTCTTGGAACGCAACTCGGCGGCACGGCGCCGGCCGATGCCGTTGTCTTCAATCGTACAGATGAGTGATTCGCGGGCATCATCGAGATGCACCTTGACGGTGATGCAACCCTTTTCATTTTTGTGCATCAGCCCATGCCAGATCGCATTCTCGACATAGGGCTGAAAAAGCATCGGAGGAATTTTGATATGGTCCAGATCAATATTATTGTCGGTCTGAACGGTGTAATGGAATTTCTCATCAAACCGCAGACTTTCAATCTCAATATAAAGCCGGAGGGCCTCCAGGTCATCCCGCAGAGAGATATAATTTGACCGCGAATGATTCAGGATCATTCGGATCAAACGAGCGAACCGATTGAGGTAGTCTGATGCCCGGTGCGTATCATTTTTAATGATGAAATAGTCAATGGAGTTCAGGCTATTGAAAATGAAGTGGGGATTCATTTGGGCTGTCAGGGCATTGATCTTCACCTCGGCCAGCTCACGCTCATATTGCGTTTTCAGGCGTTGCTTGTCAACGGCGCGCTGGACACGCATCCGGTAAATCAGGTATGCCAGACCAGTTGCCATGACGATCAGCAAGGCCCGTACGGCCATGATCTCATGCCATTTTTTTTGAATAAATACATTGGCGGTAAATACCGGACCCCATTCACCCCCACCAGCTCGTGCCTTGAGCCGCAAGCAATAATCACCGCCTGGTAGATAGGAGTAGGTCACATTCGTGCGATTGGAGACAACCCAGTCTTCCTCGACGCCCTCCAACATGTGCGCAAATTCTGTAGAAGCGGGATGGTGATAGCCGATCGCGGAAAATTCGAACGTGAGATAGTTTTCTTTCACCTTCAATCGATACGAACGCTGGTGGAAGAGGCTGGAATCGGACGCAAGCGGATCATTGTGAACCAGGAATCCGGACAGATAGGCCTGGGGCAGCTGCTCAGATGTGCCGAGCTGGTGAGTGTGTACCAGATGAAGACCTTTTCGGGTAGAGTAGATCATACGGTTGTCATCAATAAAAGCCATTTGCTCGGCGGAAAACACTGACA
>JAWWBX010000076.1:0-16213 GCA_033720735.1 Saprospiraceae bacterium
AGATCGATCTTGAGGGTATCCTTGGACGCCTTGTCGAAAAAAGACACCAACATGGCCTTGGCCTCCGTCAAGGCTCCACCGGGCTGGTCAGAGGCCCGCCAGCGAATTGCCTGAGGTAGCTTTTCCTCATCGAGGCTTACTTCAATGATGATCCTGGATGTAGACTCTTCACTCATAGCTCAAGGTGATCAATCGTAATCATAAGGCAGCACCTTCTCATTCTTCACAGTCGAGAGGGTCATCAGTGTCTTGAGGCGCTCGATCTGCTCGATCTGTGACAGCGTCTTGAACAAGAGCTGCTCGTACGAAGGCAAATCGGCGCAGACAACTTTCAACAGGAAGTCGGCATCGCCGGTGATAATGTAGCATTCGGTGATCTCCCGAATGTGCTCGATCTTCTTGAGAAAGCTCTCCAGCGCGTTCTCCTTGCGCCACGCCAGAGACACCAGCACGAAGGTCTTGACCTGCAGTCCCAGTGCCTTGGCATTGACGTGGGCGTGATAACTTTCGATGATCCCGTTGTTCTCCAGTTTTTTGACCCGCTCGAGGGTGGGTGCGGGTGACAAGCCGATCCGTTTGGAGAGATCCAGGTTGGTGATCTTGCTGTTCTGTTGCAGGATCTGCAGGATCTTGGCGTCCGTTTTATCAATTCTATCCGGCATGACTGTGTATTTGGCCGTAAAGCAACACAATGTCGGCGATCTATTCAAAACAGATCGCAGAAATCGTGGTCCTGATCCAAATTTTATTTTGCCGGATGTCTACGGGAAGACCCCCATGCGGATGTAGTCGTTGGCGATCTTGTTGAGGGCATTGACGAAGGCCGCTGTGCGCAGATCGTCGACACCTTTCTTGCGCTTCCAGATCTCCCGGATCTGCTGGTAAGCGACCATCATCGTCTCCTCGAGTCCGGAGCGGACCAGGTCGACCTCATCGGCGCCCTTGGTCAACTGGGAGCGATCGCGTGCGCTGACCGACTCGCCGGTATGCTTTTCGATCTGGTCAAGGATGCCGGCATACGTGCCGGAGCGATACCGTTTCTCGAGGCGTCCAAACCGGTGATGAGACAGATTTTTGAGCCATTCGAAGTATGAGACGGTGACACCGCCGGCGTTGAGGTACATATCCGGAATGATCACGACACCCTTCTTGCGCAGTACATCTTCGGCCTCGGCCGTGACCGGTCCGTTGGCCGCCTCAGCAATGATCTTGGATTTGACCCTTCTCACGTTGCCCTTGTGGATCTGGCTTTCGAGTGCAGCCGGGACCAGGATATCACATTCGATGGCGATCCAGTCCTCGCGTTCCGGCAGCTTTTTCGTGCCAGGAAATCCAATGATCGTCCCGTTGTCACGACGGAAGCGGACGAGCTTGCCGACATCGATCCCTTTGGGATTGTAAATGGTGCCTTCCCTTTCCGATACGCCGATGATGACGGCGTCCCCTTCATTCTGTGAGATCGATCCGGAAAAGGAACCGACATTGCCAAGACCCTGGATGACCATGGTCTTGCCAGCGATCCCGGGTGTGAGACCGATCGCCTCGGCATCCTTGGGATTGCTCAGGAATTCTCGGATGCCATAAAAGACACCCCGGCCGGTGGCCTCCTCGCGCCCCCGGATACCGTTTTGATTGACTGGTTTGCCGGTGACACACGCCGGGCCGTCGATCTCTCCGTGATTGAAGGTCAGGTAAGTATCCAGGATCCAGGCCATTTCGCGGGCTCCGGTCCCGTAATCAGGCGCCGGCACGTCCACGCCAGGCCCGATAAAGTTCTTGCGGATCAGTTCGGTCGTATAGCGGCGGGTAATGTTCTCCAACTGCTCTACGGACAGCTCTCGGGGGCTGACCTTGACTCCGCCCTTGGCCCCGCCAAACGGCACATCGACGAGCGCGCATTTGTAGCTCATGAGGGCCGCGAGGGCCATCACCTCGTCCTGGTTGACCAGATGACTGAAACGAATCCCTCCCTTGGTCGGCAGCCGGTGATGGCTGTGCTGGACGCGATACGCCTCGATGGTCCGGAACTGATTCCCGATGCGCACCGGAAACCGCATCTGATAGACAGAGTTGCACTGCTTGATCTGTTCCAGGAGCCCTTTGGGGATGGATGTCAGGCTGGCCGCCCGGTCAAAGTTCCGGTTGACGCTTTGAAAGAAACTGGCCTGCTTGTTGACCTTGGTTTTAGTTGCTGCCATGGCGTATCCGCTTTTCCAGTTTGCGTGTTTTGAGGTCCAGATAAATGAGGTATCCGATCAACACCAGAAAGATCACGGCAAGCACCGCAACCACCACATAGATCTTGCCTGTATCCCGCATAAAATCGACCGATTCGCCATGTCCCAGCGCTGGTCGCGTAAGATAAAACAGGAGAAAAATGAGGGTTGAAATCCGGTATTTCATTCGGTAAACCTAGGTGGTGTAAAGATGACAAATTGTTTTCAATTGGCGACCTCGTGTTCCAGCTTGCGGATCCGGTAGAGGACCTGACTCAGCCAAAGTCCGGCCAGTATCCAGCCGATGACAGCGGGGTAGAAAACGGCCCGCATGGTATTGTCCAGATCCTCCCCGCCGAGTGCAGGATTGCCCCCGCTACCGGGATGCAGGCTGTCGGTCAGACGCGGGATCACGAACAATAACGGAATGAGCATGGCGGCTGCGAACACGTTGTAAACCGCCGCTGTCCGCGCGCGCCGTTCCGGATCATCGAACGATTTGCGCAGGATGAAATACGCGAAATAAATGAGCAAGGTGATCGCCGAAACATTTTGTTTGATATCCCAGCTCCACGCGGTGCCCCAGGTGTATTTGGCCCACAACATGCCCGTCAGCAACCCGAGCACACCGAAGATGGTCCCGGTGGTGGCCAGTGCACTGGCCCAGCGATCGTTGACAGTTTGCCCGAAGCGCATGTAGCGGATGCTGTGCCATCCACTGGCAAAGAGCATGAAGATCATGGCAAACCACATCGGCACGTGATAATAGATCGTCCTGATCGTCTCGTAGAGGATCGGACGAAACGGGTATCGGAACGCACCACGCACATGGAGGTCTGAGACGGGCGAGGTGGTCCACAGGCTGGCCGAACCGCCCGCAGCGGCATTGTTGATCATTACTGCATCGGGTTTGACCATCGGGCCATGGAACGGATCATCGATGATAAGTGAGGCAGGCTGCCCGGTGCTGTTTCCAGGTAGCGAAGCCGGGATCGAGAAGCTGATCCGTACGCGGCGCTCATCAACGGTCAGCAGTTGGTTGGCCGCCACGGCATGCGTATCGTCCAGTTTGAGCCACGCCCTCCGTTGGTCCTGAGCGTTGACAAAATCGGTGTTGTAGCCTTTCACAGACAGTACGAGCAATTCACCGGCGTCGACGGAGACGGGCAGGGTCTCCTCGATCCCGGGTTTGAGCGGGACGATCAGCCCTACCACGATGGTGTAGAGCAAGATCAGTACGCACAGTGCCTTCCACCAGTCTTTTCGCATACTTTCATTTATGATCTCCACAAATATGGGAACAACAAGAGTCCCAGGGCCACCAGAAGCAGGTCGATCGCACCCAGCATCAACAGATGGTCACCGACCTGCACCGTGCCCGGACGTTGCAATGACGCTTCTGACAAACGCACCAGGTTGAGCAGTACGGGGATGATGACCGGAAAGGACAACACCGTCATCAGCGTCGCGCCGTTGTCACTTTTGATGGCGATGCCCGAGATCAAGGTAAAACAAAGCGAGATACCGATCCCACCGGCCACGATCGCCGTGATGAAGAGCCCCGTATTGACCACCGGATGGCCGCCGATCAGACTCAGCGCCCCATACATCAGCAGACCAAGGGCGGTGAGCAGGCCTGCGTTATAGATGCATTTAGCCGCAAACAGGGTTTCCGGCGCCATCAGAGTATAATAGTACAGGTAGCGCGACGAGCTTTCGTGAGCAAAACTTTTGAGCACGGTATGGATGCTGAGAAACAGAAAGGCGACCCAGTAAAGCGCATTCCACAGTGCAGGCGGCACCTCGGAGACTGTCAGATAGATCACATACACGGTACAGAGGACAAAGACGATGAGTCCGCCCAGCGCATAGCCTTTCCTCAATTCGATCCGTACCTCCTTGCCGATCGTCCAGCCGATCGCACGCAGTGCATCCATTGGCGCCAAAGATACCAACCGGAAACCCTAAATTCGTTGAGCAAAACAATATTTCACCCACATGCTCCATTCATAGAACAAGTGCGACCTCCCGGGATTGCGAATCCGATATATATTATGATTTTTTTTAATATCTTTCCCCGAATTTAATCTGGACCCCGTCGATGCGCTTCTGGATTGGCCTCCTTCTTGTCTCGATCTGCGTCGCCTTCTCATCCGACAAAGGTCCCACGTACCACAAGGCCACCGCCCGCAACGGTGATGGCGCGTACTCGCTGCTCCGCCGGTATCAGCTGATCGACCATATCAGCAACCTGTACAAGTTCTATGAGCTCAACGCTCTTGACCATAACGCGCACCTGGAGAAAGGACAGACCTACCTCCTTCCGGTGCTGATCTACCAGTACAATGGGCAAAGCATCCGCAGCACGATCGGGATTGATGACTGGGACATGGCCAACCGTATCGCTCGCTACAACCGCGACCTCACGCGAGCCGGACTGCGCGAAGGCGATTATGAAGAAACGGGGATCCTCTGGGTTCCCATGCACGAAATGGTCAATCACGAACCGGTCACTGCGGTTGAAGAGATCCCTGCCATCGCCACGACAGTCGCCCTCACCCACGATGAGCCGGCCGAAGTCCTGGCGGAGACCACCCCTGCACCTGAACCCACCGCCAAACTCGATGAACCGGTGCCACTCTCCTACCCGTTGTTTGGCCCTGACCATGCCGAGATCACGCATGTATCCAATCAGCTGCAGGGTCAGGTCTTCTATCTGGTAAGTGGTCATGGCGGACCCGACCCGGGGGCCATTTCCGAGTATATCGGAGAATCGCTCTGCGAAGACGAATACGCCTATGATGTGACCCTGCGCCTCGCACGCAAACTCATGGAGCACGGGGCCATTGTCGAGGTGATCATCCAGGACCCCAATGACGGCATCAGATCCGAATCGATCCTTGAATGTGACAAGGAAGAGCTTTGTATGGGCAAGCCGATCCCGATCTGGCAAACCGCCCGTCTGCAGCAGCGCACCCACGCGATCAACGAATTGCACCGCACCTACCGCGAGAAGGGGATCGACCAGCATACGGTGGTCTGTATCCACGTCGACAGCCGCAGCCCCCAGCGCCGTCAGGATGTCTTCTTTTACTACTACCCGCACAGCAAGTCCGGTCGCAGCCTGGCCCTGCAACTTCAGAAGGTCTTCAAGGAGAAGTACCGCAAGAACCGCCCGGGCCGTGATTATCGCGGCACGGTGAGCAGCCGCGACCTGTATGTGCTGAAGTACACGGATCCGACGGCAGTCTATGTCGAGCTGGCCAATATCCGTAATGCGGCAGACCGCTACCGCATCCTGCCCGAGAGCAACCGGCAGGCACTCGCCAACTGGCTCTTCGAGGGGCTTATCCGCTAAGCTCGTCCGCAACCATCAAATTACATCCGCGCTGCTCCGATCCATCCAGACGTCCGTACATGTAGAAGGTGCCATCGTCGAGCACGCGGCCAAGGTCATCGGTTGCGATAAAACTGCAACTGTCCAGGTTGGCCAGGTCAACGCAATTGATCGCGCCCCGCGTGCCTGCCGACAGCATCAGCGGATCATGGACTTCCCGCGTCAGGACCCGTAATGTCGGGGCACATTGAAACCTGCCGATAGCAGGTGACCAGGCCTGTGAGAGCAATTCCGTCATTCCGTATTCCGAACCGATGACCTGCAGACCGAAGGCCTCGCACAACTGGCGGTGCAGTGCCTCGCGGGTCATTTCCTCCCTGCGGCCTTTCATCCCGCCCGTCTCGATGACCATCGTGTGGCGCAAGGGCATGGCATGGTGGGTCGCAAAATCAAGCAGCGCGAAGCTGACACCCAGCAGCACGGCCGGACGACCCGCTTCTTCGCACGCTCTGACCGCCTCTGCGAGCCTTTCCAGGTCATCAAGAAAGAATCCGCTCCCGGGCTGGCCACGGCGAACAAAGTCCTTCAGCATGGTGACGAGTGATGCGTTGGGACGTTCAAGATAGGACGGCAGCAGGGCCAGCCAGGTCAGCTGTTCGACGTTTTGCCCCATCACCGCTGCAAACCCTTGTCGCGCCACGCGGTGATACAGATCCATGTCCCACAAGCCGTGCCGGCTGGGGGTGCCTCCTGTGGTGGTACTGCTTTCGAATACAATTTCCGGGGTTTGAGCGTTACTTGATACGAGCGTTTGTTTGAAAAACTGAATGGGCAGAAAGGCGATATCGCCAAGGTGTCCAGCCCTGTCAGGCACGCGACCGACCAGATCGCAATATTGCCGGTACAGGGTATTGTTTCTATATTGATACCTGGCGATATCCTGGGCCAGTGGTTCAAACTGTGCCGGGGCGACCGTCAAGATCCGATGTATGAGTTTTGAGCGCAGATCCATCCTGAAACTTGTCATGACCGGCTTCGGCCTGGGCTGCCTGGTCGTACTGTGCCATCCCGGGTGCATCAATGCTCCGGACTTTGCCGACGTGCCAAAAATAGAGTTTGTCAGCATGTCAAAGGACACCTTGCGCCAGGGGGTGTTCCAGCAGGACAGTCTGGTGGTCACTTTCCACTTTGAAGATGGCGACGGGGACATCGGCCGCGAAGAGGACGCACCGGGCAACAATGTCTTTTTTATTGACAAACGCACTGGCCAGCTTGACAACAGTTTCGGCATCCCGTTCATCCCGCCGCAAGGTTCCAGCAACGGTGTGGAGGGAGATGTCCACATCCTGCTATATTCAACCTGTTGCCTCTTTCCCAACGGACAGGATCCCTGCACACCATCCGGGCAATTTCCCACCGATCAACTGGAGTATGAGATCTACATCATCGACCGGGCGGGCAATGAAAGCAACCGGATCACCACACCCGTCATCACTCTGCTTTGCGACTAGGGATTGAGCGCGTTCCGCGCAGCCTCTACGGTCTTGCGGGCATTTCCGACAAAGACCTGATCGTCGATGACCAGGACCGGTCGTTTGAGAAAGGTGTATTCGTCTAGGATCAACCTGCGATAGTCATCCTCTGATAGATCCTGCTCACCGAGCCCCATTGACCGGTACTTGCGCGCCCGCCTTGAGAAGAGGGCCTCATAGGAGCCGACCTGACCTGCGATCCGGTCAAGGTCCTCAGGACCGATATTTTCCTGCCTGATGTCCTGAAAGACGAAGCCCGGGAGCCCATAGAGCGTATCGATGATGCGCCGGCAGGTGTCGCAAGTCGACAGGTAGTAGATCTTGCGCATGCCTGATCAGGTCGCAGGCACCGATTCCCTGGCCTTGTGATAGTCGGCGAGGAATTTCTCCAGTCCGTTGTCTGTCAGCGGATGCTTGAGCATGCCCATGATCGACGCCAGCGGGCAGGTTACAATATCGGCGCCAGACTCGGCAGCCTGCACGATATGGCGCGAGCTGCGAATTGAAGCAGCGAGGATCTCGGTCTCGTACCCCTGGATGGCGAAGATCTCGGCGATCTGCCTGATCAGCGCCATGCCGTCCCAATTGATATCGTCGATCCGACCAATGAATGGTGACAGGTAGGTGGCCCCTGCTTTGGCTGCCAGGATGGCCTGTGCCGCTGAAAACACCAGTGTGCAGTTAGTACGGATGTCCCGGTCGGCGAACCAACGCAGCGCCTTGACGCCATCCTTGATCATGGGCACCTTGACCACGATATTGGGTGCGATGGCCGCCAGCTCACTGCCTTCCTTGATCATGCCCTCGAAGTCAGTGGCAATGACTTCTGCGCTCACGTCGCCCGCCACCAGCTCACAGATCTTGCGGTAATGTGCGCGGATTTGTTCGTCCCCGGCAATGCCTTCTTTGGCCATCAGGGACGGGTTGGTAGTGACGCCATCGAGGATCCCCAGTTCTTTGGCTTCCCGGATGTGATCGAGGTTGGCGGTATCTATGAAGAACTTCATCTATGCAAATTTTTCACATATAAAAATATTCAATGCAAAAGTAGAAATTAGCCAGGCACAATACAACGTCTGGATGGTTTATCACGTGCATTCTTCACGGCGCCACCCGGGTGCCGGCCCTGCCCCGGACAATCGCCGCATTGCAGAAGCCAGCGCATCATGAACGAACGACCGGTGCTGCGCTTGACGGAACGCGGTGACGTGCGCGAGATCCTCCGCATCTACGCACCGTACATTCTTGAACACTGGACCTCATTCGAAGAACGCGTGCCGGACGAAGCCGGTATGTGGAGCCGGATTGCGCTCGGGGACTATCCCTGGCTTTCCGCCGTAACACCTGCCGGGCTCGCCGGCTATGCCTATGCCGGCCCGCACCGCCAGCGCGCTGCCTACCGCTGGTCGTGTGAGGTGAGTGTCTATGTGGATCACCCGTGGCTGCGCCGTGGGTTGGCCAGCCGGCTGTACGGCTGTCTGTTTGCCCTTTTGCAGGCGCAGGGCCTGCATCTGGCACTGGCGGGCGTGGTCGTCCCGAATCCGCCAAGCATGGCGTTTCACCAGGCCCTGGGTTTTGAGGTCGTCGGCACCTATCGCAACATCGGGTACAAGCAGGGTGCCTGGCGGGACGTCTGCTGGCTGCAGAAACAACTGATCCCGGCAGTGGGTGAGCCCGGGCCCTTACGGCCGTTTCACGATCTGGATGCCAAACTGATCAGGGATATTCTGGAGGAGGGAAATAAAAAAGGATGAGAAACTATATCGCACCGCTACAACCTCCTACCCTTGCTGCGTTTCCGCCCTGGGGGAGTTCAGAGGGAGCTGGTCGTACAGCTCTCATCCGGCGCAAATATATATACATTCTCAGTCTCGCGGAACCGGCAGCACCGAAGTGGTCAGCTGCCACTCCGCCAGGTCCGGGACCGGCGCCGAAATCGTCAATAGCTCGCGTTTGACCGGGTGCTCGAAACTGAGCGTCCAGGCGTGCAGGAGGAGGGCCTGCGGGTTGGAGATCTTGCGTCCCCCGTACTTGACATCCCCGGCGATCGGACACCGTTTGCTGCGCAGCATCACCCGCAATTGATGCGACCGCCCTGACAGCGGAAAGAGCCGTATCAGGTAGAAGGGATCGGCAAAGCCGTGCACCTCGTAGTCGGTGATGGCTTTCTTCCCGCCTTGCACCGGGTCATCATGCCAATCGACGACATTCCGGTCATAGTCCTTGACGAGATATTGCACCACGCGTCCGCGCTCGGGTGACGGGCAGCGCGTGGTGAGCGCCCAATACGTCTTGCGCACCTGCCGGTCGTGAAACAACCTGGTCATGCGCTCATGCCCTTTCGACGTGCGGCCCAACACCAGCACACCGCTGACCGGACGATCGATACGGTGGGCCGCCTTGATGAACACATTGCCAGGTTTGTTGTATTTCTCCTTGATATACGCTTTGACAAACTCCTCCATTGTCGGATCGCCGGTCTTGTCCCCGTGGGTCAGAACGCCGTTGGGCTTATTGACGATGACCAGATGGTTATCTTCGTGCAGGATCTCCGGATGCATGGCGGGGTCTTTTCAAAATTAAGGGAATCTCGACGAACATGAAACTCACCCTGGGCTTCTCCCCCTGCCCCAACGATACCTTCATGATGGAGGCGTTGGTGCACCGCAAGGTGGATGCAGACGAGCTCGAGTTTGACGTGCGGATCGCAGACGTCGAAACGCTCAACGAGTGGGCCCTGGAGGGTCAGCTCGATGTCACCAAAGTGAGTTTCCATGCCTATCTCAAGATCATGCAGGAATACAGTCTGCTCTCGTCCGGGGCAGCACTGGGATTCGGATGTGGGCCATTGCTCATTGCGCGCCAACCGCTGAGTGAAGACGTGATCAACCAGGGCCCGGTGGCGATCCCCGGCACGCATACCACGGCACACATGCTCTTTCGCCTCCGCTATCCTGCTGCACAGCGCAAACAATTCATGGTCTTCTCGGACATCGAGGATGCCGTCGTCAACGGGTCTGCCGTCGCGGGCGTGATCATCCACGAAAACAGATTTACCTACCAGGACAAGGGCCTGCATTGCATTGAGGATCTTGGCACCTTTTGGGAGCGCGAAACCGGAACCCCGATCCCGCTGGGAGCCTTTGTCGCGCGGACCACGCTTGGTGCCGGTCAGATCCGGCGAATCGAGACTCTGATCAGGCAAAGTATCCAACATGCGTTTGCCCAGCCCGAAAGTACCATGCCGTATGTCCGCGCACATGCCCAGGAAATGGACCAGCAGGTCATGCAACAACACATCAACACCTACGTGAATACCTTCAGCCTGGACCTCGGATCGGAAGGCCTCAAAGCCGTGCAGCGCCTGCAGGCCCGGGCTTATCAGGCCGGGTTGATGCGCTAACCCAGCTTTCTTCCCGCTATTTTCTGAGACGTCTGTTCAAGACACCTGAATATCAGCTCCTGACCTTCCGCTGATTACATATTAAATTTTTTTTAAAATTATAATTGTGTAAAAATTAGTTAACTACATATTTTAAATATTCATAATATGTTTTAACTTAGCGTCAGTGTAAGTTTTGGTTATTAATGGAAATTCTAACGCCGAATCCGGCGGGCTCGTGAAAAGTCACGAGCCTTTTTTTCCCCTCTTGCACGCACAGATACGGATCTTAGTTTTAGTTATACTTTCCAAGAGGCCTGGTAGATGTACCGGGCCTTTTTCATTTCCCACCTTGGTTCAGCTCTCACAGTGCCTGCAATCTCGTTCAAGTGACAGGTGATCTGAATATGTCTATCTCGTTGAAAATCATACTGGTTATGAAAAACATTTAGAATTTCGACGAAATTCGAAATACCACATTTGCAATGCCACGCCACACTCTCTGAATGTGACCCCCGGACCACGCCACTGTAAATCCGATATATTACATTTGCTAGTCCCTGAAAACACACCTTAAACACGTGTCTATGATCATCGGCGTACCGAAGGAGATCAAGAAACAGGAAAACCGTATTGCCCTCACCCCTGCCGGGGCGCTGGAACTCGTAAAACGCGGTCACACCGTCTTCGTCCAGGCGACAGGCGGCGACGCCAGCGGCTTTTCGGATGACATGTACCGCGAGTCCGGTGCCGAGATCCTCCCAACCATCGAGGACATCTACGCACGGGCCGAGATGATCGTCAAGGTCAAGGAACCCATTGAGTCCGAATACAGCCTGATCCGCGAGGGGCAACTCGTCTTCACCTACTTCCACTTTGCCTCGTACGAGCCGCTCACCAATGCCATGATCGACAGCGGCGCGGTGTGCCTGGCCTACGAAACGGTCGAACTCCCGGACCGCAGTCTGCCGCTCCTGATCCCCATGTCTGAGGTTGCCGGCCGGATGGCGGTGCAGGAAGGTGCCAAGTATCTGGAAAAGCCCCAGCTGGGGCGGGGGGTATTACTTGGCGGTGTACCTGGCGTACCGCCTGCCAAGGTATTGATCCTCGGCGGTGGCGTGGTCGGCACGCAAGCCGCCAAAATGGCCGCCGGGCTGGGCGCCCAGGTGACCATTCTCGATATCAACCTGGCCCGGCTCCGCTACCTGGCAGACGTGATGCCACCCAATGTCACAACGCTCTACTCCAATGAATACACCATCCGCTGGCTCATCAAGAATCATGACCTCATCGTCGGCGCGGTGCTGATCCCGGGCGCGAAGGCACCCAGCCTGATCACGCGCGACATGCTCAAGGAGATGCGCGCCGGCACGGTGATGGTTGACGTCGCGGTCGACCAGGGCGGTTGTTTTGAGACCACCAAGCCGACCACCCATGAAGATCCGGTCTACGTGATCGACGATGTGGTCCACTACTGTGTGGCCAACATGCCGGGCGCTGTTCCGTACACGTCGACCATCGCTTTGACCAATGCCACATTGCCATATACGATCAAGCTGGCCAATGAAGGATGGGTGGCTGCCTGCCGTCAGGACCGGGCGCTGCGGTTGGGTCTCAATGTGGTCCAGGGCAAGGTCGTATACGCCGGTGTAGCAGAGGCATTCAACCTGACGCATGTGCCGGTTGAAGACGTCCTCTGACCCGGATTTTTCGACCTGCGCGTGAACAATGGCGCTTCCCGAAATTTTTCTATTTTACACATCGTTACATACGAGTGACATTTTCCTAATTACTAATTCAAACTGTTTCTTTATGTACATCACATTTAAGGAACTGCGCCAGATCAAGCACAGCTTGCCGACTGGCAGTGTCAAGAGAATTGCCGAGGAATTGAATGTGGAAGAACAGACCGTACGCAATTACTTTGGCGCACAGAAGTATCAGGATGGGCAGATTGTAGGAAAGCATATTCAGCCGGGTCCCGACGGTGGTTACGTCGACCTGGAAGACGATACGATCCTCAACGTGGCAAAGCGCATCATTGCAGAGGCGCAAGCCGGTGTGGAAGCACCGAGCGAGAACTGATATCGGAAGATTCCGCAGCGGGTTTTCCGATTTTTTTTGCCCGTAAGCAACCTGTAGACAGCGATCTGCTGCCTGCCCGATCATGGCAGGTAAGGAGCGCACAATGCCCGGTACGCCGACGACCGCTCCCCTTCTTCGTACAACGCCATCGACTCCAGATGGGGCGACCGCAACGCGCGAGACATTTGCAGCAAAGTGAGTGATGGTGCCAATCCCGGGCGATGTGATACGTCCAATCGGCGTGAGGCATAGTACCCGTGTGCATTGGCCAAGGCGATCCACGATGACACAGCAGAAGCGGGCATGACCACCGACAACGTCCCGGCGGGCGCCAACAAGGCATCACACAGTTTGGGCAAATGCCATACATGAAAGTCACCCCCCTGCCGTGCCAGCGTGCGCTGCGAACCCGTAGCGGACTGCTGTCCTTCCGCGAAATACGGCGGATTACAAATGATGAGATCATACAGGTGGCGACGCGAAGTGGCGAAGACCTGCACGTCCTCGTGCACCGCCTGGATGCGGTCCGACCAGTCGGATCCGGAGATGTTGTGTTTCAGTTCACGGATGGTCAACAGATCCTTCTCCACCGCATCGATCTTCGCCGCCGGATGACGCTGGGCCATCAGCAGGCTGAGCACCCCCGTACCTGCACCGGGATCAAGAATGGTCTTGACTGACGGGGTCAACTGGGTCCAGGCGCCAAGCAGGACACTGTCGGTCCCCACTTTCCAGCTGGCTTCATCTTGCTTGATGGTAAATGCCCGGAATGCGAACCGACCCGGGCTGCGAACCGACGCCAGGTGCTGTTGATCCATGGCCGCAATCCTTACTTGTCCCTGACAACGATGTCGTCGACCCGGTACGATGTGTCGAACTCGGAAGGGCCACTCCCCTCGTAGCGGAAGGCGATATACACCGGTGCGCCAAACGCTTCCAGGTCGATCTCATCCGAGGCGATCCACTCGTGATCGGGGTCAGACATGTTGGCAATGCGCGTATTTACCGGATTCCAGGTGGCGGTGGTCACATCTCCGGTAAAGTCAGTCGAACTCAGGACGGTAAGACCGTTATGGTCCCAAAAGGCCTTGGCCGTGTTGAAGGTGAGCACCTTCGCTGCGGTGCCGTCAAGCGCCGGTGTGACCAGCCAGGTCTCCATTTCCGGTTCTGTATCGTTGAAGGCGGTGGCCTGCGCGTAGTGATTTCCGCTGAAGACCTGCACGCGCCACAGGCGTGTGCCTTTCACGGCGACATTGGTCCAGCCGGCCAGGTCGACATCGGCATCATCAGGCAAGCTGTTGAAGCTCTCGTTGAGGTCATCCCCTCCCCCGGTACCGCCACCCACATCGGCCCTGGTGTTGATGACCAGCTGCGGTTCCCCGAACTCGGAGAGGATCGCAGTGATATCCACCGGTTCGGCTGGTACGGCATCGGAGGCGAAACTGGCCTGCGAGCGCGTGAACATGATCATCGACCCGGTGGCATCGGTCACGGTCAGCGTACCGGAAAATGTGCTGTTGCCGCTTAGCGTCGCGCCTTGTAGCATCACCCGCGTCGACTCCCAGGCCTCAAGATTGGCCTGGATCTCACTGACGGTGGTTATGCGCGGCGACGGCAGCGCGCCTGCTCCAATGACCTGTGCATTCGACAAGGGCACGCCATTAACCTGCAGGAGCCCGTTGAACTCCTCCAGGGTTTGCCCGGTCACCTCGACCTGGATCTCGTCACCAAGGTTGTAGCTATGGGTTTCGGAAAAGCGTACCACGACCCCGGCAGAACCGTCCTGGACAAACATATTCTGCCCAACATGATTGCCGGAAGTGCGGTCGGAGATCACCACGCCCTGGATAAAGCCTTCGGGAGCAGTCCCTGCACCTCCTGCAAAGGCCTGCCTGACGGCGGAGATATCGATGCGATTGCCGCCACCAAGCTGGCAGCGCTCACCGTCCATCGAGACGTCATCCGTATCGCGGATCAGGAGCTGCAGATCACTGCCAAACACGCCGAGCACACCGGTGATGCGCCCATTGCCCAGCGGAGTGATCTCGCTCGCGAAGCTGGAAAACCCGCTCGAGCGCACGATCAGCTGATTCTTGTCGCAGTCCTCGATGTCCAGGTTGAAGGCGGTGAGATTTTGTGCGTCGGCGTATGTCGATCCGGCATCCCCGTCGACAAATTGGACGTCCTCCAGGGTGACCAGGGTGCTGACATCTGCACTCGTCAATGCATCGATGGTCTTTACGGCCGGAATGACTTCGTTGCCGAACGTGCCGGTGACAATGTATTGATCCAAAACGGATTCGGGAATGCGGGCCAACTCAAGGAATCCGTCCTCATCCTCGACGACGGCAGCCCCCAGCTGCACCAGGTTGTTGAAGTCCCCGAGCCAGAGGCCGTTGAGCCTGACAAACACGCGCCGGCCCACCGGGTAGACCGCGTGCAGCTCGGTGGCATCCACCCTGATCTCGATACCTCCGGTTTCGTCCTGAATCACCAGTTGTCTGAAAAAGTTTCCGGCTTCATCCGAGGATATGACCAGCGCTTCAATGATGAGATCTTCAGTGATCTCCTCGTATTCTCCCAGCATATGCATCGCCTTGAGATCGGCGATACTGATATTGGGTGTCAGATCGGGATCGCTGCCGCCGGGTGGTGGGGCGTCGAAATCCTGATCCACACAGCCGGTTAGCGCAATCGCCAACACGAGTATGAAGCCTGCCCAGAGGCGATGGATATTAAAACCTGATACTTGCATTGAGGTAGTAGTTCAAACCTGAGAAATAGTAATAGCGCGACGGAAAGCGGTCCACATCCTTTCCTTCAAAATCAAACCGCAATTGCTCATATCCGCCAGTGATGAAATCCTGATTGTCGAGCATGTTATTGACTGACAAGCTGAGATTGAAATACACGTTGTCCTCAAACCGGTCGATCAGCCAGCTCTTGAAGATCGAGGCGTTGATGGTAAAGGCCGACGGTGCCTTCTCCTGGTGCAGGATGTCGTTCCAGAGCGGTGAGTTCTCTTCCACCAGGTCGACGGCGTCGGCCGTGCGGCGCACCGGGTTGAAATCGATCCAGACGTTGTCGAAATAGTTGAAGTTGAGGTAGACCGACCAGTAGTGCTTGGAGTTGTAGCTCCATCCCAGAGTGTAGGCCGATTGCGGCGTGCCGGACACGTAGAAATTCCGGGCGTACACGGTCACATTCTCCTGCAGCAGTTCTGCGTTGTTATCCTGCGAAATGGTCGCCACCGGCCGCGATTTGAAGATGTACTGACCGATCGCTGCGACGCCATGCACCCGCAGGCCGGGCACGATCGTCGCCTCGGCAGCCGCCTCCATCCCCAGGTGCTCCTTGTCGATCCCGGTCAGGCTGAGATTGACAAAACTGCGCTCGTCATCGTGATAGAAACTCCGGGAAAGGGTCTGGTCATTGAATTGCGTGTAGTATCCCGTGAGCCGGGCCTTGAAATACGGTGTCGTGAAGCGGTAGGTCGCCTCACCACCCATGATCGTCTCTTCTTTGAGATCGGCAACAAACTGATTGCGCGTCCGCGGGGAGACCAGCGCATTGCGCATATACGGCGCGCGGGTCTTGTACATCCCCCCGAGGCTGAAGTAGTTGCGGCCGTCCAGTTTATAGGTCACACCTGCCTTGGTCC